>JASJCE010000233.1 GCA_030066155.1 Desulfobacterales bacterium | reverse complement strand
GAAAAGCTTCTTTTGCCTCTCGGGGGTATGGAGCAGTTTGTAAAAGAGAACGAAAAAGTTCTGCTCAAGGTAAACCTATTGTCATCCAAAGGGCCGGAAAAGGCGGTGACGACACATCCTGAATTTGTCCGGGCTGTGGCAAGGTCAGTCAGGGCGGCGGGTGGGGAGCCCTTTATCGGTGATTCTCCTGCCGGGCCCTTTTCCAAAAGAAATCTCAGAAAGGCTTATCGGAGTGCTGGATTTGAGGACCTGGCGGCAGCGGAAAAAATTCCCTTGAACTTCGATACCGGCGTCAGGAAAATCGATATCCTCGGAGGAAAACGGCTGCAAAGATCTTCTATCTGTAATTATGCGTTTGATTTCGATAAAATCATCGCGCTGCCGAAACTTAAAACCCATTCTTTTCAGTATATGACTCTGGCCTGCAAGATCATGTATGGCGCAGTGCCGGGCTTAACCAAAGCCAAATACCATGCCCAGTTTCCCGGCAGAGTCAGTTTTGCGGACATGATGCTGGATATCCTGACCGTCGTGAAGCCACACCTGTTTATCATGGACGGCATGCTGGCCATGCAGGGCCAGGGTCCGGGAAGCGGGGATCCCGTAGAATTGAATCTGGCTCTGGCATCGGTGGACTGTGTGGCCATGGACATTGCGGTGTGCAGAATTTTGAATATCGAACCCGTGGGTATACCGGTACTCAAAAGGGCCAAACTCCGCGGCCTGTGGCCCGAAAACATTGACTATCCAATCCGGGAACCCGGGGAGGTTGGCTACAATGGGTTTAGGCTGCCAAACACGGCCGATCATCTGCTCACCGGCAGAAAGCCTCCCCGAAAAAGCCCGGTTATTTCCGATAAATGCTCAGCCTGTGGGGATTGCGAACGGATTTGTCCCAAGGATGCAGTTAAGGTGGGAGAACGCAAGGCAGAAGTAACCTATTCGAAGTGCATCAGATGTTTCTGCTGCCATGAAGTCTGTCCCGAGGATGCTATTTTGCTTCGCAGTGTGACCGATAAGTAAAAGGCTGCGTCAGGTGCTCATGAGAAAAATCATAGGATTGGTGCTAGCGTTCATATTGATTTACTTTGGTAGGGGGGCCGAGGTGGCAACATCGGCAGAATTAAAGTCTTACGGAAAATCGAGTGATGCTCCAATCCCGCTGATTTGGGATGACGACGGCAGCCCGGATGGTGTTATTGCCTTGCTTTACTTTCTTCGACATCCCGGTGTCAACGTTAAAGCGATAACGGTCTCCTGCGGTTTGGCGCATCCGGATGTTTTTGCCCAAAACCTCAGACGCATGCTTTCCCGATTAGGCATAACGGATATTCCGGTCGCAGCCGGTCGCAGCGTGCCCCTATCGGGAAACAACGCATTTCCCGAAGCGTGGCGCAAAAATTCGGATGCTTTCTGGCAAATTCCGCTGCCGGAGCTGGAAGCGAAGCCAGGACCGGCATCGGCTGCCCGATTGATCGCTGATGTCGTCAGGCGTTCATCGGCCCCCGTGATTATCTTTGTAAGCGGACCGCATACCAATCTTGCCGAGGCTTTGCGTCTGGACCCGGGCATTGCTTCGAAAATCAGGACTGTTGACAGCATGGGCGGCGCACTGCAGGTGCCGGGCAATGTCAGAAACGAAGCGGAAAATGAACTCACTCCGCTATCGGAGTGGAACATTTGGATCGACCCCCGGGCGGCAAGGGCGGTATTCGAATCCGGCATACCGATACATCTTACCCCTCTCGATGCAGCCCAAAGCGTTGTCTGGAAAAAGTCAGATGCCGAAAGATGGAAAAGTTCAAATTCGCCGGGAAGCCAATTGGCCGTGAATCTGCTTGAATGGATGCTGCAGACGATGTCTCCCGGTGGCGTATATGTGTGGGACCTCGTAGCGGGGGTCATTGCGACAACACCTGCCTTATGTGAACTGCAGCCGTCGCATGTCCGGGTGATAACGAAACCGGGAGATCAGCAAGGACGCACCATCATCGACAGGACCGCAACGCCAAACGCCAATGTCTGCATCTTGCCGGATGAAGATGCGATGAGAAAACATGTATCATTGGTCTTTGGCCAGCCTTAGAATTCTTAATCTCAGCAGCGGAATTTTGTTGCCAGCAGTGTTTTTCACCGCAGAGGCGCTAAAGACGCGGAGTTTTATTCCAAATCGAAAACTCCCGCCGCCGGGTGCCAGAGACGACTGGCTATGCCATAGACCCAGTGTTTAAGAGGTTTCAGGTTTCAGGTTTCGGGTTTCAGTGAACACCGAATCTTAAATTATGAACCCTATTTGGGGTGAACCCAAAGACCAAGGCCGGAGAAAGACAGGGCCAATTATGAATACCTCTAATCACAAGGGTCGAAATCTTTTTCTGAAACCTGAAACCTCAACACCTCCGGTTGAGATAATTGAGTCTTAAATCCCTATGGTGTGGTCCAAAGCCTCGCCATCTGGGCCAGGATTTTTACTTTTTAAACTCCGGTTTGCGCCTTTCCAAAAATGCTGAAATCCCTTCTTGGGCGGCATCGGTGCAGGCGATTTCGCCGAATCCCCGGTAGCCGACCTCGAGGGCTTCGGCCAGATTCTCAGTGGCAACGCTTTTTTGAATGGTTCGGGCGGTAATCACGACCGCCTCTTTGCTCAGCGGTTGTTTGCCTGCTATAGGCGCCTCGGGAATACTGATTTCCGGGATGTCGACTTTGCCGTCCGGGATCCCGGCAACCTTCCCCTGCAGACGGTCAATCTCACCGAAAGCTGCCCGAATCAAATCCGGATGATTGTCCGCCAGTCCGGCCACCATCCCAATTTCAGCGGCTTCGGTGGCCTTGAGCGGCTTCGCGAAACATATCATATCGTGATACAGGGCGGCGCCCCGGGGCCACTTGCGATAGGGGACGACGCAACCGCCGATACCCGGTAAAATGCCCAGCGTTATTTCGGGAAATTGCAGCGTGGCATGCTGCATGGCGACGATGCTGTGGCAGCGGATGGCAACTTCCAGACCGCCGCCCATGGCCAATCCATTTAACGCGGCCACCACCGGCTTTTGCATTTGGTCCATAAACACCTGAACTTTGGCGCAGTCTCTGGCGTACTGGGCCGAGGCCTCCGAATCGCCCAGCATGGTGGGGAATTTGCCGATATCGGCACCGGCGGAGAAGGCCGCCGTTCCGTAGCCGGTGATAATGAATCCCTTTACAGCGGGATCATTTTCATAGCGGGTCAACACATCCAGAATCTCGTCGGTAACCTCGTCATTGAGTGCATTCATGGCCTGGGGGCGGCGGATGGTAACAAGCTTAACCCCTTCCATATCATCAACTAACACAAACCGCTTGAATTCCTGGTAGGAAGCCAGGACATGTTGAGGTCCGGGAAATCCGGGCCGCTCCCGCTCAAATTTTTGAATGATGCGATGGACTTCTTCCTGGCCCAGCTCGCGCATGAGATCCAGAGGCCCTTTTTTAAACCCCAGAGCAACCTGGCAGCCGAAATTTAGATCTTCACGGGTGCCGATTCCCCGGTCAATTATATCAAACGACTGGGAAAACAGGATCCCCAGGAGTCTGTCCCGAATTGTCTGTTTGAGATCCTCACTGACGGCGACCTGGCTGCCCGGGCGATGGGTTAGCCAGCGGTCCACCGAGCCCAGGATCGATGCCGGCTTGTAGTGGGCACCTTCTTCCATTTGCAGGGTGTTGGTTTCAATGATGATTGGATTGCCGTTGGCCAAATTCAGAACAAAGAATGGGCCGGCAAACACAAACTCTTCGGCCACCTTGTCAATCTGGCTGGCCGTCGCGCTTTTCAGCAAATATGCGGATTCATTGCACCAGTTGTCGAATATGCGATCCAGAACAAAACAAATGGCGTTGGCGGTGATGATCGGCGCCTTGCCGGTCCGGGCAAAGAACCAGAACAGGTAATCCAGCACCTCCTGGCTGCCCCCGTCCCAGGATATGACTTCTACCGGCAGGCTGCGCCAGGCCGGCGCGAAAAAATGGGTGATGGAGGTCCGTTCCGGGAGCTTCATTTTCGAGAAAATTCGATCCGCCGGAATGGAACTCGTATTCGACGTGATAATCGTATCCCGGCTAACGATCTTTTCGACCATTGCAAATATTTTTTGTTTGAGCGGAATATCTTCAGTGGCAGCTTCAATCACCAGTTCACAATTTTTGATTTGATCGTAATCGGTTGTATAAACGATATTATCTCGAACTGCGGCAGCCTTTTCCGGCTTCATCTTTTTTCGATCAATCGCCTTCTGGGTATAAGCGTTGATGCGATGCTCGGCCCGCTTCAGGGGCTCTTCCATAACGTCGACCAGAAAAAGCCGGCAATCCGGCATGGCACTTTTTAAATAATAGCCGATGTCCGGCCCGATGGTACCGGCACCGATTACGGCGACCTCGTCCGGCAACGGGCGGTCGGGTGTGAGAAGCAGCGGATTAACGGCAGAGCGGTAAAGATTTTTTTCATTCGGCATGGTGCAGTTCCTTTCTTTTACCGAGGGTTCGTGATAAGGAGGGGGGCTCGGATTATTTTCTTGACTAAGGTATGTATACCGTATACAAAATGAAGTCAAGGTAATAAATGAATTGATTTCAGAGGGTTAAGTAGTCAATATTACTGAAATTTCAAACATGGCAAATAGCGCCTGGGGATCGTTGACGTTTCTTTCTACCGCAGTCTATTCTGATTATTTTCCCCGGACCGGCCGGGTCAGGTTGTTGCTTTCGTCGATCTTTAATAAACGCGCAAGGAGGGCGTAATGGAAACCAAAAAAGTTTTCTTGACCGAAGATGAAATTCCGCGACAATGGTACAATGTGCTTGCAGACATCAAAATGAATCCGCCCCTGGGGCCCGATGGAAACCCGGTCAGCCCGGATATGCTGGCCCCTGTTTTTCCGATGAATTTGATCGAGCAGGAAGTCAGCAGCGAGCGATGGATTGACATTCCTGAAGAGGTATTGAAGGTCCTCAGAATTTGGCGTCCTTCCCCGCTGGTCCGCGCCTATGAGTTGGAAAAGGCCTTGGATACGCCCGCCAGGATATATTACAAATATGAAGGCGTCAGTCCTCCCGGCAGCCACAAACCCAATACGGCCGTTGCCCAGGCCTATTACAACAAGGAGTTTGGTATCAAACGACTGACGACGGAGACCGGCGCCGGTCAATGGGGCAGTGCGCTCTCATTTGCATGTGCCCAGTTCGGATTGGAATGTAAAGTCTATATGGTCCGAATCAGTTTTGATCAAAAACCGTATCGCAAAACCATGATGGCCACCTGGGGCGCCAACTGTGTTGCCAGTCCCAGCACGGAAACCAAAGCCGGCCGACAGATTTTGGAGCAGGACCCGGATACGCCGGGCAGCCTGGGTATTGCCATCAGTGAAGCCATCGAGGCGGCTGTCACGGATGAAACCGGAGAGACCCGGTACTCCCTGGGCAGCGTGCTCAATCACGTCATGTTGCATCAGACCGTTATTGGTTTGGAAGCCAAAAAGCAGATGGAAAAAATCGGCGAATATCCGGACGTTGTCATCGGGTGTGCCGGCGGCGGCAGCAATTTTGCCGGCCTCGCCTTTCCCTTTGTGTACGACAAATTCAACGGCAAGGATGTTGCCATCCACCCGGTTGAACCGGCGGCTTGTCCGACATTGACCCGGGCCCCGTTTACCTATGATCATGGGGACACGATCGGCATGACCCCGCTGCTGGCCATGCACAGCCTCGGCCATACCTTCGTGCCGCCTCCGATGCACGCCGGCGGCCTGCGTTATCACGGCATGGCACCTACGGTGAGTCAGCTGGTGGATGAGGGGCTACTGGAACCCAAGGCATACAATCAGATCGAAACCTATGAAGCGGGCCTCATGGTTGCCAGGAGCGAAGGCTTTATTTCCGCACCCGAAACCAACCATGCGTTGGCCTGTGTCGTGGACCTTGCACGCCAGGCCAGGGAAGAGGGCAAAGAAAAAGTTATTCTGTTTAACTTTAGCGGTCATGGTGTGATTGATCTCGGCGCCTACGAGCAGTTCCTGGCAGGCAATCTCACCGATTACGAATATCCGGCGGAGGAAATTGAAGAAGCTGAAAAAATTCTCGAGCAATATCCCAAACCGGAGCATGTTAAAAGCCGCTAAACGGCTCGACATGGCGTATCCCACGGTTGGGAAGCCGGAAGGCTGGGATGCTGGAAGGCAAAGCGAGCATTAGACCGACAGTTACCACCGGAATTTTCAGCGTGCCGGCGTCAAGTATATTTACGCAAAATAGGCCCGAAAATGGCAAACACTGCAAAAAGGCTGATACGGCGTTGCCCCCGGCTTGGCAACTCCGTGCCATTCCACTACTGCAAAATCTGCGGCGATCAACAGCAGCCCTGCTTTAAAATTCTGGACTGCTGGTGGGAGCACTTTGATGTCGTCAGGTATTTGGAAGATCATCTGCCGCCAAACGAGTTCAATCGTTTGATGGCGGCCCGACCCAAGCCGAAAGTTAACAGTCTAGTCGAATTGGTCGAGTTGGCCAAAAAGCGCACGACATAGCAACTTCGATATCGCGCCTGCCGGTTCGCTGCGGTTTATGCGGTCTGAACGGACAGCCAGTCAAAGTGCCGGTTGATATCCAATCACCCCGGATCGGAGGGTCTGGCGCAGGCCGAATCGATGGGCCCTTACCGTTAGTAAATCGAAGCCCGTCGTACAACTCAAAAAGCCAACTTGCCAAATCGACAAATTACCCCGCATACAAAGTGTTGGAGGACGTATGAAAGTTTTGGTTAGCGATAATCTCGGTGAAGTTGGAATACAGATGTTTCAGCAGGAACCGGGGATGGAGGTCGACGTCAAGACCGGTCTGCAGCCCGATGAACTAAAAGGGATCATCGGAGAATATGATGCGCTCGTCATTCGAAGTGCAACCCGGGTTACGGCGGATATCCTTGAAGCGGCGACCAACTTGAAGGTGGTCGGACGGGCGGGAATCGGCCTTGATAACGTTGACATCCCTACCGCTACCAAACGCGGCGTTATCGTGATGAATACGCCGACCGGAAATGTGGTGACAACCGCCGAACATACCATTGCCATGATGATGGCGTTGACCCGCAACATACCCATGGGAACCGCCACGTTGAAGGAAGGACAATGGGCGAAGAAAAAACTGCAGGGAAGAGAAGTCTACAAAAAAGTTCTCGGCCTGATCGGTATGGGAAAGATCGGATCCATTGTCGCTGATCGTGCCCGGGGGCTGAAAATGCGGGTCATTGTGCATGATCCGTTTGTCGCGCCCGAGCAAATCGAAAAGGCCGGTTTCGAAGCAGTATCGTTGGCGGACCTATTCAAAAGGTCCGACTATGTAACCGTGCATGTTCCCAAATTTAAGGATACCGTCGGATTACTGGATAAAGCCGCTTTCGATCAGATGAAAGATGGGGTGATGATTATCAACTGTGCCCGTGGGGGCATTGTGGATGAGGCGGACCTCAATCAGGCCCTGAAATCCGGCAAAGTGGCCGGTGCCGCACTGGATGTCTTCGAAAATGAACCGCCGGGTGTGAGCCCGCTGTTTGACAACGATCGGGTGATCTGTACGCCGCATCTGGGGGCGTCTACTCTGGAGGCGCAAACCAACGTTGCCGTTCAGGTGGCAGAGCAAATCATCGCCTATTTGAAGGATGGTACCATCATCAATGCGGTCAACGTGCCTGCCGTTAGCGGTGAAATACTGGAGAAAATCGGTCCGTGGCTGACTCTGGCCGATCGTATGGGGTGCCTGCTGGCTCAGCTATCCGCCGGCCCCGTGAATGAAGTCGTGGTTGAATATGCCGGTGATTTTCAGGGATTTGACCTTTCCCCGGTAACGACTGCAGTTTTAAAAGGCATGTTGACCCCCATTGTCAAAGATACGGTCAATACGGTCAATGCCGCTGTCATGGCAAAAGAGCGCGGCATAAAGGTTACGGAGACGACCCTCGTCGAAACGGAAGAATATGTCAACTTAATCACCGTCAAGATAGCATCCAGTCGAGGGGTAAGCAAAGTTGCCGGTACCATTTTCGGACAGCATGACCCCCGGGTGGTCAATATCAATAATTTTCGATTGGAGCTCCACCCCCAGGGCCGATTTGTTCTGATCCACAACCATGACAAACCAGGAGCCATCGGCGGTATTGGATCGTTACTGGGGGATAATAAAATCAATATCAGCAGCATGCGGGTCGGCCAGGAGGAGGGCGGCGACAAGACCATGATATTTCTCCGCACGGATGAGATGATACCGAACCATGTGATGGAAAAATTGCGTGATCTGCCGCTTAATATCACCGTTACGCCGTTTGAGCTGTGACGTGTCACGGGTTGCGAGTTACGGGTTTTTCGATTTTGGATTTTGGATTCCGGATTTTGGATTGAAAGGGCAGACAGCATAGTGCAAAGGCCAGAGGGCATAGAGCATAGAGCATAGTGCATGGTGCATAGGATATGGAGGTAGGAGCGGGCCGCGGGGCGATGGAATGACGAATGTCGAATGTCGAATGACGAATTGAGCAATCCTGTCGATTTTGGATTTATGATTTCGGACTAAATTTTTGGAATAAATTTAGCGGAGCATGAAGTTTGATTCGAATAAAATTTGACAGAATTCATTAATTTTAGGCATTTTAGGCAATTTAGTCATTTTGACATTATTAATATCTCATGTAATCAGATTCCATCATTTCCTCCTCATCAACCAGTCAACATAATCAACCAATCAACTGAATTTCATTTGGAGGCGACAACGGTGACTGAACGTAGACTATTGTTGGGCAATGAGGCCATTGCGCGGGGACTGGTTGAGAACGGGTGTGCCGTCGCAACTTCCTATCCGGGCACACCGGCTTCCGAAATACTGGCAGCAGTTGCTTTTTTTCAAAAGGAAAATCAAATTTCCATGCATACCCAGTGGGCTGTGAATGAAAAGATCGCGTTCGAGATCGCCTACGCCGGCTGTCAGACCGGATTGCGAACGGCGGTTGCCATGAAGCAGGTTGGTTTGAATGTCGCCTCTGATCCCCTGATGAGTGCCGCTTACATGGGGGTTAAGGGCGGGTTCATCGTGGTCAGTGCCGATGATCCCGGTCCCATATCCTCACAGACCGAGCAGGACAGCCGTCTGATGGCCATGATGGCCAGAATCCCGGTTCTGGACCCCCATACGCCCGATCAAGCTAAAAATATGGTGGCTCTGGGCTATGAGATCTCTGAAACGTACAATACGCCGGTGATGCTGCGACCGACCACCCGTGTCTGTCACTCGCGACAGGACGTCGCCCTGGAAAGCATCATCCAATTGGAGCGGGACGTAAAGTTTGAAAAAGATCCCGGCCGCTGGGCGGCGACGCCGCGCTTCCGGTTTCATCTGCATAATCAAGTGGAAAAGAAACTGGCCGACATTGCCCGGCATGAGGCCACCCGGCCTCTTTGTCTCAATCCGGAAGCCAAGGGCTCCAGAGCGATTCTGTCTTCCGGTGTGGCTGCGGCGCATACGGCAGAGATTCTGAAAGAAATGGATCTGTGGCAGAGCATACCCTTTTATCAGGTTCTTCAACCATTTCCGCTGCATGCTGATTTTATAACTCACTGGATCAGCACCTATGATGAGATCCTGGTGATCGAGGAGCCCATGGCGGTTATCGAAATGCAGCTGGCGGATCGACACCGGATTAGAGGCAAGGTGTCCAACGCGGTTTCTTCCGTCGGGGAACTGTACCCGGAGCATATCGAAGAGATAGTCGGCAAATTCGTCGGCAGAGAAACCCAAACCCTGCCCATACCGTTTACCAGCGGTCGGCGACCGACATTGTGCGCCGGTTGCCCCCACCGTGCCAGTTTTTTTGCCATCAAAAAAGCGGCGCGCGGCGGGATTTTTACCAGTGATATCGGCTGCTACACCCTGGGATTGAATCTGGGTGCAGTTGATACCGTGCTGTGTATGGGGGCCGCTATCAGCCAGGCCTCGGGCTTCTACCATGCCCACAAAAATAAAGAAAAACGACCGGACATCGTGGCGACCATCGGAGATTCAACCTTCTTTCATGCCGGTGTACCGGCGTTGATCGATGCCGTAGTCCACAATGTAAAATTCGTCCTGGTGATACTGGACAACCGCACGACTGCCATGACCGGCAGCCAGCCCACACCGACGAGCGGCGTCGGTGCGTGCGGTGAACCCCTGGCAGCCGTCGATATCGAATCTCTGGTTCGCGGCTGCGGCGTGAAATACTGCCAGGAGGCAAATCCATACGATGTTAAGGGATTCTCGGGCGTTATGAAGGAGGCGGTTAAATACAGCCGCGAAAACGGCCCGGCTGTCGTCATTTCGAGATACCCCTGCGTGATCGATCTGGCCCGCAAAGGCGAGGCAGCCAAGCCCATACCGATTGACATCACGGAAGACTGCGACGGTTGCGCTTACTGTATCAAGCATTTTGAATGTCCGGCACTGGTATATCATGATGAAAATGAGGACGATAAATACACCACCGTCGATCCGATACTGTGCATTGGATGCGGTGTGTGTTTGAACGTATGCCCCAAGGGGGCAATTGTGATCAAGGATGGATGAGGATAAAGGATGGAAGTTGAGAAGTTGCGAAGGTGAGAAGGTGAGAAAATAAAAAGATAGAAGTTGAGACCCTAAATGAGCGAAAAACGCTCATTTAGGCGTTATTTGTTAATCGTTATTAGAATTGAATGCGGGCCTAATTTTATATTTCTATCATAAATGGCGTATAAAAAAAGACTTCATCCCTTTTAAACCATTAACCAATAACGAATAACAAATAACTCCAATTGGTTTTTACTCAATTGGAGTGAGAATCTTGGAGGTGAAATGACTGAAACAATTAGCCAACAGCTGATCATCAGCGGTGTTGGGGGACAGGGGGTATTGTTTGTGACGCGCCTTCTGGCGGAGGCCGCCATCAATAAGGGATTGCCGGTTTTCACCTCGGAAACCCATGGTATGGCCCAGCGCGGCGGGACCGTTTTGTCCCACTTTAAAGTTGGCGAATTTTTGAGCCCTCTCATCCGACCCATGCAGGCAGACGGTTTGCTGGCTCTCAAAGCCGAAAATCTGGTCGCACACCGCAACTTTCTGCGGCCGGAAGGCTGGTCGATTACTAACGCCAGCAATGACATTGATATACCGAAAGATTTGACTGTTCTACATGTCGATGCGGATTCAATTGCCCAGTCAATTGGCAATACCAAAGCGGTTAATTTGATTGTTTTGGGATTTGCACTGGCAAAAACTGAACAAACGATCGGTAAAAAGGAAACGTTATTCTGCTCAAAGGTCGATATTGAAGATGTTTTGAAACATCGCTTTGGCGGGAATAATAAAATGCTGGACGCATCCGTAAACGCACTGACGGCCGGCTATAATGCCTGAAATGGTGCGGTCGTTATCAGAAAGCCCGATCTCCGAGTTCTTATTCCAATAACAAATAACAATACACTTATGTTTACAGCTTACCCAGTATCTCCCGTGAAATGACAATTTTTTCAACCTCTTTGGTACCCTCGTAGATTTCCAGCACTTTAGCCGCGCGGTAAAACCGCTCGATGGGATAGTCATTCCAGTATCCATAGCCGCCGTGCAATTGTAGGGCTTCGTCCACAACCTCAACGGCTACATGGCAGGCAAACAGCTTGGCCATCGCGGTCAGTTTGGTGTCGGGCCTCCCCTGGTCAAGGAGCCAGGCCGACCGGTAGACCATGGTGCGGGCCGTTTCTATTTTAGTTGCCATTTCGGCGATTTTAAACTGGGTTGCCTGAAAAGCGCCAATCGGACGGCCAAACTGCCTGCGACCCTTGACATGTTTGATGGCCATATCCATTGCACCCTGGGCCAAACCGACGCCATGGCCGGCGACATAGGCCCGGGAATGGTCAAAAAATTTCATCAATTGAATAAACCCGTTGCCTTCAACCCCCAACAGATTTTCCCTGGGGACTCTAACATTGTTAAAATAGACCGCCGACGTATCGGACGCGCGGAGGCCCATTTTTCCGTGCATGGGTTCGGCTTTGTAGCCATCTCGATCGGTTTCGACGATAATGATGCTGTGGCGGGCGGTCTTGCGTTCCTCTTCCGGGCTTGTCAGGCAATAAACCAGCAGAAAAGTACCAACTGTGCCGTTGCCGATCATGACCTTGCTGCCGTTAATCACGTATTCATCACCTTCTTTTACCGCGGTTGTGACGGCTGAGGCCGTATCGCTGCCGGCATCCGGTTCGGTAATGGCAAAGCCCATTACGGCATCGCCCTCAAACAGGGGCGGCAGCCATTTCTTTTTCTGCTCTTCGGTGCCGAACAGGAGCACTTCTTCCGCCCCGAACGTAACGGAGCTGAGTTGTTGCCCGATGCCCGGATCGACTTTCCAGAACTCCTCCAACACCATGGCCTGCTCCAGATATCCTAATCCAGGTCCCCCGTATTCCTCGGGGATGAATAGCCCCATGAGATCCAATTTCCGTGCTTTTTCGACAATTTCAAAGGGAATTTCTTCATTAATGTCCAGGTCCCGGGCCACATCGGTAAATTCGCCCTTGGCAAATTCCCGCGCCGCTTTTTGAATAATCTGCTGTTCTTTGGTCAGGTTGAAATCCA
>JASJCE010000232.1 GCA_030066155.1 Desulfobacterales bacterium | reverse complement strand
GCCGATGGGAATCCGGATGTCTGTCGCACGCCGAAACCACGGGTGCGGTTCCGCAAATTCAACGACTCCAGCCTCGATCACGAATTGTTATGCTGGGTGGGAGAACCGGTTCTCCGGGGACGCGTGTCCCATGCCCTGAATTCCGAGGTCTACAAACGGTTTCTCAAAGAGGGAATCGAAATCCCGTTCCCCCAGCAGGATGTGCACATCCGGTCCGCACCGGTTCAGTCGAATAAAAGCGGCGCCGTTTTTTGACTAGCGGGGCAGCATCAAACCGGGATTGATTTCTCAGGTATATGCTGATATGGTCTTTCCCGGCTCAAATGTCAAAGGGAATGCTGTTTTCAAATAAAATGTCCTTAAGCAAAAGGCCATGAAAAAACGCTTGCCCACCATAGCCTGGCTACTTTTCACCGCACTATCTGTTTTCCTGCTTTTCGCTACATTTAAAATCGGAATAATTGATTCCCCTGAAGCCCGCAACGGCACCCTGGATTTGCGGCAATGGATTTTGGCTTCCGACGGTCCGGTGCTCCTGAATGGCGAATGGGAGTTTTATTGGCGCACCCATCTGCCTCCCGAATCCGCGGCGGATTCAACCTGGCCGTCCAGAACCGGTCTGTTGCGAATGCCGTCAATGTGGAACGGGTATGAAGTCAACGGCCAAAAGCTTGACGGCAATGGATATGCCACCTTGCGCCTTAAGGTGCTGCTGGGTGACGCCCCCCGCAGACTGGCATTTAAGATAATGGATTTGATGACAGCCGCCAGGGTTTACGTTAACGGACAACTCGTAGAGACCATCGGGTTACCGGGAAGCAGCCGGGCCGATTCGATACCGGATTGGCGACCGCTAGTTTGTGGTTTTCAGTCGGATGCTGATCAGCTGGACATTCTCCTGCACCTGTCCAATTTTCATCACCGCGAAGGTGGACTGTACAAGGCCCTGCTATTGGGAGAAGAAGGTCAGATTCGTGATCTGGCGTCGAAAAAATCCGGCTTCGAGCTGTTTCTGACCGGGAGCCTGTTTATTATGGGCCTGTACCACCTGGGACTCTGGTCCCTGAGGCATAAGGAGCCCTCGACGGTAATCTTCGCAATCGTCTGCTTTATTCTGTCGTTGTATGCGCTGCTCACAGGGGAGATGCATTTTGTCCATGTCTTTCCGGGTGTCCCCTGGCAACTTGTCGTCAAGCTTACCTACTTGAGCTTCTATCTCGGCGTGCCGGCCTTTTTCATGTTTATCTACGCTCTCTATCCTCAGGAATGCAGACTTGCCTATGTCCGTGTGGTGCAGTTGCTATGCCTGCTTTTTTCAGCATTCTTGGTGTTTACCGAGCCCAGGATATTTTTGCCGACCGTGCGCTTTTATGATTTGGTCTGCCTGGCGGTGGGCGTCTATATCACATACGTGCTGATCTCGGCCTTTCGGCGACAACGGGAAGGGGTTGAGCTGTTATTTCTGGGCTTTGCCGTGCTATTCGCGGCTGCTATCAATGATATCCTCAACAGTCATCGGGTAATTTCAACCACCGAGCTCGCACCGTTCGGCTTCTTTGTGTTTTTATTTTCCCAAGCATTTGTGCTGTCCCACCGGTTCTCAAAGGCATTCAGCACCGTTGAGAATCAGCGTGCAAAGCTAGCTCGCACCAACCAGGCCTTTCAACTCGAAATTCTGGCGCACAAAAAGGCCAAGAGCGATCTCGAATTGATGAAGGATCATCTGAAGGAGCTGGTAGTCGAACGCACCCGGGATCTGGAGTGCAGCAACTGCCGCCTTGAAGAGGAAATCGGCGAGCATCGCACAACCGAAAAAGCGCTGCGTCTAAGCGAATTGCGTTACCGCACCATCTTCGAGAACATTCCGGACATGTATTTCAGGATTGACGCGCATGGCATTGTCCGCGAGATCAGTCCGTCCGGCGCCCGTCTGCTGAATTACCGCAGTCCGGACGAATTGATCGGCAAAAGCTTCGTAACAAAAATATGCGGTGATCCCGACAAGGGTCGAGAGTTCGAGAAGGCTATTCTGGAGACCGGCCGGCTCAGCCATTTTGAAATGGATTTGATCCGCAGCGATGCCACCCAAGTGCCGGTCGAGGTCAAAGCGCACGCTATATTGGACGAAACCGGTCGGCAGACTGGTGTACTGGGCATGGCCCGGGATATTACGGAGCGTTGCCTGGCGCGGGAAGAACGTCAGCAGCTCGAAGACCAGCTCGTGCGGGCGCGCAAGATGGAGGCTCTCGGTCTGCTGGCCGGCGGCGTGGCCCATGATCTGAACAACGTCCTGACCGGTATTGTGGCTTATCCGGATCTGCTGCTGCTCGATCTGGCGCCGAACAGCGAATTCAAACAACCGCTCGAGGCGATCCGAAGCTCGGGTCAGAAAGCCGCTGCCATTGTTCAGGATTTATTGACCCTGGCCCGCAGAGGCGTGCCGCAAACCGAAGTAATCAATATCAACCATGTGGTTTCCGAATACATCAAATCACCGGAATTTTACAAATTCCATGACGATTATCCGGGTGTTCGGGTTGAAATCGACCTGATGCCGGATCTCTTGAACATCCAGGGCTCTGAAATCCATTTACGCAAAACCCTGGCCAACCTGATTACCAATGGCGCCGAAGCCCAGCCGGAAGGCGGCAAAATAGTAATTTCGACCCGGAACCGCTACGTGGATCAGCCGATCAGGGGATATGACACCATCAACGAAGGCGATTATGCCTTGTTGCGAGTGGCAGATCAGGGTATCGGCATTCGGCCCCAGGACATCGACCGTATTTTTGAGCCGTTTTACACCAAAAAGGTCATGGGCCGCAGCGGTACCGGTATCGGGATGGCCGTTGTATGGGGTACTATCCAGGACCACAAGGGCTATATACATGTCGACAGCAAACTTGCAACCGGCAGCACATTCGAATTGTATTTTCCGGTGACCCGCGAGGACCTTCGGCCGGGAAGTAATACTGTCCAAATCGATGATTGTCTGGGCAACGGAGAGAAAGTGTTGATTGTCGATGACATCGAATATCAGCGGGAAATCGCAGCATGCATGCTTGAAAAACTGGGGTACGACACCGACTCGGTTGCCAGCGGTGAGGCCGCCGTGGACTACCTTCAGCAGTATCATGCCGACTTGCTCGTGCTCGATATGATTATGGATCCGGGAATCGACGGCCTGGAGACCTACCGTCGCATCCTGTCCTTCAAGCCCCATCAAAAAGCGATTATTGCCAGCGGATATTCGGAAAGCAGACGCGTCAAAAAAGCCCAGCGACTGGGCGCCGGAGCTTATGTTCGCAAACCGTATACCGTTGAAAAGATTGCCCGGGCGCTGCGGGATGAGCTGAAAAACTAATTTATCCGCCCCGTTTCAATATAGATCCAGACCTATTGTTTAGAATGCGACACCCAGAATATCCAGTACAAACCAGACTCCGGTGGATAAATTATCGGATCAATTACGGTGATTATCGATCCGGTCCCGCATGCCGCCATACACAAAGTTCATCACCATTTGGTTGGTAAAGAAATCGTGCGGAAATCCCAGCTCGATGCGGCTTACGGCATCAAGCTTTTGCAGATGTTCATCGTCCAATGAAAATTCCGTGCAAGCCAGATTGTCTTTCAGCTGCGATATCCTGCGGGCACCGATAATCGGTATCATGACACCGGGTTGGCGGCACAGCCAGTTCAGTGCCACCTGGGCCGGGCTTTTACCGACAGCAGCGGCAACTTCCACCACCGTGCGGCTGATGGCGCGCTTGCGCTCGGTAATATCAACCAGGGGCGCCATCATGGGATGCTCAAGACGGCCTTCTTCCTTCTGGCCTTCAAATCCCTCGTTATATTTGCCGGTCAGGAAGCCGCTATCCAGGGGCGACCAAGCCGTTACCGCGAGGTCGAGTTCGCGGGCCATGGGCAGCAGCTCCCGCTCACAGGTCCGTTCGATCAGGCTGTATTCGACCTGCAGGCCGACAAACTGGGTCCAGCCCCGCATCTCGGCGATGGCGTCGGCCCTCGAAACGATCCAGGCCGGTGTATCTGAGATGCCAATGTAGAGCACCTTGCCCTGACGTACGAGGTCATCGAAAGCCCGCATGACCTCTTCGATCGGCGTCATAAAATCCCAGGCGTGCAGCCAGTACAAATCAATGTAATCGGTTTTGAGGCGTTTCAGGCTGGCTTCTACCGACTGCATCATGTTTTTGCGATGGTTGCCGGCGGCATTGGGATCTGTACCGCCGGCACTGTTGGTGTATTTGGTGGCCAATACGATCCGTTCCCGATCGGAAGCCATAAACTCCCCCAGAAACCGTTCGCTAGTACCATTCGTATAAAGATCGGCAGTGTCGATGAAATTGCCGCCGGCCGCCACAAAGGCGTCGTAAATCTCACGGCTTTCATCTTTACCGGAGCCCCAGCCCCAGTCATCTCCGAAGGTCATTGCTCCCAGACAGAGCTCGGAGACCCTCAAACCGCTTTTTCCTAAAAGTTTATATCTCATGATGATAATCCTTTCTTGATATAGCCGCAAAAAGGCGCGAAAAACGCACAATCAACATTTTTTTCTAAATTATTTCAGAAGTTTACAATACCACATGCTGAGAATTTTGACTTTCTACGAAATGGTCTTTCTTCAGATTTGCTTTTCGGGCAAATAGCGCCAGAAGCGTCGCGGCAGCTGGCGCAGATGCAATTTCGGATTATTACGCTCAGCAATATTGACAGCATAAAAATACCGTTGCCATAGCGTCTGACAAAGCTGCTCCTCTTCCAGTTCAATGTGACTCAATCCGGTCAATTCGACAGGGTCAAGCCGAATTTCCCGTGTTTGGTCACGGTTATAAAAAAGACCGTAGTTTCTTACCGTATCGTAAATGATCCATCTCTGATCCGCAAAGCGCGATTCAAAATGGCGCCGGATTAAGGGCAGCACATCGTAGCGCGGCGCCACCAGGGCGACATACTGGTTATCGCCGGTCTTTTGAAATCGGATAAAGCCTTTCATCCGGTGAGCTTCTCGGCGCACCTTCTGGGAGAGCTTTTCAATCTGCAGTTGCGAATCCAGATCCAACCGGCGGCGTGGTTTGCCGCGGACAGGCAATGCGCTCCATACCCATCGCAGTATCACCGTCTTCACTCTCGAATCGTTGGATAAATAGGCTTCAAAAAGCATTCGGCGCCGTTTTGCACCCAGGTGTTTGCGCAGCCCTTTCCAGACCCGCTCTGATTTGACCGGATCACATGCAACATGAATGCGGCGCTCAAAAAGCCCCAGTTGCTCCCCACCGGCATCTTCGATGCCATCCGGTTGGCGCCCGGTTTCATACGCTTCAAAAACGGCGGTCAACAGCCCATCAAACGAGTTCTCGACGACGAACACCGTACGCGTTTCTGCAGCATCGGCGGATATCCGGCCGGTCTGCGTTTTCGCGCCAATGCCCGGGGTAGATCCGGGAGTCCACTGGGTAGTCGGCATTCCTTCACAGCGGATAAAAGGCCGGGCGCGGGACAGAACCACTCCCATTTGCTTCAAATGTTCGTAACGGATACGTCCGCGCCGGCGCAGCCTGACGATTTGGTCGGCAGATTTCAACCCGATGCCGGGCACCTTGAGGATCATTTCGCGATCAGCCCCATTCACATCCACCGGGAACAGGGCCGGATGCCGCTGGGCAAAAGCCTGCTTGGGATCGACATTCAGATCAAGATAAGGGGACTTTCGGTCGATCACCTCATCCAGATTAAAACCATAAAGCCGAATCAACCAATCCGCCTGGTACAGACGATTTTCGCGCACCAGCGGCGGTTCGGCAAGCCCCGGCAACCGATCATCCGCTCCGCCCGCTGGCACGTAGGCAGAGTAATACACCCGCTTGAGCGCCTGGTGTTGGTAGAGGTTATGCGCCAGTCCAAGGATTTCCAGATCCGATTCGGGACTGGCACCGACGATTAATTGAGTGCTCTGACCGGCGGGAGCGAATCGCGGCGTATGCCGCAGACGTTTCCGATTTTCCCGGGTCTCGACGATGGTCTCCCGGATTACGCCCATTGGTTCCAGGACAGAATTGAACGTTTTGTCCCGGGTCAGAAGTTGTAGGCTCTTTTCGGACGGCAATTCAATATTGACACTTAAGCGGTCGGCGTAGAGTCCGGCCTGCTCGATTAGATGCTTGCTGGCAAAAGGCACACATTTTAGATGGATATAGCCGTTAAATCCTTGCTCGCGAAGAAGTTGAACCGTTCGCACCAGGCGTTCCATGGTATCATCCGGACTCCGCAAAATACCGGAGCTTAAAAACAGGCCTTCGATGTAATTGCGCCGGTAAAAGTCGATCGTCAGCGTTACCACTTCAGCGGGTGTGAAGGCTGTTCGACGAATGTCATTGCTGCAACGATTGATACAATATGCGCAATCGTAAATGCAGAAATTGGTATAAAGGATTTTTAGCAGAGAAACGCAGCGACCGTCTTCGGTATAGGTATGACAGATACCGGATGATGATGTGTTGCCCAACCGACGACCCTTGTTGCTTCTGCGGTGGCCACTCGATGCGCAGGAGACGTCGTATTTGGCGGCATCAGCCAGTATGGAAAGCTTATCTTCGAGTTGCAATGTCATTCTCCGCATCCGTTATTAGCAGCAGCATGTCGCAATATCAAAGATATTAATTTTCGAACCGGCCTGCAAGCAAGAATACGTGGTGCTATGCTCCCCCGAGTACATGTCAGAGACATCTTTCAGAGTGGTATCGGTTAGATGGGAGCATAGCACCAGTTTTGCCGTGTAACATCTGCTTTGTGTATAAATCGTCTATTATTTTTGACAGTAAACTTGATTTGTGAATTGTCAATTTTCATATGCGTGATCGGGCACTCGCTGGGAACCCATTCTTGCCGCCTGTTGCTGCGATTCAGATCCATTCAAATAATATAACGAATCTGGATGTGGAAATTCAGCATACAAATAGGAGCCCCTGTTTTCAGCCGAAGGCGGAATTATATTTGACAAACAAATATTATTGTCTAAAAATTGTATTATATTTGTTTAAACTTCTTACGGGAGGCGCCACATGGCAGAAACTACTAAAGATGATCTGATCATGGTTAAAATTATAAAAGGAGCTGTTGAGGAAAAGGGTTGCAAGTTATCTAAAATTGATTTCGGCAATCAGGTTATCAAGATAGACGGTCCGGATGAAGTTATCGGAGAATGTGCAAGAGCCGTCGCAGACATCGTTTGATAAACAACAGATATTGTTCGCACAACGGCGTACAACTCTTGCGACCTTAATTTGAATTGTCTCGCAGAGCCCGCAGGATACACAGAGTTTTGTAGATTTTTATCTGAGAAATCTGCGGACTCTTTGAGTGATCAATTTATTAGAGTTCCTTTTTCGATCAGACCGGCTTCTTGCCAACGGCGGCGCTTATACGAGTTTAAATGTCGATCAGAGTTAGTCTGCATTCTCAATTGTAAAATCAGTCGTAATTTTGGCAACTCCTCTGACGGTAGCGGCAACGGAGCAGTATTTTTCATGAGATAGTTCAATCGCCTGACTTACGGCTTTGCCAGTCAGTCCTTCGCCAGAAAGTCTATATGCCAGGTGAATTTTACGGTAGGCCCACGGCGGTTCCGGGTCCTGTTCGCCAGTGGCAGTTACCTCCAATAACGTCAGTTTCTTTCGTTTCTTCTTGAGGATCTCCACAACGTCCACCGATGAGCAGGATGCCAGCGCCACCAGCAGCATCTGGGACGGACTGACGCCGATACCGTCTTTTTGTCCGGATAGGACCACGGAATGACCTCCGGAATCGACTCCCACAAAATGTTTTTCGCTCAGCCATTTAACTGTCGTTGTCGCCATTTCTATGCCTCCTTTTCAACTTTAATCACGACCAGGGTTATGTCGTCTGCCGGCATCAAGTTCTGTTGAAAGCGCCTTAGTTCGGATAAAATGGTTTCCTGGATGTCGACAGCGGTCTCATGCGCGTGGCGCCGAATAATCCGGTACAGAGCTTCCTTGCCGAACATTTGATCCTGCGGATTGCGGGCCTCCCAGATTCCATCGGTGCTCATCACGATTATTTGGCCCCCCATCAGCCCTATATAGCTCTGTGATTCATATTGCCAGCTGTTGTCAAGGCCCAGGGCAATACCCCTGCCACCCAGTTCTTCAAATTTGTCGGAAACCGGATCGTACAGCATGGCCGGATCGTGACCAGCCCGCACCCAATTTAGCGTTCGCCGATCCATATTGACCTGCAGGAAAAACAGGGTGATGAATCGGCCGCTGTCATCCACGTCCCGGGTCAGCTGCCGATTGACATCGGTCACCACGCTGTCGATCCCGCCGGCGAGCGAAGCGCGCTGTCTCAAAAAGGCCCGGGTCGAGGCCATCAGCAATGCAGATGGGATGCCATGTTCGGAAACATCTGCAATGACTACGCTGTAATCTCTGGCCCCGGCCGCATCATTTCTGAAAAAATCGAAGTAGTCGCCACCGGTCTCGTCGCAATAAATACTGGTTCCGCTGATATCAAGGCCGGCAAAGGTCGGATTCGTTTTCGGCAGAAGACTTTGCTGAACTTCTTTGGCCAGATCCAGGGCCTGACGCAGACGGTATCGGTCCCGCAGGCCATCGGTCATTCGATTGAAATTTTCAGCCAGAACGCCCAGCTCATCATTGCGCTCAACGGTTACGCTGGCGCTTAAATCCCCACTCTCGACCCTAGCCATTGCGGCCTCCATTTTTTTGACCGGATCGATAATGCCGGTGCTGAACTGACGGGACAATATCAACGCAACAGCCAGGGTAACGGTCAACAGAAAGGCCGTCAGATACAACAGGCTCTGGATAACCACCTCCGGATTCATCACCAGCATCATGCGGGCTTTATTGTAGGAAAGGACTCCCATCAGGACCAGAGGCAATATGCTGGCCAGAACGAAAACCACCAGCATGCGGGGACGCAGATTCAGACGAAATACACCGGTCGTTCGGGCCAATCCGCCCCGGGGAAAAAAGAAAGGCCATATCTGGCGGCACTTGGCTTCCGTAATAAAAAAAATAATGGCCGCCACCACGATGCCGCCGATCATGCAGCCGGCAAACACCCGGATTCCCTCAATCAATTCCGTCGCAAATGATTCGTCACCTTTAATGTCCGCAATCATACCGTGGACGGCCATCGTAATCCCGGCCAAAAACCAGTTGAAGAGACTGATCATGGCGCTGATCAACGGCAGCTCGAGGATTTTCTTCCTGGCAATCCGGCGCAGGTCGCTTTCCGGTTCCTTTCCCTGCTTTTCCAGCCGCAAGAATCGAACGAGATCCTTCTGCCAGGCAAACATCAGGCCGGCAGCGATAACGCATAATACCGGAAACATAATGCCGACTACGTAAAAGGTATTTTGAACCCGGATGGCTGAAAATACCTGGTCAAAGAAAACGAAATAGGAGGTGACGGTGCAGGCTCCGATTAAATTAGCGCCGACCTGCCACCATCCCAGCAGCCGTGCACCATGACCGTACATCTCCCCTAGCGAACGTTCGGCTTTTGAGATTTCTTTTCTCATCATTTCTCTCTGCAGAATGTCAAAGAAACGGAAAACAATTTATCAGCTAAGTTGCGTCGTCAGCCAAGCAGAGTCGGGATGGCTTGCGACGCAGATTATATATCATACAGGTAATGGCAGACGTTGCACCCGCCGGGCGGATCCGGCATGGCTTGCCGGGCTTCCTCCTGAATTTTGGAACGATTTCCGCCGGAAGCGCCGATAAATTTTTTCATGATCGTCTGCTCGTATTTTTCAGACCGCTCTTGAAATCGGCTGCGGTAAAACCGGCATTTTTTTGTTTCCCATAGCTCCAGCAGATCGTCATCCGGGAGTCGACCGTAATGAATTGACGGCATGGTGACTGACTCCCCCAAAAAAGTTGTTGGACCCCCTAATGCAAGGTTGATGCAGGGTGCGACGGTGCCGTCATGGCGGATAAACATCGAATCCCGCGGATCCTGTTCGCAGACGGGCAGCTCATTCGGCGTGAAGGCAAATGCCGTTGTTTCGATATCAAGTTTCCTGGCCAGACGGCGGGCTTTGTCCAGGTCCTTCTGCAGTTTCCGGATGGCTTTTGTCTCTTCGGAAGCAAACAAACCGTGCCCTTTGCCCTGGTCCCCGCGAATGACATCACATTGTTTGAAATTGATCTGATCCACACCCAGCCGGGATGCCAGCTGCACGATTCCCTGCATCTCGTGTGAATTGATGTCCATGATCACAAAGTTGATCATGAGTTTGGGCGATCTGCCGGAACGGCAGCGGGCAATATTGGCAACATTTTCACAGACCCGCTCAAAATCGGAACCCACCCGAATTTTGTTGTACATTTCAGCTGAGGCGCCGTCCATGGAAATACAAATCCAGTCAACGCCGGCAGCCAGGATATCTTTCAGCCGGTTTTCGGAGAGCAGCAAACCGTTCGACAGAAAGCCGGTGTTACAGCCGGCACGGGAGGCATCGGCTATCCATTCGGCCAGTTTCGGCTGCAGCAGCGGCTCACCGCCGCCGGTAAAATCAACGGATTTGACCCGCTCCAGATGCGGACGAATTGCATTCCAGACAGCCGGTGTCATAATGCCGCGGTCGGCAGCTTTTTTGCTCATCTCGCGCCAGGGACACATGACACATTTAAGATTGCAGGCAATCGCCGATTCGACCTGAAGCAGCCGCCAGGGCCGCTGCTTCAGCGATTTGTTTTCGACAACCCGGTCCCGCAGAGTGGTCAGACGCCGATCGATGGACTTTGGCCAGATTAGCGCGGCTGTGGAAAACCATTTGCCGGCTGATTCCAGCCAGACTTCGCCCGGCGGGCCAACGGCGGCATCCAGAACTTCGCGTGCAATGCGAAAACGCGGTTGACCGCATACGTCATGGGGGCAGAGCCCCGGGCGATCCTCCTCCCGGAAGGCGTGCTCCTCGAAAGCCGTTGCCACCGTTCCCGGATACACATTGATAATGTCAATGCCGTTGGGCTCAAGCTCCAGGCGCATGGTATTGGCCATAACGGCCAAGGCCGATTTACTGCCGCCGTAAACCCCCACACTCGGGATCGGCACTCGGCCGGCGCAGGAGAGGATGTTGACGACACGACCGGCGCCTCGTTTCAGCATTTGCGGCAACAGGGCTTTGATCAACATCAACGGAGACAGGGTGTTGACTTCGAAAAGGTGGCGGATGTTTTCCTCGCTGGCTTCCGCCATCAGGGCAAAATATCCGACGCCGGCGTTGTTAATCAGAACATCGATATGCCCCAGGGCCGAAATTGCTTCATCGACCAATCTGACCGCCTCACCGGGTTGGGCAAGATCGGCAGTTATCGCTACCGCATGTTCCCGGTGCGGCAGTTTGGAAATCAGTTCATCCAGCGCGGTTTTCGAGCGCGATGTCACCGCCAGCCGCAGGTCCTGCCGGGCGATCAATTTGACTAGGGCTGAGCCCAGCCCACCGCTGGCGCCGGTAATCAGAATATGCTTCCCGTCGAGAGAGTATGGCTTCATGTGAAAGTTCTGCTGATCCGTCGTATTGTATTAAGGTGGTACATTCCGGCAACCGACTGTATTCACTTTAATCCTGAAAGCAAGAAAATCAAGCAGCGGCACGGCATAGCCTGTTTTAGCGAAGCTTAATCCCGATTCATCGGGGAAATGAATATTGAAGATTGAAGATTTAAAGAGGCATGGATTCTTATCTTAAAGAACATAATTAGACAGGATCAACAGGATCGTTGGGATAATACGGCCTTAGGCCGAAAGGCGCCTCTGGTCGCAAGCGTTCAGTCTGATCGTGTAAGAAACTAACGAACGTCCAACATCGAACGTCCAACGTCCAACTTCGAATATGGAATTCTGTCAATTTAAAAAAAGACAAAGTAACACCTAAAGAAAGACTACGTAATACATGGTACGAGCAAATATGGTCATCGATCCTTGGCCGGATTTTTGAATTGAGTGGTTTTTTAATTCACCACTTCATCATAATTCGCTCGTTGGAAAATCGACTAAGCGAAGCGCCATCCTCATTGGACGTTCGACGTTGGACGTTGGATGTTGGAAGTTCAATTAATTATCCGTTAAAAAAAAGCGAAGTTTAATGTGAGATTGATTTAAGTTCGGGTATCAACCATCATCCCCGCTGATCCCCGGGGACCCACTTGACCCGCGTGTTCGGCGGTATTACGTTCCTTTGGTTGTAGTATACTTCAAAACCCCTCTTGGGTTTTACCTAAACTGCACAAACGGCAGCTGTTGAGACAACCCCAGGATGCTGCCCGATGCGATACAATATCCACAATTAATGATTTCGGTAAGGAAAGGAGTTAATTCAATGCCGATGCCTAAAGATGAAATTCAAAAAGAAATGAACGAAGCCTGGAACACGTATGT
>JASJCE010000231.1 GCA_030066155.1 Desulfobacterales bacterium | reverse complement strand
AGCTGGTTAACCACACTGCAGGGCTGCTGGATCCGATCCTTCTGCAGGTCCCTGGCAATGTAGCTGATATAGAGCTTCTCCTTTACGGATAGCAGCATTTCAAGAAACAGGTAACAGTTGCGTTCAGGCAGGCTGATATCGCCGATCCGCCGCTGTAACAACCTCAGGTCCAGGGACGACTGGTCGGCTTTGCCGGGAAAATGCCCCTCTTCCATGCCCAGAACATAGACGATTCGAAACGGAATGGGCCGCATGGGCTGCAGGGCCGAAATGGTCACACCGCCGGTCAGGTAATTTCCGTGCCCGCCGGACAGGGCCTCGAGATTGGAGTTGATGTATTCCCTGATCAGGTCAACCCCGAGGGCCGACCGCGAAGCATTCTCCGGCAGGCGGTCATAAAGCTCGAGACGATCCAGCGCCGTGATCAATTCCTGCCGAACAGCCGCTTCCCCCCGGCGATCCGGTGGGATGTCGATCAGCTCATCACAAACCTCAATTAGCACCCGCCTCCACTGCCGCGCGCCGCGTCGGGTTTGATTCAGGTGTTTGACCTGATGGTGAAGGGTCTCGATAACCGCACAATACTTCTCGACCAGGCCGGTGTCTCCGGAATTGACATCACTGTAAGGAACCCGCTGCCGGTAATGGGCAAAGCCCGTCGGGTCGACAGCAGTCGGTGCGGCCATGATTCGCGACAGCCGAAGGCGCTCAAGCCCCTGCTTCCAGGTATAGCTGTCGCCCGGCGGATAGCCGCCGCCGACCCTGGATTCACTGTCAAATGCATGAAAAATATTCAATGCTTCGGTCCAGTTTACCCAGGCCTGGATGTCGTCGGGCTCGATCTTCCAGCGATACATGAAACACGGGTTCAGCATCAGATCGAAAACCTCGGCCCTCGAAAACCGGCCGGCGGCCAGTTTCAGGATAGACAGGACGGCTTTGCCATATATACTTTCAATTTCGGCGTGGGAATCCACCAGATTGTAGACGAGCTGTCTGGGATAACGGTTGAATACAGAGTCGAATACCGGCTTGTAGGCCGAAATATCCGGGACGAGAATGGCGATATCGGTCAGTAGCAGTGAATCGTCCTGTTCCATATTGAACAGAATGCTGCTGTAGATCGTTTCGACTTCCCGATATTTGCCGGGGCAGGCAATGATCTGTAGAGAACGATCCTGCCCCGGGCGTTCCACCCCGTGGTCAGCCGTTGACAGTGTCAGGATATCGTTCTGGATCCGCGGCAGGACGCCGGGATTTTCTCCCGCAGGCGTATAACAGGCATGGAAATCATAATCGGTCAGCTGGCACAGCAACCGCACGTTCTCGCGACCGGGTTTGCCCCAGGCGGCCAGAAGGGCATTGTCCACCTGCTGAAAAAGCTCGCCCCTCTCCTTTTCAGCGTCTTCTATGGCCAGGCTATTGACGCTTTTTCTCCGAATCCAGCGCTTCTCCCGTGGTGTTCTGATGTCCTCCCAGAACGCTTCGCACGGATTCAAGGTATAGATGTGAATTCTGTAATACCCTTGAAGCCGGCCAATCAGGGTCAAATGGAAATTGGATATCTGGGAAAGACCGAAAAAATGAATTTTCCGGGTATTCTTGAGGGAGCTCCGGACTAATTCTGAGTCGGATAGCACGATATCGGCATATTCCATGGTCGACAGCAGCTGTTCACCGGTTCGATCTCCAAGCTTCTCCCGGATATGTTTGAGTCTGGAATACAGCCGCTGCTGACACCGTTCCATTTCCCCGGCTGCCGGCTTCGATGCTGCCCATTCGCGCACCATGTCGGTTCGATGAAATTCGTACTCTTTAAACAGATAGGCCAACTTTTCGGACAGCTGCCAGAGTCTGGCAGCATCATCCGGGCGCTGCGCATCCCCTTCCCCGAACAAATACCGGGTCAGCGGGGAAAAATCGGGAACGCTGCGATCCAGATTTTGCAGAAGGTGGAGCAATATGATCTTGAGTTGATCATTATCCATCAATTCCGGTTTATCCGTTTTCGGATCGATATCTGCCAGCATTCCCCACAGCCCGTTCTCGAGGTACTGGATTTCGATATTCATGCATATCGAATTCTTTTCAGCCAGGAAGAGCCGAAGCCATTTGGCCAGATTCGAATTGGGTACGATCACAACCGGCGGCTCCAGCGGATTGTCGGTATTCCGAACTTCCTGCGCCAGAACATCTGCAAATTTGTCTGCCAGCTGGTCCAGCTGGTTGCTGAAATAAAGTTCGATGGTCATCGTGCTTTCCGGAGTGATGCGTGGAATCAGTTTCAAAAACCGTATAACATCGAAAGTGTTATATAATTCATATCCATCGTCGATGACAAGCAAAATGGGTAGCAAAGCAGGGAAACGTCAAAGTCAACTCTAACTGATTTGGATAGAAGCGATTTGTCTTGCTGGAGACCTCACAAAAATCCCAAATTACAATACACAAATTACAAACAATATCAAAATTACAAATTCCAATGATTAAAACATTACAATATCTTAATGGAGTTTTCGATTTATTTTGTTTGTTTTGAATTCGGATGTAAATCTGGGACATATGCATCATCTTTCTAATAGATGGTAGCACAGCTTCACTTCCCCCTTCGAAATAATTACCGCATTGGCTTTGCTACCCGATAATCTATTGATTTGAAGCGCTTTATTGTATAGATTGCCGTGTTATGGCAACCACCCCCCAATGGCGGTTCCGGGAAATGCAGCCCGGCGAGATCAATGTCGATCCGATCGAAGGCGAGTTTTTTACAACCGAGGCCATCGGCAGCGTCACAGACGCGCTGGTGCGGGAATCGATTCAAAACTCGCTGGACGCTGCCCAGGGCAGCGAACCGGTTACCGTTCGCTTTTCATATTTTTCGAAACCCAATCCGGGCTATGATGCCGGCTTCATTACCAAACGCTATATCGATGGCCTGTCATCGCATTTGCAGGCCAAGCACGCCGGATTGCCGGATATTCCGTCCACCGGCAAGGCGATGAACTACCTGCTGATTGAAGACTACGGAACCCGGGGGCTGCAGGGTGATGTTGCCCAGTATGACGACCTGGACGATGATTTCAAAAAGAATGATTTTTACTACTTCTGGCGCAACATTGGTCGTACCCGCAAGGAAGCCACTGATCTGGGACGCTGGGGTCTGGGGAAAACCGTCTTCCAGGCAGCTTCACGGATCAATTCATTTTTCGGTGTAACCGTTCGGCATGACGACGGCCGGTTGTTGTTGATGGGTCAATCGGTGCTGAAAATTCACAAATCCAGCGGCAGGCGCTACTCCCCATACGGCTACTTTGGGCGATTCGATGGCGACCTGGCATTGCCTGTGGCGGATCAATCTTTTATCAATTTGTTTTCAGACCAGTTTTTGGTGGATCGGTTGGATAAGCCCGGTCTGTCGATCCTGGTGCCGTTTTTGGACCGCGAAATTGAATCCACCAGATTCGCCCAAAAATTCGTCAATTCCACCGTCAAACATTATTTCTTTCCCATTCTGGCCGGCAAACTGATTGTTGAAATCAGACACGGGAAAAAATCCTACCGACTGGACTCCGCCTCTCTGGACAAGCTGCTAAAAAAATCCCGGTTTTTGGAAAGCCAGGGGATGCTGGGACTTATCGATCTCGCCCGCTGGGCGATCAAACAGCCCGAGGCAGCCTTCTTAAAACTCAATGAACCCACTCCGGGCCGGGCACCCAAACTCAGAGACACGGTCGATCCGGCGCTGATAGAGGATTTGCAGCAGAGATTTTCCGCAAGCCGGCGCCTGGCCTTTTACCTTCCCCTCAGCATTCAGCGCCAGAACAGCAAAGAATTCATGCACACCGGCTTTAACGTCTTTCTGGAGCGGGACGAAAATCTGGATAGAGCCGAGGACTATTTTATCCGCCAGGGCATTACCCTGCCGGAAATTACATCTCTGAAGCACAGGGGAATACGGGCCATCATCTCGATAACGGAGCGCGAGCTCTCCAGTTTTCTGGGTGATGCTGAGAACCCGGCCCATACCGAATGGGAGCGCAATTCCAAGAAGTTCAAGCGTAAGTACAGATTAGGGCCCACCACCCTGGACTACGTCAAAACCAGTCCCCGCGAGATCGTTAAGATTTTGACACAGCCCCGGAAAGGCCGGGATGAGAACCTGCTGAAGCACATATTTTCGTTGCCGGAGGTTAAAACAGGTCCATCCGTCAATGGTGAGGACGACAAGTTCGCAGATGCTGCGAAGCAGAAAAGTCCCGCACCCTTTGTCGATGTCGTAGGTTCCAGATATATCCAGCTGACTTCGGTCCGGGGTGGATTTCGCCTGTCGAAGCGATCCGGGGCAACCAAGGTCCCCAGGTATGTCGCCATCTATGTTGCCTATGAGGTGCGCAGCGGCAATCCCTTCAAAAAATACTCGCCGCTCGATTTTGACGTCGCGAAATCGCCCATTCAGGTTCAAATACAGGGCGCCAAGCTGCTGATGCACAAAGATAATTGCATTCAAATCGAAGTGCAGAAGGGTAACTTTAAACTGACCGTGACGGGTTTTGATATGCATCGGGACCTGCGCATAAAAACTGTCCCGTAATTAATCCGCCTTGAGCATAATATTTTGTAGATTGGGGATAGGGTCCATATCGGAAACAACTTGATAGATTGCTATGGCGGCGTCTTAATTCATTTATGCTGCACATATTTTTTTTGGTTTATGATTCGAAAATTCAACTATACCGGCCGCAAAAAAATAAAGCGTGCCGATGTTCGCATCGATTTAGGCCGCGATGAAGATGGAAAACGCTTCTTCAATGCTGTGCTGCAACTGGGTGATATGTCGCTTCCGCCGGGGGCCCATGTTTATCTCGAAGCCTACCATCGTTCCGGCTACCAACGTTATGATTTTGGAAGCGTTGGAGATCGCCGGACGCCGACCGATCGTAAATTGAGCAGTTTTTCGGATTCCGCACTGCCGCTCTTCCGGGTCAAGGTTGTGGACAACACCACCGCCCACGGAAGAATTTTAGCGTCGGTCGACAAAATTCGAGCGGAAAGCATCGAAAATACCCCCGCCGACAGTCAATCACTGCTGTTCGTCGAGTACGACGACCTGGGCAGTAAAATCTGGCAGCTGGATCTGGACGGCGATTGGCCCCTGTTGAAACTGAATCAGCGCGTGGACGAGATCGGCCTGGTGGCCAGTTCCGACAACCGGTTTTTATCGCTGGTCTATCCGGAGGTGTTGCGTCAGATATTGAAGCGCATCGTCATCGAGGATGAGCATACCGACCCCGAATGTGATGATGACTGGCCGAGTCTCTGGCTGAAGTTGGCCTGCAGCTTGCCGGGAATATCCATCCCGCCCCAGGTGTCTAAACCCCAGCAGATCGTGTGGATTGAGCAGGCGGTGGAATCCTTTTGCACCAACTTCAATATGCTGGAAAAATTCGTGCGGTCCATGCAGGAAATCAAATGATGGATCAACAGCCCCTGAGAAAATTTACAGACGACGGCATCGACCGGTTTCGCTCATATCTGACGAATCTCGGGAACGGGTCTGCCGCTGCGCCTCCGTTTGATTTGCTGGTCGATTCGGATGCCTCCAGACCGGTTCATGAAGATATTCATATCGAGAACCGCAAATTTGCCACGCGTCTGGAATTGGCTCGATATCTGGATGAGGTCCTGACAGACATCGAGATTGACGGCATCGAATCCGATGTTCACCTCTGGAGCTGGCTGTCCCTGTATTATTTCGACCAGGTCTGCCCGGTGGGAAAAAACGGCGGTCGCAAACCGGGACGGGATTACCGCCATATCCTGGAGCCGGGATATCGTTACGGTCACAACCACCTGATCGCAGGCGCATACCTGGTTTACACCGTTTACGGATTGAACAACGATCTATCCAAACTACTGCTGTATACGCCGCTTCACATCGAAAGCGGGTTTCATCACCAGCTTGCCACCAGACAAAGCATCATTACCAATAGAGGTCTCATGGATGCCGCACACCTGCTCTATTACAACGGTAAAACCGCTAAACCGAAACATGGATCGATACCTAGATATAAGCCGGGTAGCCTGTACCGCTTCATCGACGTCATCCAGCAGCTCGACATCAACTACGATCTGTATAGTATGACCGGCGATGAGGTGCTGCAGCTGCTACCGGCTGAATTTGACAGATGGCAAGAATAATCCGACCGCAGAGGGGCAGGCTTTGGTCCACCCCGGTGGGGCTCAAGAGGTAATTGCCGTGACCAACTATGTTCAGGTTTCAGGTGTCGGGTTTCAGGTGTCAGAAAAAAATTCGGCCCGCTGGATCGCAGTCCCTCATAAAGCAGACTTTCTTTCACCGGTTTTGGCCTTCAGTATTATCCTGTTAGCGGTTTGAGGTTCAGCCCAGCCGCCGGTCAAAAAACGGCCAGTCTGAACAGATAAGAAACTTTGGTACTCAGTGCCCAAATCAGCCGCCGTTGGGTTTCGCATTTCCCAATAATACGGGCAAAACCTAGGTTGGTCCGCCGGAGGCGGAGAAACCCGACAAAGCATGGCGTGGGCTCAACCCAACCTACAAAATGCAACGTGGCCCGGAATGGGATCTACCCTATTTTTTGAAACGTAGTTTCACACGAACATTCACTGACACCTGAAACCATTAGTAGATTTGGCATATGGCAGAGGCGGTTATATCTGACCCCCGACGGCGGGATCAACGACTGACCTCGCTTCCGGCCCGCAGGGCCTACAGCCCGGAGGGAGGACGAGGTTTCCAATGTTGGATTAAATCGGTCAGCACGGACTCAATCAATATTTAAGACAATTTTTCCCCGCGTGTGCCCCGTTTCCATTTCGGTGTGGGCCTTTTGCACATCAGCCAGAGGGTGTACCGAGCTGAGATAGGTCTTCAGTCTTCCAGAATCGACCAATTCACGAATATGGTCCAGCTGCTTTACATTTGGTTCAACAAAAACAAAATGACTCCGGATGCCTTTATCCGCTGGAAGATGGGGTTGTGGATCTTCCGTAATGGAGACGATTTTTCCGTCCGCTTTGACATAATTGACCGCGCTTTTCAGCGTGTCGCCGCCGGTTAAATCGAAAACGACATCGGCCCCGGACGGGTAGATCCTTTGAATCTGTTCATCATAGTCGTCTTTGGTATAGCAGACCGTGTTTTCTGCTCCCAGATCACGTAAATAGGCATGATTCTTTTCGCTGGCGATAGCGGTGACCTTCGCCCCGATCAGATTCGCGAATTGAACCGCAAATCCGCCCACGCCCCCCGAGGCGCCGACCATCAGAATCGATTGTCCCTCCCGCAACTTGACCGCATCATATATGGCCTGGTAGGCCGTAAGCGCAGCCAGGGGAATCGATGCCGATTCTTCAAAGGACAGGCTGTCAGGACTGCGGGTGATATAGCTTTCGGGAATGGCTGTATATTCAGCATAGGTTCCCTTTTGTATGACGGGTCGGCGGGCATAGGCGTAAATTTTATCACCCTTGGCCAGCCGTTTAACGCTGTGCCCGGTGTCCTCAATAACACCGGCCAGGTCCCACCCTGGAATTACCGGAAATTCATGCGGGAACAGGTCCTTTAGCCAGCCTTCACGTATCTTCCAGTCCACCGGATTAACCCCGGCTGCTCTAATGCGAACCAGGACCTCTCCCTCGGCAGGCTCGGGTGTCGGCAGATCGGCAAGGGTAAGATTATCTTTTCCACCAAACTCATTAATGACAACTGCTTTCATGTTTCGCCCCTTTCACGCTTCAAATCATATTTATCGCTTTAAAATAAAATAAACTCAATTTCGATATCCGCAATCCGGATTTTTTAATCATTTGCGGTCCGGCTTTCGCCGATGAATTCGGCGATAAATCAAACGGACCGGTTTTTCGATTTTGGGTAATTCTTCCATGACGATCAGCCGTTTCTGTGATAGTTGAAACCCTTAGCTGCACGAACGACATGGCAAAGGATGGCTCATGGTCAATCGCACCGAATCAGGGCAAGATGTTCACCTGGAAGCAACTCTGGCAGGTCCGCTTTTCATGCTGTCCGCGGCCCTGCTTTTTACCGTGCTCAATCTGGTGATCAAATTGCTGGGTCCTGAATACACGGTCTGGAGCATCGGGTTTTACCGCTTTTTCGGCGGGGCGGCATTGATTATTGCAGTGTTCGGGCGCTATCAGAATCCATTTAAGGGACATAACCGCCGTCTGCTCATCATCCGTGGCTGCGCGGGCTGCTGCGCGTTTATCAGCCTGGTGACGGCCGTTCGGATGCTGCCGGTTTCAACGGCACTGGTCATTTTTTATTCTTTTCCCGCTTTTTCGGCTATCTTTGCATTTCTCATCTACAAAGAGCGCGTCGGCATGGCTGAGATCGCCTGTATTGCACTGGTTCTGGTCGGCGTCGGCATACTGTTTGACTTTCGCATCGAAGGCGGACTGCTGGGGCAGTTCATCGCACTGATCTCCGCGGCGTTTGCCGGATTGACCGTAACCTTGATCCGGAATTTGCGGGAAAAGAACGGGCCGGTCACGATTTATCTTTACTTCTGCACGATGGGGTTTGTGGTGACCGCACCGGCCTTTGCCTGGCACCCGGTTTTGCCGTCCACGCCGATGGAATGGGGTATGATTTTAAGTCTTATCCTCGCATCGCTCACGGGCCAGATATTGATGAACCAGGGATTTTTTTACTGCCGCGGCTGGGAAGGCGGGGTCTACATGTCCAGCGAGGTGATTTTTACCGCCGCCGCCGGCATACTCTTTTTGGGGGATCCAGCCCCGTGGCGGTTCTGGACCGGCGGTTTGCTGATCCTGCTCAGCGTCATCGCGCTGAACCGGATAAAGTCGGCGAGCAAAACCTAATTGAGCGAAAGGCGCTCAATTAGGAGAATATTAGTTATTTGTTATTCGTTAATAGAAGTTGTCATCTCCTCCAACTGCCGTCCAGCATTCGACCTTCTCCATTTGTGAGCACATCTGCCAGTAGTCGGTCGTAAATCTTTGCCAGGGAATCCACCAACCGGCTCCAGCTAAGGGGTTTCATGGCTTCGGCAATGCGGGCCCGTTCCGCTGGACCAAAATTCCTGGCCAATATACTCTGCATCCCATCAGCCAGGCTCAAGGCGTAAGCCGCCCGCTCATCCGGCAATGCCTCGCCGCCCGATGTGAGGTTAATCGGATCGACCAGAATTGCAAGCCCCTCGTCTCTGAGTGTTTGAGGAACATAGGAGGGCGGACCGCCGACATTGCCGGAGACTGCCGGCGTCCCGCAGGCCAGAGCTTCCATCAACACCAGTCCATAAGGCTCAACGTGTGAGGGCAACACATAAACGTCTGCGGCCCGGTAAATATCCGGCAGAGCCGTCCGATCTACCTTTCCGGGCAAGAGGACGTAATCGGTCAATTCCTCTGATTTGATAAATGCTTCCAAATCCGTACGGCTCGCGGGATCCCCTTCACCGACGACTATTCCGGTGATGTCAAATCCGCGCTGCCGTAGATGTCCAACGGCAGCCGTGAATTCTTTAAACCCTTTCCAATCAACAAACTTACCGACAGTAACCGCCAGATACCGGGAATCGAAATCAATCTGGAGGGTGTCTTTGAGTACTTTCTGGCGGTCAACCGGTCTGTAATTGAATAGGTCCGGTTCATAGCCGTAACCTTCGATGGAAATGCGCTCCGCGGGGATCTCAAACATCTCCCGGCATTCCTGAACCGATTCGGGTGAAATCGCGCACACATGGTCGGCGCTTGATACACAGGGCACCATCAACCCGCGAAACCGCGGGGCGTCCACAATCAGCTTGTATGCCGTTCCATGGGCCGATGCAACAAGCGGGACCCAGGGCGCAATCAATCGCGCCAGCCCGTTCAAAAACCACAGATGATCGACGTGGATCACGTCGGGCTGCAGGCGTCGGACCAGCTCCGCAATCCGCCCGCCGAAAACCGTCAGCCAGTCGAGCAGTTCGTCCTCGGTCCGATCACGATAGGCCAGCACCGGATAGGGCATGACCACCGACATCCCGGAAATCGGTGTTTTGACCGCGCCCGCCACCGGCATTTCGCCTGTCCGTGTGAACAGGCAGGTATAAATCCGATCGCCCGGAACACCGTTGATGTCGGTTTCATCAAGCAAATGGTATCCGGCTGACAGCACGTACATGTCAATCCCCCGGCGGATTGACTCTTTAACAATTTGCTGCATATAAACCCCGGAGCCGGTTTCCCCCGGCAACTGACCGTGAATGAACAACACCCGCCGGGGGTCTCCCCGATCGGCGCGGTTTATCACCTCGGCCTTCCATCTGCTGATCTCCGCAGAACGCTCGTCCCGGCTTTGCTCATAATTCGGCCAGTGCCGCAGGCGGTCGAGCAGCGTTAGTTTCTGGCCCTGAAATTGTCTGGAAACTGAGGGTATGGAAGTTTCAAATTCGCTGTTTTCCAACATTGGGATCCCTTTTAATCAATGCCGAGCTGCTGCCGCAATTCGCGGGCGGTGAGTGACCTGGCATAGACCGCAGTCCCAAAGTCAAATTCTTTGGCCCGGGAAAGCGGCCCGACCACCACCGGCTCAAATCCGGCATCTTTCACCAGCCGGGATGCAACCTCGAGCGCCTGCCGATCATCGCCTGCCAGGGGAATGGCGACGCGGTCACCTGATCGATGGGCTTCACTGCGCAAGTCATAATAAGGGATCGTATTGAAAGCCCGAACCAGGCGTACACCGGGTAAAAATCCGGCTGAGGTCGTACCGGTTCCTCTGACCCGGGCCGTTACCGCCATCTCGCCGTCCCGCGACGGATAGGGATTTCCGGTCTCCAGCACGATCTTGCCGGCGAGTTCTTTTGCAAGGTCCCGACCAACCTGCGGGACTGCATGATACGGCACCGAAACAAGAACGACGTCGCCGAAAACAGCGGCATCCCGCGGCATTCCAGCGCTGGCCCGGGAACCGAGCCGCTCGGCGAGTTCCTCGAGCTCTTCGGGATGGCGGGAAGAGAACAACACTTCATGTCCGGCTTTGACCCACAGGGAGCCCAGTGTGCCGCCAATTCGGCCGGAACCGATAACACCAATCTTCATCGGCGTTTGCCTTCCGGTCTCAGCCGCGGCCGGTACCGGTAAATATGCAAATGGTAAGAAGGTCAACGCGGCGGCGGCGGCAGTCTTGATAAACTCACGGCGCTGCCCGTCAAATTTTTCGGTTTTAACTTCATTTTTTCCCATATGTATTCTCCCTAAAAGGCCAGTTTGATCGGAAAAGAAACTAAAGAAAATTAATCTCTCACAGAGTTCTCAGAGTTCTCAGAGAACAATCAAATAAGCTCTGTGTGCTCAGCGGGCTCTGCGAGATATTTAGTTGAAGTTTCACACGATATACAGATCAGACAGCCTCTCGGCCGACGGCTTTTTTGATGCTGTCGAAATGTTCTTTGGCCGATTGGAAAATCACGAATTCAAGGACCTGGTAGACGGAGGCTTCGCCGCCGAAGGCGGGCATGCTGCCTTTGCGGTCCAGCTCCTCATCGCTGAGCCCGGATATGAATTCTGCCAGTTCGGCGCCGTTTTTCCGAAGCGCCTCCAGCGCTTCGGCCTTGGTGCAGTCCGAATGCTCCCGGGAATCCTTGTCGGACATGGCATTGATCTGATCTATGGTAAGCTGCGGCAGCTCTTTTCCCTCAAGAATCATACCGAGCATCTCAAAAATCCTGAAGTGACCGGCACCCATGTGGCGTGCGGTGACACCGGCCGTCCACTCTTCCCATTCACACTCGGCATTCCATTCTTCGCCGTTTATGGATTCGACATATGCGATAACATCATCTCTGAATGATTCGACTCTTTTTGATAGGTCTTTGGCTCTTTGGCTCATGGATTCCTCCTTTCACTACTGGAGCCGGTCGTATCGACCGGGGTAGGCAGATTGTCAAATTTGACCCAAGGTATCAGACTTGGCAAAGCTACTTGTAGAGGGAAATCTCGAAAGGTCCGACAGGTTTAGATTTCTGCCGGAAACAATATTCGTAAAATAGAACAGTCGTACGGATATGCAAGGAGGGGTTAAGACTTGTTCATAGCGGGGATGGCCAGGGAAACGTCAAAGTAGATTATAAGCCGGTCGAATTGGAATATTTTATGAGAAAATAAAATTCCAAATCACAAGCACCAAATTCCAAATAAATCAAAAATTTCAATATTCAATGACCAAAATAACCACGATATTTGTATCGCATTTTTTCTTATACCTATTTTGCCGGTCATGATGCCAATGGACACCATTGTTGGTGAGCCATTTGTTTGGAATTTTGAATTTGGGTCATTGGGGTTTGTTTGAGATTTGGTTTTTGGTGCTTGGAATTTACATGGTTTAAGTTAAACACGCTATTTATGTGAATTCAGTCAATTGCTTGTTTGCATGACAGAGCCCTGCGGGGATGGCTTGC
>JASJCE010000230.1 GCA_030066155.1 Desulfobacterales bacterium | reverse complement strand
CGCCACAATTCCATTATCAAAAACCTGGTTTTCCCTCCGGGCTGTAGGCCCTACGGGCCGGAAGCTGAGCGAGGTCAGTGAAAATTGACTGTGCCGTAACCTTACATAGCGGAGTGATGGAATACTGGAGTGTTGGAATAATGGGTTTAGCGGAATGAGATCTGATCTTATAATGATGGCACGGATCAGAATACGCTGTCCAAAATCTTTTTCTACAAAGCGCTTCCCTTATCTGCGGCAAAAGAATCCAATTTTAAATTGATATAGCCGCAAAAAAACGCGAAAACCGCCAAAGTCAAATTTCACTCCTTTTATTTTCAATAATTTACGAAGTCAAAATTTATGAATTGCGACTTTTTACGAAGCCGTCAAATTTAACACCTCGGAAAACTTGTCTATCGGCTTCCAAAGGATTAGTGTATTTATTATGGCAAAATTGAAGTTGCGAAACTGCTCGGTAGGCCGGGCACATAGATCAATGATGAGAACCGATTTTTGGGGTGCAATGCAGCTGGCTTCAAAACGCTAAGGAGATGGCTATGGCTGGTAGGCTAACGGTTAACCTGTTTATAATTTTTTCGATATGGATTTGTGTCGGCCATGCTCAAGAGTTGACCATTGTAACCGAGGATTATCCGCCGCTTAATTTCATAAAAGACGGGGAAATCACCGGGTCTTCAGTGGAGGTTGTCAGAGAAATGCTGCGGCGATTAAAGCAGCCTGATAACATTGTCATGCTCCCATGGGCGAGAGGATACAAATTATTAACGACACAGCCGAATGTGGCGCTTTTTTCAACCTCACGCACTGAAGAGCGTGAAACGCTATTTCACTGGGTTGGGCCGCTGTGCACTTCCCAAAATGGTTTCTATGCCAAAAAGAGCAGCGCCATCCGCATTCGTACGCTCGAGGATGCCAAAAACGTACGTTCGATCGCGACCTACAAAGAAGATTCAAGAGAGCAGCAATTGAAATCATGGGGGTTTACCAATCTTGACAGCTCCAAATCACCTGTCAGCAATCTAAAAAAACTACTGTCAGGACGGGTTGATTTATGGGTGTCCGACAGTTTAGGAATGCCCAAAGTTGCCGAGAAGGTTGGCATCGATCCTGCCGAGCTGAAACTCGTCCTTCCCCTTGACGAAGTCAGTTTGTATATCGCCTTTTCCCGGGAAACTCCGGAAAAGATCGTGAAATCATGGCAGGCGGTGCTTGATGACATGAAAAGGGATGCAACCTTTGATCTCATCAGCAAAAAATGGCTTCCAGCGAGCAGTATTCCGAAGGTTCCAAGCAAAAATCATCTAACTCAATTAAGAATCTTCACGGAAGATTCACCACCGGGTAATTATCTGCACAACGGAGAACTAACCGGCTTGTCGGTCGAGGTAATTCGTGAGATACTGGGCCGGCTGAACCTGCCCGACGATATTCAGGTCGTTCCGTGGGCAAGAGGATACCATCAGCTGTTGAATCATCCCAATGTCGCCCTATTTTCGACGACGCGTTTGCCGCTGCGGGAAAAACGCTTCAAATGGGTTGGTCCGCTGTACACTCAGACCTGGGGGTTTTATGCCGCGAAGAGCTCGAATTTGCAGATCGGCTCTCTTGAAGACGCCAAGAAAGTGGCACGAATCGGTACGTATCATGCAGACGCCAAGGAGCAGTTTCTCAAACAGCAAGGATTTACCAATCTTGTCAGCTCTAATAAGAACATCAATAATATCAGACGTATTATGGAGGGCAAACTTGATCTCTGGCTTAGCTCTGATTTTAACATGCCTTATCTTGCGCGACAGGCGGGGGTCTCTCCCAGTCAACTGAAACTGGTGCATGCGTTTCGTGAGGTGGACAATTACATTGCCTTTTCGATCCAGACGCCCGATGAGGTCATCACGCTCTGGCAGCGGATTTTGGACGATCTAAAAAGCGATGGAACCTATGCCAGCTTGAGAAAAAAATATAATTGATTAATGTTTCTTCATGCCGTGAAAAAATGAAGCTATTTGACACCCAAAACCGGTCCCTCTCAAAAGAACTGGCAATCAGCCTGATTTTGCTCATCATTCTGTTTGAGGGGGCTTTGTTGGCCTACCTCTACAACCGACAGTCTAAATTTCTGCTCGAGGAGCTGAATAAAAAGGCGGATGAATTTTCAGTCAACCTGAGCGAAGTTTTGGTTGTACCGATTTGGGATTATGATGATGAACAGATCGCTAAAATCGGTGTTGGTTTTCTCCAAAATGACATCATTGATGAAATTCAGATCCTGGATCCGGACGGGAAAACCCTTTATCAAACCCGCGAGAAGCAGCCGGCTGCAAATCGAATCCAACGATCGGTGGAGATTCCTTACAAGGGACAGATAATCGGCCGTGCCAAGCTATTTTTCTCGCTGGATGCGTACCAGTCGGAATTGGTCTGGCTCCGTAACACCGTCCTTCTCATTCTCGGCGGATCGCTATTCGTCATTTTCATAACCACCGGAATTCTTTTGCGCGTTTTCATGCGCAAACCGTTGGATGTCTTATATAGAGGAATCGATCGCGTCACGAAAGGGGATTACTCCTACTTGTTCGAAGAAATTCAGTATCGGGAGCTTTCCGGGATTGCACGTCGATTCAGCGAAATGGCCTCTGAAATCCAGGTCAGGGAAAATTCGCTTCAGGCGCTGAACCGGGAGCTCCAGCAGGAGATCAAAGAACGCAAGGTTGCTGAACAAGCACTCCAGGAGAGTAAAAAAAGATTTCAGGAAGTGACCGAAAATATGAAGGAAGTCTTCTGGTTCTATGACTTGACGAAACGAAAGGTCATCTATGTCAGCCCCGCATATGAAAAAATATGGGGAAGATCGATTAAAAACCTGTATCAGCGATATCATGAATGGTATGAAAGTATTCTCCCTGATGATTTAAATTACGCCAAAGAAACGTTTGCGAAAATTCTAAAATCTGAGGCCGGATTGCAAAGAGAGTATCGAATTGTTCGACCGGATGGCGCCATTCGGTGGATTTCAGACCGGGGCGTTCCCATCTTCAATGACGCTGGACGGGTCATCCGCATCGTTGGAATTGCGGAGGACATTACCGATCGGAAAGCCGCGGAAAAAGCGTTGCAGGATAGTCAAAAGAAAATAGCCAGGTCAAAAAAAATGGAATCCCTGGGGCTTTTGGCCGGAGGTGTCGCCCATGATTTAAATAACGTCCTTTCGGGGATTGTGAGCTATCCGGAAATAATCCTGCTGGAACTGCCTCAAAACAGCGAACTCAGAAAACCCATAAAGATAATGCAGTCCTCCGGTCAACGGGCTGCCGCTATCGTTCAGGATTTGCTGACCGTGGCAAGAGGCGTGGCCACCACGAAAGATCCGTTGAACTTGAATGATCTGATAGAAGACTACCTGCATTCTCCGGAATTCAGTAAACTCGAGCAGTATCACCCGACGGTTATGATCAGGACCGACCTCGACAATGACCTGTTTAATATCGGTGGGTCTCATGTTCACCTCCGAAAGGTGATCATGAATCTGGTATCAAACGCCTCGGAAGCGATCGATGGCAGCGGAAACGTCACCATTTCGACGAAGAGCCGTTATCTTGACCGACCGCTAAAGGGATATGATGATTTAAGCATCGGTGAATATGCCGTTCTGTCGGTATCTGACGATGGTACCGGGATATCATCGGAAGACCTCGAGAGAATTTTTGAACCGTTTTACACAAAGAAAGTCATGGGCAGGAGCGGCACCGGTCTGGGACTGGCCGTCGTCTGGAACGTCGTGCAGGACCACAAGGGTTATATCGATGTGACCAGTGATGGGAAAGGAACGACCTTTGACTTGTATTTTCCGATAACCAGGGCAAAAATTCCGCAACAGGATGCGCTTCTGTCGATCGAAGACTACATGGGTGACGGAGAGTCGATTCTGGTTGTCGACGATGTCGAAAGTCAGAGGGAGATATCCTGTAAAATGTTGGATACCCTGGGCTATAAGGCAAAAGCTGTTGCCAGCGGGGAAGACGCCGTCGAATACTTGAAGGACAATAATGTCGATTTGATATTGCTGGATATGATTATGGACCCGGGCATCAATGGCCGCGAGACATACGAGCGGGTTATCAAGATTCATCCGCATCAAAACGCCATAATCGTCAGCGGATTTGCTGAAACGGATGAGGTGAAGGAAACCCAAAAATTGGGCGCCGGACAATTCATCAAAAAGCCGCTGACATTGGAAAAAATAGGCCTGGCGATCAAGGATGAGTTAAAAAGCTCGCCGAAACAGAAACATTTCTAAAATCCGGCCCTAAAAGACGGATTTATTTTACAATAATTTTTCGCCACCAAGACACTAAGACACGAAGTTTAATGAAAACTTTTCTTAGTGTCTTTGTGCCGTTGTGGCTAATTTTTTCGGATTATCCGGGTTGGGTTTAAACTATTAACCAATAACCTATAACAAATAACTCCCAATTGTTTTTACTCAGTTGGGGTCAAAAAAAAAGGGCAGCATCCCGATGGATGCTGCCCTGTTCATAATATCAGGTTGTCTGGCTGGTTAGTATTCGTTCTATCGTCGATAATTCCAGGAGGCGGTCAGCACTTGCTGCCAGAAGGAACGCCAGTTCTTTTTTCCGGATTTGGGTTTGTAGGCATTGATTTTTCCGTTTGCCTCGAAGCCGACCGGGCCGTCTTCCTGATAGAGTTCGCCTATCACCTGGAGCGGGACCCGCATCACACGCTTCTCGGATTCACCAATGTGGCTGATAATTGCCTGACGGTCGAACTTGACTACATACACTCCCCACCACTTCTTGTATCGGACATAGCTGGCGGCAGCGATTGGATCACCGGTTTCAGGATCAAAAAGGTAGAGGTCGTCAGCGTGCAACTCAGCGCTTCTGTATTGCTGGGGCAGTTTAATGTAGGCTTTGACCCAGCTTCCTTTACTCTTCAGGTTCAGGGTTTCCGGCATAAAAATCGCCCTGCCTTTGATTTTAGGCTGAGGAGCCGCAACGTGGGCGACGGCGGTAATGCTGTTGGTCGCACCCTTCTTGTCGGTGACGGTCAGCGTGATCGTGTAATCACCAGGTTCCTGGTATATATGGCTAACCTCAATTCCATCTGCAACCGGGGCGGCCACGCTGGCGACGGATAGGACTGCTGCCGGCTCGACGTCACCGAAATCCCAGCTGTAGCTGACGATTTCCCCATCCGGATCTTCGGAATCTTTTGCCGTAAATTCAGCCGGCTGTCCGACTTCCACATACAACTCGCTGGGTTCGATCACGGCCACCGGGTCTTCGTTCAGCAGCGCTTTTGGCGGTGCCGGCGCTGCAATGGCGATTCGTTTGTAACCGTCTACGCCGTCAAGGAGTTGGATATCGGCTACGAAAAGACGGCCTTCTTCATCACGGCTCAGGATCAATGCAGCGACCACATCTGCGGCGCCGCTGACGGAATCACCGTAGGAACCGAGAATCAAATCCTGCTGTCCGTCGCCATCGATATCGTAGCTATCCATGGGGGAATTCCATATTTTCGGGTCAACGATTTGAGGACCAGGGCTGAAATTGCGCTTACCGTCGCCCCAGTAAATGTCGATGGCGCCCGTTGTCGATGCCGCGATGTCGACATTGCCGTCGCCGTTGAAATCCGCGGCGGCGACCCCCATGTACCATTTGTTGCAGTCGATTTTTACGGTTGTAAATTTACCGTTTTTCCCACCGAAATTTAAATATAACTGGTAAAGAGCCTCGGTTTCAGCCGGCGCCGATACAAAGTCAAAATATCCGTCGTTGTCAAAATCGGCGGCATCGGCACCATATGAATCAAATGGCGTGCTGCCCGGCAGTAGAATCGGGTCACCGAATCCCAATTGGCCGTTGCCTAAAAAAAGCTCGGCATCCTGACTCCAGAAATAGGTCAGAACAAAATCGAGATCGCCGTCACCGTTAAAGTCGGCTACCGCGATCTCACCGACCTGGAAGTAGTTGAAACTCCAGAACGCAACCGCCGCCGGCGAGGCAAATTGGTCACCGGTATCCAGCTTCTTAAACAAGTAAACCGACATATCGCCGCTGGCAACGATATAATCAAAATCCCCGTCATTGTCGAAATCGCCAATGCCGTTGCCGTAAGGGCTCCAGCCGGTGTTGTCTTTCGGCACTTGCCCGGTAAGGGAACCATCTCCATTTAGTCCCATGTAATAGTTGTTGCCGTATTCGTCGGTCGCCATCAGATAGGCTTCATTGGCCCAGACCTGTGAGTATCCAAACACGGTCAAACAAAAAATGGCTACTACGAAAATTGAATACCGGTTTTTCATATACTCAACCCCTCCTTTATTGAACCGGATCGCCGATGATATCCGCTGAAGCGTCCCTATCCCCCTCGATGATCAGTTCAATTTAAATGATTGACGTTTAACCTCGCTTACTGTTGTTCATATTTTTGGGATTACGTAAATTGGATTACAAACTCGAAAATCGTTTTTGGAAAAAGCTACCCAAGTGATTACAATATGCGTGCCAAGAATCGGTATATGCTTTTAAATATAATGATTACAGATATTTAAATTATTATTTTGCTGTAAAAACGAAACCGGAAATTGCTACATTTGGACAATTTTTGTCAATTTCACTACCGTTTTTCGGCATACAATCGTGTAATCACGTAATTGTAATTGGTAATCGGGTATTCGGTAATAGGTATTGGGGAGTGGGTATTAGGTGAAGGAAAACGGGTATAAGGTATAGGGTGTAAGGTGCAGGGAAGATTGAATTGGGAAGTCGGGATGGGGAAAGAAAGAAGGTAGGAATTGGTAGAATTCAATAATTCATCATTCGTCAATCGACATTCGTCATTCCAGAGGGTATAGGGTGTAAGGTTAAAGGTAAAAGGACAAAGGAAAAAGGGTAGAGAAGAGGATTAAGGCATAGAGACCAAATCATTCAAATTGAAGCGAACTGGATGATTCATTCATCCACAGGGCAACTTTGTCACGGATTAATTCGTATTGCTCCAGGCTCATTCCCAGGCGTTTTAGAACGATCGGCGACGGCGCCTGAAATTGGGCTCCCCTTGGATCGTTGTCTTTGATTGAATGACTCAATATATCCGAAAGATGTACGATTTCGGTCTGGAGATTGGAGTTTTTGACCCGTTCCGGATTGTGGTGCAAGCGCACCGCATTGACAATATCCGCTGGAAAGAACCAATTTGCTAATATTTGAGATCCAATCTCAGCGTGGTCCGTTCCCAGAATCATATTCTCGGCCAAAACCATTGGGAGACCTCCTCTGACAACCTCTTCAATGGCCTGTATCTCCTCGCTGATAAACGAACCCAGCACCACTTTACCCATATCGTGAAGCAGAGCCGGAGTAAATACATCCACGGCGTCATCCAGTTTAATGAATTTTGCGAGTGCCTCAGCGGTCTTTGACGTCACAATTGAGTGGTGCCAGAGATCGCCTGAGGGTAGCTCATAGCCTTCAACAGCCTGATCCATGGATTTGTTCATGCAAGCAGTTAGTACAATCTGGGAGAAACGCCGGGTACCTAACAAGGCAATCGCATGTTTTGCAGAACCGATTTTTGATGGTATGCCAAAATATGACGAATTCGCCAGTTTGAGAACATTTACCGTGAGTCCGGGATCACGATTTAAAATCTTTTCGATTTTATCGAGAGAAACATCCTTTTCTTCGAGTAACGTCATCAACTTAACCCCGGCTTTGGGCATGCTTGGAAATGATGACACGCTTAACAAAATCTTACCTAATATCTTATCGGTTTTAGGTTTGGTTTCTTCAACAAATTCCATAAAGACCTACTCAATTTTAGTTGAATCGTAAAATTCCCCATCTAGTTGAAACGGCAAGAATCCATTCAAATGGTTTCCTCAACCCATTGTCAAGGTGCTCATTTAAACCTTATCAATCGATATTACTATGGTTATCGGAGTTTATCTGAATTACTTTAGGAGGTGTCGTTCCGGTTGACGCTAAATTTGGAATGACAGATAATCGCCTAACCCGGATCCGCAGGAGGCGGAGAACCAAAAAAGATCAATCACGAAACCACGAAATGTCGAAAGCACGAAATAAAGCTATGAAAATTTTCGTGTTTTCAAACTTTCGTGGTTTCGTGATGAATAAATCTTTTCATTAAGTGCAAAGAAACCAAAATTAGGAGCCTAACTCATGTCCGGTCCGGTTGAAGCCGGATGCCAGACACCAGGGATGCGCGTGTTGCAGAACTTGCAGTGATCCCCTTCCAGGTTATAGGTCGGGATGAAATAGCCCTGGCGTTCGATCAGCAGCTTTTTGCAGTTGTGGCAGTAGGTGTGATTACCATCGTGGCGGGCCACATTGCCGACGTAGACGTATCGAATCCCTTGCTGCAGGGCCAGTTCGCGATAACGGGACAGGGTGGAGACCGGGGTGGGCGGCAGGCGGTCCAATTTGTAGCGCGGAAAGAATCGTATAAAATGCAGGGGGTGATCGGGGCCGATATTTTCCAATATCCAGTCGCACATGGCCTTGATCATGTGCTCCTGATCGGTGTAACCCGGCACCACGAGATTGATCAATTCAAAGTGAATATCCTGTTCGTGCAGGGTCCTGAAAGTGTTCAGCACCGGTTTCAGGCGGCCGCCGTTCAATTTACGGTAAATACCGTCATCGTATGACTTGATATTGAGGGTCGCCGCATCCAGGACCCGGCAGAGCTCGACGAGCGGTTTTGGGTTGATGTAGGCATTGGATACCCATACATTGTGCAGACCGCCCTCTCTGGCCAGGCGGGCGGTATCGATCATGTATTCAAAAAACGTAATGGGTTCGGAATAGGTATAGGCGATGGATTGGGCCCGGGATTTTTGGGCGGCCTGAATGACGTCGGCCGGAAACAGTTCCCGAACATAGGCCGCCACTTCAGCCGGTCTGGCCTGGGAGATTTCCCAGTTCTGGCAATTCAGGCAACGGAAATTGCAGCCGGTGGTGGCCAGAGAAAAGGTTTGGGTTTTGGGTTTAAAGTGAAACAGCGGCTTTTTTTCGATGGGATCGGTGTTTATGGCGCAGGGGTTGCCATAGGTCAGACTGTACAATTTGCCATGCAGGTTGACCTTGGATCGACAGACACTGCGATCTCCCGGTGCCAGGACACAGCGATTGGGGCAGATACCGCAAATCACTTTATCGTTTTTTAATTTTTTATACCGAAATCCTTCATGCGACCACTTCCAGAGTTTCTGCGGCGCCCCCCCTTTGAACACTTTGCCGCGAATGTCGGCGGCCGCGGCGGCTTCGAATACGCCGAAGGGCTCCAATATCGGCGCGGCGAGACATGACGCCAGGCAGGCGGTGCTGCAATGGATGAACTGCCGGCGATTGATTTTTTTCATTATATTTTTTTCCCTTTTAGTTCTCTATCAAATCCAGCTGATATTGCCGAGTGATTTGATCAGATGGGCTGCCTTTCCCATGTGAAAAAGATATACCCTATACCTTACACTCTCTTTTGAGCTTATCAACTTACGAGCTATTTCCTACGAACCATCCCGGCTTGTTCCGATCAGCGTTAGACTGATCAATTTGATCCCGATCAGCCCCGCGGCTGCCCAAAGTATTCCGGCGTAGGGGATCAGAATGACACTTGTCAGCAGGGTTCCGCAGGCGGCACCGATCAGATCAGCCGAAAATGAACGGGTCGCGGCCCGGTTGTCACTGCCGATTAAATACAGCACCACCGGAAATTGGAAACCGCAGGCCAGCGATATCAGAAAGCCGAACATCAGGTAAAACGCAACGGGAAGACGGTCTGCAATATAGGCGATCGCCAGAATAAAAAGCGCCAGACAAACCACCAGAACGACATCCGCCAACATCAGCAGTGGTTTACCCCGCTGATGGAACCGATTTCCGAGCCAGGCCCCGGGCAACAGACCGGCCAGGAAGACCGTAATGATCAGGCCGATCTGTAGGTAAATATAGCCGAAATAGATTTGAAATGCAAAGATTACCAGGATTTCACAGCCCATGGTCATGCTGCCGGTGGAAAAGAGGACCACCTCCTCCCGGGAAAGGCGCGTTAAAAAAACTGCCGTGACGGCGGCCAGTACCAGAAAAAACCCGGCCGGAGACGTCTGGAACTTAGCGAACCACTGGGAGAACATCATGCGCATCAGGTAAGGGGCCGTATCCGTATTGGAAGGGATCGAGGGATCCATCAGCGAATTCAAGCGATCGATTCTTTCCGCCGACAGGTTTCCGTAAAAATACCCGCTGATATATGCGGTCGGTATCCGTCTGCGTTCAAGTGCCGCCGGAATATCCAGATCCAAATCGCGATTGCGGCATAAAAAAAACACCTTTTGCCCGGGCAGCAGGCGCACCTGCTCAAACCGCGCTTTGGCCGTATTATACAGCGAGGATAACTTCATTCGTTGCGGTTCGGCCAGAAAATTGTCAAATCCCTGCATCGAAAAACTCAATACACCGCCTTCCGACAGGTGTTCGGCCGCCAGTCTGAAAAAACCATCAGTGTAAAAGCGATTAATCTGGAAGGTGTCGGGTTCCGGTAGATTGACAATGATAGCGTCGTAGGCTTTTTTTGACTGCGCCAGAAAGGCCCGACCGTCCTGGTGGATCACATTCAGGCCTTCGATCTTTTGGATCAGGTTGAAATCAAACTGGACATTGGCTACGGCCGGGTCCAATTCCACGTAATCGATTGTTTGAATCGGATATTTGTCGAGCTCGGACATGACACCGCCTTCGGCCGCGATCAGCAGCACCTGTCGGACGTCATCCAGCTGGGACAAGGGGTAATGAATCGTCTCTTCCGCGAGGCTCAGGTTCTGACTGCTGAGAACCGGCACCCCGTCCTCGAACAGGGTCAATTGGTCCTGATCCCGGTGAACGGTAATGCGGCCGTAGCGGGTTTCGCGATAATATACCAGCCGGCCTTCGCTCGGCGTCAGCGACATCTTCTCAAACCCGACACCGGTGCCCAATATGGCCAGAGTTAAAACCGCGGCAATCCAAACCCGGGCATGGTTGCGCCGATCGGGCGCAAATAGCCAGTAGATTGAGAGCAAAAGCGGCAGGTGTGCCAAAAAGAGCGCTGTCAGCGGGGTCGTCCAGAACACGAGGGCAAACGAGAACAGGGCGCCGCCGCCGATATCCCCGATATTGTCGAAAATGTAGATGCGAGCACCGGGATAGGCGGGCATATCCGCCCGCAGCACAAAGAGGCTGTAGGGCAGCACAAAACCGAGCAGAACGCAATAGGGCGCAATGGATAGGAAACTGAACAGGAACGTGGGGTAAAATCCCACTGAGACCCCGTGCGTGAAGACCATGTCCCGCAACAGGCGGATGGCCAGCAGTTGTCCGGCGGCAAGGACACACAACGCCATGGAAAGCCACCCCAGCATTTCCGCGCGAGGTTTACGCGAGCGGGAAACCCGTATGCGGGCCAGAAGGGTGCCCAGACCGCCCAGGATCAGCCAGTTGAATAAAATCAGGGCGATGACGATTTCATTGCCCTGGAATTGCGTCAGGAATTCCCGAATCGTCAGCAGCTGGGTGACGACGGAAGCCACCCCCGTGGCAACGACGACCCGAAGCGTGGCAGCGTCACTGGGTTTCTTCAAAGTACTGAACCTGATACGTCGATACTTCCAGTTCGGTGCTTTGCCAGGCATCGGTGGACAGACCGGCCTTGAGGCACAGATGGCTTAAAAAATCTTCCGGCTGCGGCAATTGCTCCCATACCTGAGGTAAAAAGGTGGCACTGGCCTGTCCTTTGCGGATGATGACCCCGTCGACATGGGGACGCAGTTTAGCGATCAGATCCGGCCCATTTTGGAACGCCAGAGACCGAGGCTCCGACAATATGCTGACTTCAATTTGCGTCCGTTTCAACTCCTCTTTTGACAGGGACGCAAAGCGGGGATCGTGAAAAGCCGCATTCACTGCATTGCGCCGGACATTATCTAAAACGGTCTCTTTAGACGTCAGGCTGCCAATGCAACCTCTCAATTTCCCATCGATCTTAAGGGTGACAAAGGTTCCGCAGTTCCTCTGAAAACACTCATCCTGAAGTCTTGCCCGTAATTCGCCGTCAGCGGAATGGTCCTGACCATTTCCCAGTTTGTCCGTGATGGTATTGCGGGCCAGTTTTACCAGCATCTGCCCCTGCTCCTGACTGAACCGTGGATTGACGGTGTTCTGATGATCCATAGATCGATCTCCATAAAAAGCAATTGCAGTGTATCCGACAACCCGGGACCGGTCGCCGGCCGTGTCGCCACTGTTGGAATAGTGGAGCAGCACCGGCCGCCAGTGATGTCGTCGGGCAATTTCGATCAGTATTAACAGTGGCTGTTTACCGCAGGCCCGATTGCCATTCTCGACCAGGTCGTTCGGTCTCAATCTGATAATCCCGTCGATGGTTTCGCGATCCCTTATGAGGGCTTCGGAGTAGGG
>JASJCE010000229.1 GCA_030066155.1 Desulfobacterales bacterium | reverse complement strand
TCGGCAAGGACTACACCCCGGTCTCCCAGTTCGTCTCCGGTCAGATATTTGACGCCGACCTCGGTCTGCTCGGCATCGGTGCCTTTTACGGCGCCCGCTTCGCCCAGGTGGCCCTCAACTTCGGCGGTTTCAACATTGCGCTGATAAACCCCAACAGCGGTTTTATCAGAGGATTGACCTCAACCGAGACAACATTTATCACGGTTCCGAACCCCAATCCGGGACAGCCTCCCATCACTTCCCCCGTGGTAGATGCAGCCGAAACCAACGGCGATGTGGATGAAGTCCTGCCCAAGCTCGAAGTGAGCTGGGGCATGGGCTTTGACGCCTGGAACTTCAAGCTGATGGGCGGCGCCCAGTACTATTCGATCGAAGATGTCGAATCAGCCGAGAATCCCGGCAGCACCGATGACCTCGATATCACCTCCTGGGCCCTCGGCGCCGACGTCGGCTTCAATTTCGGCCCCGGCTACGTCAAGGGTGCCTTGAGCTACGGCCAGAACGTCGGTAATGCCGCCTGGAGCGTTCCCTTAGGCGTCAACGAACGGAGCGGGACCTATCAGGGCGGTTTGGCCATGTGGGATGGTGATGACGATGTCAACAACACTTACACCTTTCAGGGTGCCGTCGTCGCCGGCCTGAAATTGAGCGAAATGCTGGCCTTCGAAGCCGGCTTCGGTTACCGTGCCGACCGGACCGACGAAGGAATCGACAGAGACACCAAGCCCTGGGCCGTTTACCTGCAATCGGTAATCGCCCTGGCGCCGGGCGTCTACGTCATTCCCGAAGTTGGTTACTATGATCTGGACAACAATGCCGCCGGCGACGAAGCAGGTTCCCTGTTCTACCTCGGTGGTAAATGGCAGATCAACTTCTAAGCAGTTTGTAAGCGCTTAGTATTTCTGTGCAAGAAAAACCCGGGGCGTTTGCCCCGGGTTTTTTGGTTTTAAAAACGGCCGGTTGGTCGAAAGGCCAAGGTCAAATTGACTTCTTTGGCGTTTATCGCTTCAAATCTTTTTCCTGATTTAGAATTAAAAGCGATTATGCAAAAAATATAAGTGATGCCATTTTTACCAGGGCAAAAACAGGGACAGTCAATTTACGATATTATTCCTTCGTGATCTTCGCGCCCTTCGTGGTGAGATAACTAAACAACGAAGTTAACTTAAACTTTATAGTTAACCGCGGACTCAAAATCTATGGACAAACATAAACAATCTGAAGCTTTGTTTGCGTTTCCGGAGGTATCATATTTCAGAGAGTCCGGGGCGAATATCATCGCCACCTACAGCTACTGGATCGTAGCGGCAGCCTGGCTGGTTGCGCGGGGTGCTGTGATCGGCGTGTGGGGACTGATGCCGGACGGCGTTGTCGAAAGCTATTTTCAAACCGCCGGTGATTGGCTGGACGGGTATGCGCCCTACGCGGCGTTTAAAGTCGCTTATCCGCCCGGCGCACTGTTATGGCTGACCCTTCCGGGCATTTTTACTGGATCCGCCGGAGCATACGCGTACGGATTGGCCTCTCTGGTCCTGATTGCCGATCTGGCCGTCCTGCTGATGTTGAACCGGGTCGTGGCATGGGTATTTGCCGATAATAAAGACCGCGACGATACTGAGCGTCGGTATCTGGCAGCTTTGCTCTGTCTCATTTATATATTGTTTACGACCTTTTTTGGCCCGCTGCTGTTCCGGCGCTACGATCTAATTCTGGCACTGCTGCTGATCGGCATTATCGATTCCACCCTGCGGAAGAAAAATATTCTGACCGACGTGCTGCTGGCCGTGGCGGTGGGGTTTAACCTGACCACCATAGTCTGGATACCGTTAGCCTGGTGTTATGGTTACTTCCGGCTGCAGGATGATGATGCGTCCGAGAAATCCGCCAGATCAAAATCATTGCCCGGGGTACTGCTGCCGCGAATTGCCGCTCTGGCGCTCGCTCTCGGGGCCCTGTTTGTGCCGTTTGTCCTGATCGCCGGCCGGTCTTTGGGGTCAATTTTTAACATCTATCTCGAAGTTGGCCTCCAGATTGAAAGCTCCGCGGCCGCCATTCTGATAGCGGTCGCGAAACTGACCGGCATCGAGCTTGGCACGGACACGACCCTGCAAATCCTTCACCTGACCGGGAGCGCGGGGCGCTGGGGCGCGATCGTCTCCGCGATGGTGACGGTCCTTGCTATCATCATCGTGAGTGTCCGCATGGCGCGGTCATTGCGCGAACCGGCCGCTGCTGCATCCCGCGGAATTCGGCTCATCCGGGGATTGTTGACCATAACGCTGGTCCTGCTGGGATTCACTCCGGCGTTATCACCGCAATTTACGGTGTGGATCCTGCCCCTTGCCGCGTTGTGTACCCTCCCCGGCCCACCCCATGTGCGGGCTGCCGGATGGGGTCTGTTCAGCGCCATCCTGATGACCACCATCCTGTCCAATTTTTATCAGGCCGAACTCGGACAGCTGCAGCTTCTGCCGGCCATTATCGTGCTGGGGCGGAATGCATTGATAATCTGGTCGGCTTTTTTGCTTTTGCGGCCCGAAATTGCGGCTGAAGATCGGCAGGAGGAAGGGCTGTCTGACTACAAGCCTTTAAACCGATTGCTGCTTCGGGTTGCGACGGGTTTATTGTTTGCCTGGGGAACCATTGCGGCCTTCTGTCCGGTCAGTTCCAACGACCTCTGGCTGCTGATGCGGGAGGCCCTGGATATCGTTGCCAGCGGCGGCATTCCAAGGGTTGAGCAATACTCGGCGGTTGCATTCGGCCGCCCTTACCTGGCGCATGAATGGCTGAGCGGCCTGGTGTTCCTTAGTGTGTTTAACCTGGGCGGGGGCGAGGCGCTGACCGTGTTGCGGGCATCGGTTATGCTGGCCATGCTGTTTTTGCTCTGGTACAGCCTGGAGAAAAAAGACCGGGGCTTTATTTTGGCTATGCCCCTGCTGGCGCTGGCCGCCTACACGATCCTGATCCGGGTTTTCGTGCGGCCGCATCTGTTCACTCATCTGTTTCTGTGTGTCTGGGTTTTTTGTCTGGCGCACTGGCAACGTGAACGCCGCCTGGGCTACCTGATTCCGCTCGTTCCGATTCAAGTGCTTTGGGCCAATCTGCATGGGGCCTTTATATTTGCGCCGGTTATTGCAGCGACCATTGCCGGGGTGCTGGCTATTTACGTCCTGTTTCCGGACTGGACCCAAAATGAAAGCTACACCTGGAAAGACGTGAAAGTTTTCGCGGTTCTGACAGTCGCCTGCCTGGCCGTCAGCCTGATCAACCCCAACGGCGCAAAATTGCTGGAGTTTTCCCTGGGCATGGGCCTCGGCAGCGAATACATCAAGGAGTTTGTCTATGAATGGGCGAGTCCGTTCGGTCCGCGGTACGCACAATCTTACGGGCGGGAAGCGGCTGTTTGCATGATCCTGCTGGTCTGGCTGGGACTGGCATTGAACATCAAACGGCGTCCGGTGTGGGATATTGTGTTGGCCCTTTTAGCGACCGGAATGACGGTGCAGGCCGTCCGGTTTCTGTCGTTTATCGGGATGCTGGGATTTCCCATCGTGGTATGTGCCTGGCGGCAGGTTGCCGAAAACTGGATTGAGGCAGCGTACACCAGACGGCGTCCGCTACTTGAAATATTATTGATTGTCATTCTGCTGGCATCCACTCTAATCTACGGTTTTCCCTACGGGCAGAGCCAGATCAAACACCGTCAGATCGGCTGGGGATTAGGCGGACGAATGCCCCGGGAGGCGGTACATTACATCACCGAACAGGGACTTGAGGGAGCCATTTTCAACGATTATGCCGACGGGGCTTTCCTCATCTACCATTTGGCCCCTAAAGTGCGCCCGGTGATGGATTCGCGCATCGATGTTTACGGAGATGAGCTGTACCGCGAGTATTTCCTGTGCCGCCGGAATCCGGTTACGTTTTTCCGCTATCTCAACAAGTACAATGTTGCCATGGTTCTGCTGCGAAAATCGAAAGACAATCTTCAGATCAATCTATATCTGGATAAACTTTCGGCAACAAAACTTCTTCTGGAAACCGACGATCGCCTCCTTTTCTCCTACGATCCGGCGCTGTTGCCGGAGGAGCTTAAACAACAGATCTCCCCCTAATTAACGCTGTATTTTCTACAAATCCATTGAATCTAAGTCGCTTTAGATGTATGCAACCAGGTCGCCAATGGAATATTGGAATGCTGGAATGATGGGGATTAAAAGCGGAGTTTGGTCCAGATTCAAAATTGATATAGCCGCAAAGAGGCGCAAAAAGCGCAAAAGTTGTTCAGGCTGGGATAAACCCCGTTGCTGCACGTCCACAATATTGAAGGAATTCGAAACCAATCCGGGAATTGGCTGCACCTGTTTAGGTCATTGGAAATTGAGATTTGAGATTTATTTGGGATTTGTTATTTGGAGCTTGGGATTTAGAATCTGACGATAACAGCGTTTCTATTCTCAGGTAAGGCAGACCTCGACATTCATTTATTCGCCAATACTCATTCGCCTTTCGTCCTTCCTAAGATTCTAATTCCCTCATCCCGGCCTGATATAAACCATCCCAGATCATTTCCACATGTTTTTCGGTGACAAATAAGAGTTTGAGGTATTCCCTGGGCCGCTTGAGAAATTTCGGCTTCATCTGGACCAGCTCATCGATATAGATCTCTGCCTCTTTAATCCTTCCCAGTTTTCCGAGAGGTGCTGCACGGAGTAGCGGGTGCCAGAACAGACCCTCGATATGTATGCTTTGAACCTCGGCCCAGGCTTTCTCATATCGTTCATTGCCAAAATGAACCAGGTAATCGACAAAATGGTACCAGCCGGGGTAATGTGGATTCAGTCTTTTGGCCCGCTCAATTAAATCCAAGCCTAAATCATAGGCTTCCACAGAAGCTGTTTGCACTGCAGATCCAGCAAGAATACGCGCGTGATTTGGATTCATCGCCACTACTTTTTGGGCTTCCTGGATGCATGGTTTAACCCGTCCACTAAAACCATGTTGAACAACAAGATTGTACCGCGCTATCTGTAAATCGGGATCCAGGGAAAAGGCTTTGTATGCCAACGCTTCCATCTCTGAACGGGATTCAGGGAAGAGGTTCAATTCAAAAATCACATCTCCATAGTAGATATTCGATTTCAGGGCAAGCAGCAAGGCATCTTCTGGTTGTTTATCCAGAGCTTTATCGACAGCGAGGAGTGCGTTTGTAAAGTCTTGAGGCGCAAGCGTTGCCCACATATTATTGTAGAGAAGCACAGCTTCCGTAGATTCACTTACTCTGATGTATTCGTGATAGGTATCGGTTTTAATCTTCCGGAAAATTATTCCCATTCCGTCAGCCACAACACCGGCAACCTGGCTGGACACCTGGTCTTCGATTTCAAACAGTGGTGTCTTCTCCAGATCATACTCAAATGTTCTGCCCCACACATTGGCACCGGTTGATGTATCTATCAATTCGGTCGTAATCCGAACTTTCGATCCGTGGTTGCGGACCATTCCCTGTAAAACGAACATTACTTTGTATTCACTACAGATTTTATCAAAACCATTTGTTTTGCATTCTGTTTGATCTAATGGTCCTAGTACCGTCAGCCCTGAAAAGCGGGTCAGGGAGATTAAGATTTCCGAAGTCAGTCCTTTGGCGAAAAAGGATTTTTCATCTTTTCCGTTCAGATTTTCAAACATGACCACAGCAATTGAGGGCTCGGACAAACGATGAGATGCGTGATCAGAAGCGGGTGGAGGGAATTCAGAGGAATCAGTCACCACTGACGTTTGCTGGTTTTTACGAAAAATGGGGACGTAGCTGCCCTTGGGGATGTCGATTCGAACCGGATCTTCAATGCCCTGCTTCGAATAATATCGATCGAGGGCGCGTCGCAGCTTCCGCGCATTAATTCGAACAATCGGATTGGTCTGGGGGTCAAAATCGGCCCCATACCCCAATGCTTCCACAGCAACCGTGTATTGTTTGATGGCACCCGATTGGCTGTTTAGGGTTTGCTCCACCACATAGCGCAGAAACCGGCTGAGCACTTTACTGACCTTAAATTCCGAACTGGCCAATATTCTTTCGAGCTGAGGCTTGACCCTATCAGGAGGAATATCAGTCACGATTCTCTAATGTAAAACTTCATCATTGTAATTTTTCACCGCAGAGGTCGCAGAGCAACGCAGAGATTTTTTAAATATGCTTTCTCAGCGTTCAGCGAACTCTGCGGTAAATTTTTTAAGTTTCTTCTCCGATCAGACCGGCTGTTTTATAGCCGGAGGCCGCGCTTATATGAAACTGCACAATTCCAATTAAGATCTAGGCTGAGGTTAATGGTGTGTGGGAGTGGATTGTATCCACGATTAACGGCACATCTTAAACCGAGTTTATCGCGGTTACAAACCGCTCCCACAACCTAAATCAAAGTTTCTTTTTTATTCAGACAGGCCGCTTTTTCGCCAGCAGATGGGCTCGTGCGTATATCCAGGTCACCACATTATATGGGGTAATTTACCGTAAACTACCGTAACCTACTTTTATAAAAAATTTGGGAGTTCATAGTCAAGATAATTTCCGATTAGTGCCATTTCAAGCATTTCTAACTCCGCTTCCCCACTATCGTAGAAGGTCAGATGAACGCCGAGCATGTGTACAGGAAATTTCCGGAACATATCGATGCCATAAAAGCCCTTTTGGAGAAGGAGGGCACCTTCAGAGAAATTTGTGCTGATTATGCAGAGATCTGCACCTGGCTGGACGATTATTGTCGCTCGCAAGGTCGACCCTCTGAAGAATGCGATCATGCCCGGCAGCTGATACGGGATCTGGAAGTTGAAATTGTTCAAGTGCTGAAGGACGGGGGATTTTGAGGGATTTTGGATTTTGGATTTCGGATTTTAGATGGTTGGAATCGCTTTCAGCCTTCGTAGCCAGAATGCTTCTATGGCGGAGTAGGCTCGCTCAATCAATTTATAAATCTTTGATGGTTGTCCTGAATATAAAAGGACAGATTTCCGTCAATCTAAAATCCGAAATCTAAAATCCAAAATACATTAAGGGGGAATATCGATGACTTCGCAAGACAATCAATCGACAGCGTCACTGGACACTGGCTTTACTAAAACCTGGCGTTACAAAATCGGGCTTTCCATGATCATTGTGGGCCACCTGGGAATGCTTTTGGCCCTGGTCATGCCGGCCCTGGGGGTGGGTGCCGGCACCGCGGGCGCCATGGTTGTGGGCGGTGAGCTGCTCAGCCTGGCCAGCATCATTTTCCTTGGCAAGGCAGGCTTCAAGGCCATCAAATCCAAATTCGTCGGAGCCGTCAAGGCCAGCTATACCCAGCCCGTCGGCAAGGGGCGCCACTACATCGGCATCGCGCTATTGTGGGCCAATATGGTGACAGCCTACATCTTAATGGTTTACGGCTGGGCGTCCTTCGATTTTCTCATTGCCGGAAACTTGCAGTTCGAGTTCTGGGGTCTCGACCTCGCCCAGCAAAAAAACCTGGCATTCTGGATATTTTTCATGGGCGAAATCTCATTCCTGGTAGGCATTTATGTGCTGGGTGCCGACTGGTGGGGACGGTTCAGGCGGATTTTTGTGTGGGAAGCTCAGGAGAGCTAAAATTTTGGATTTTGGATTTTAAATTTTGGATTTATGGAATTCTGTCTTTTTATAATTCGCAAAACTTCACAAACATTTTTTATCGACTGAGCGAAGCCTCCGGCTCGTAGGGATCGTAGCGCCTACGCCTCGGAGAGCGAAACCATCAATCCGCAATCCGCAATCCACAATCCGCAATCCAAAATCTAAAGTGTATTTAAGAAGTTGATGCTCAATTAATTCATTAAAGCAAGAAAGCAATTCTTACCAACTAGTCCAAAAAACAAAAGGAGACTAAAAATGTCTAAAGATGATCCGGCCAAAATTGTAGCTAAGGTGTCAGAGAAATTCAACAAGCCTTACGAGAAGTATTACAAACAGGCAAAAGCTGCCTCAGAAGGCGGTAAGTTGAAACTGGTGGAAGAGCGTATCGTGCAGCCTTTTGACGGCTACGGATTCGAGATCAAGAAAGGGCAGGTGCTCCGCTACGAGCTGACGCACGGCCCTCAGATCATCGACACCATTTATAACGTAAAGTCACGTCCCAAAGAGGAGTTTGCATGTACTTTCCACACGGCTACTCTTGGGTCTCTGATCCTGAGAGAAGGCATGCACTACTGGTCCAACACCCCGTTTGCGCGGCCTCTGCTTACCATCATCAGGGATACCATCGATTACGAAAAGCTCCACGAGAAGTACGGCCCGCGCTCGGGTCACAGCTTCGTCTACCCGTCGGGGCGCTGTAATGCGGCATTGATCGAAATGAAGGACGGCATACCCTTCGCCAGCACCTGCGATGACCAAGTGAAAAAGGGCATGTATGAGATTGCCGGTGAAGATGTTGCCCGCTCGCTCGGGGGTAACCCGGATATATTCATGCATTTTCAGTTTATCGACTTCGAGGCTATACCCCCTAACATCACTTATCTTCCGGGCCTTCGGTTCGGCGACATCTTCAAGAAGCACGACTTCGTTGAGCTGTTGGCACACGATGACCTCTACTGTGCCTTCTCCATGTGCCCTGCGGGCGACCAGAACAGCTATGCCGACTATAGAAAGCAGGTAAATTTCCCGCTTAGATATGCCATCTATGAAGGTGTGGACGGCCCACTGGAAACAATACCGGATCCCAAGCGGAAATCCATGGATGCGATCGACTTTATTAAGGCCGGCCGGCCCGGCTTGGTGACCGGCGTGGTCGGGGAGGAACAGTTTTAGATTTTGGACTCTTGTCCGCTATAGCTTAAGCGGAGGCGGAATGGATTGCGAATGCCCTAAACAATTTGCCACAAAGGCTCTAAGACACCAAGATATTATCTGATTTCTTTCTTCGTGCCTTGGGGCCTTAGTGGCCGGATGAAAATTTTTTTTAAAATGCATAAAAATGACAACTAAGACAATAACTACTAAAAAAAGAGGTAAAAAATGACTAAAGAATTTTATGACATCGCAGCGGTAATGAAGAAGGAAATCAATGAACGCTTTGCGGGAGCTGGCAGGAAGGGGACAGAACTTTCCAAGGCGGGAAAGTTGAAAGTGATCGAGGAGAGGATGCTCGACCCTTTCGACGGTTACGGATTCGAGCTCGACAAGGGGCAGGTTATCCGGTACGAGCTGACCCACGGGCCGCAGATCATCGACACGACCTATCTCGTCAGGAGCAGGCCGACCATTGAGTTTGCCGACATCTGGATGACAGCTGTGTTCGGTTCAATGGTCTACGATGAAGGAGCCACCTACCTGTCCAATACTCCTTTCTGTCGTCCCTTGCTGACCCTGATCAGGGACACTTGCGACGTCGACGCCATGCGAAAGAAGTATGGTGAGCTCGCGGGCCACAACTTCTTTGCTGCGAATGGCCGCTGCACCGCCTCTCAGTACGAGACGATGTACGGCACCCCCCATCACAACAGTTGCGACTCCAACCTCATGAAGGGCATCTTCGAGGTGGCCGGTGAGGACGTGGCCAGGGCGCTTCAGTTCCCCCCTGGTGTCTTTATGCATTTTCAGATCATCGCCTACGACAAGGTCCCCACCGCCATGTCGTATTTCTCGGGTCAAGGGTCCTTCAAGAAAGGCGACTATGTGGAACTGCTGGCGCATGAAGATCTGTATGCCATCGTTTCGATGTGTCCTATGGGCGACCAGCACGATATGACGCTACCTTACAATGAATTCGCTAACTACCCAATCAAGGTTGCGATCTTGGAGGGAGAAGACGGTCCTCTCGAAACCCAACCGGATCCGGGACTGCAGTCACAAAATGCAGTTGATTGGATCAAAGACGGCCGACCCGGCATGGTTACCGGAAAGACCGTTACCGAGGAACGGTTTTAGAATTTAGAACTTGGATTGCGGATTTTTCATTCTGCATTCCGAGTTCCAAGACGTCAGAAGAACAATTATTAAAACCTAACTAAAAGGAGAATCAACATGAACAGACCAGAGACCAGTTCAGCAAAATACCCGACAATGCCCCCTACACCGGGCACACCCGAAAAGCGGGCCTGGGACGCTGCGGAGAAAGAAAAGTGGGATGCGCTCAACGCCCACATGACACCGCAGTTCGAAGGCGTGCGCGCCTATCACGAGCACTGTTTTGCCAAGTACCGGGTCGCGGTGATCGGCAGTTTGCACGCGGCCAGCGCGCCTGACCCGGATACACCCGAGTTTAAATCCATGCTGTCAGGAAATTCAGACAATCTCATGGACCAGATGCGCAAGGATGCTGCCAACGATATCAGGGAAACGAATCCCAAGCTCTGGGACGAGATGGCCGAGGAATCGGACGGACTGGCGGAAACCCTGCGCCAGGCCGGTGTGAAGGTTATCCGCAACGAGAGCAAGAGCCCTCTTCCCCAGGGTCTTTTGAATCTAAATGCCGGCTGGGGAGGCCCGAGGTTCCTGACGACCTACGCCGGTCCGTCCTACTGCCGCATCATTAAGAACATCTTCTTTCACACCTGGGACAACTCGCTCAACGGAGCGATGGAATTCGCCTCCCGGGAGGGCACCTACCAGCTGTTCGTGGATAATCCGGACCTGGTCTATTACAGCATTCCGTTCCCCGAGCCGAACGTCAGTGTCCCGGGCTACGGTTCCCTGACTATGGATGTCGCTGCCTGGCGCCATTTGCCGGGCAAGCACATTCTCTTCGGTTTCGGTGTAAAGGACGAGAGCGTGATCCCGGCGGTGTTGAGCGATTGGAAACAGGCCGCTTACGAATGTGCCTGTGGGATTCCACAAGCTGCCGAGTTCATGATGCGCATGCTAAAGCGTGAGGGCTTTACGTACGACATCTGGTTCTACGATTCCAAGCTTTCCTACCATTCGGACTGCATCATGGCGAACCTGAAAGAGGGTGTCATCGCGCTTCCCGACCTGCCAAACTACGGCATCCTCGGCGGCGGAGTGCCCGAATGCTTCAAAGACTACGAGATTGTGAAGATGCCTGTGGAAGAAATCGCGCTGGGCGCTGCAAACCAGATCTGCCTTGGCGACGGCCGGTCGATCGTCGTGCGGACCGCCAAAGAGACGATGAAACGCATGAAGGCGGCGGGCGTCGAGCCGATTCCGCTGAAGTACGACAAGATCTGGGCGTACTACCACAGCGGCCCGGATTGCTCCGATGCCGAAATCTGGCGCGAGAACGATCCGGTCAAGCCGGTACCGGACGGACCGCCGCCGATAGGTTAGATAGTGACTGGTATGAATGCTCGTTTCCGGTCCCGCCCACCTGGCGGGACCTTCGGCAAACGATAGTTAATTATAAAAACAGCTTAAACCAACCAAGAAAAGGAAAGGAAAATGGTAAATCTAGCAGACGGATACGAAGAAATCATTCCCGGCATGTACAAGCAGGGAGAGGGCATCAAGCTGCATGTAGACGCGGAATATGCACCACTGAAAGCTACCGCTGTGGGGAATGCCGCGGCTGCGCCGTACGTGCCGAACCCCAACACCTGGGAGATGCAGAATCTCTTCAAGCACGCCACTCCGGCCATGAGGGAGATCCTTACGAAGTACGGAGGGAAGAGCCTGAAGGAAGTGCGTCCTGATCTTTATGACAGGCTGGTCGATGAAACCAATCAATTGGCGGAGGCTTACCGAAGCAATGGCGTCAAAGTGGTGAGATTTGAGGGCGACGAGTATCCTGAATCGATCCTGAATTACAACTTCAGCTGGTCGAAACAGAAGCAATACAGCTTGCAGGCCCACGGAGGGGGTGACGTTATCGGCAACTGTTTTCTTGGCGTCTGGGAGGTCACGGCCAATCAGTGCGCCGAACTTATCATCCGTGACGCGATGAACTGCATCATGCACAACGACCCGAATGCCGTGTGGCTGACCTGCCCGCCCATGTGGCCAACGGTGGACCGACGTCCCGTTGGGCCAGTCTCCTGCGGCGACTTCCTGGTGTTTGAAGGGATCGTCTTCGTGGGTATCGGCGTCGATGACCCTGCTCATGTGAACGACCTCAGCGTACCCCGTTCAGCAAACGATGAATATACGACGGAGATTTATCGCCGCATGCTGAAACCCTTCGGCTGGGACGTGAAGCCGCTCTATTTCGACACGCGCTATGGCTACCACATCGACGTCGTCTTCAAGCCGGTCGACCGCGGGCTGATGATTGGGCCTGGTGAAAGCGCCCTCTGGCAGGGACTTCCTGCAGAACTGAAGGACTGGGAAATCCTCAAGGTAGATCCCGATGAGGTAGCAAAAGGTGCCTGCAACGCGGTGGCGCTTGGAAACAAAAAGGTCCTGATCCGCAAGGGCGTCCCCAAGGTCGTCAAGGAACTGGAGAAGCGCAACTTTGAGGTCATCGAGATCGACTTCGAAGTCAACTGGGACATGTCGGGCAGCGGCATTCACTGCTCGACGCTGCACTTGTGGCGGGAATTT
>JASJCE010000228.1 GCA_030066155.1 Desulfobacterales bacterium | reverse complement strand
TGAAGCGCCGTTGGACTTCCGCTTTAACGGCAGCGTAGACTTCGAAATGACTCCAGCGTCCGTCCCGGTTGGTGTCCACCGGCAGTTGACCGGTCAGCACGCGCAGCAAAGCGTCCGTCAACACGCCGTGGGGATTGCCATCGACGGTGGGATAGAGATGCAGATTATCCCGGCGAATATCGCCGGCAAGTTCGTCTTCAGCCGACGCCGATATATAGAATATGTTCCGGTAGGGATAGGTCTCGTCTGATTTGAGATTATCCCTGAAATTTCCGATTTGATCTTCCGCGTCAAAAATACTGCCGGAATTCAGCCGCGTGAAGCGACCCGCGTCCACCGGTTCAGCCGGGGAGGCGGATCGAACCGTATTTCCTGAAAAACAGGTATCGAAGATCATTAAGACCTTGCGATTCCGATCGAGTTGTTCCAGGGTCGGCCGCAGATCGCGGCGACCGATGATCAGCTGAGCCATCTGACGTTCAATTGATTGTCCGGAAGCAAAGTCAAAATCTGCCGGTACAATGGCACCGCTCGAATAGGGCAGGGGCAGTGCCAGGCGATCATCCCGCCGGCTGGTGCCGTGACCGCTGTAGTAAATCAATATCCGATCGCCGGGACGCGTTCGGCGGGATAGGCGCTCGAATTCCGCTAGAATACGCTGCTTTTTGGCCTGCTCATTGACCAGGGTACGGATATGCTCCGCGGCGTATCCGTAGCGGTTTTTCAGCACCTCGGCCAGCGCGGCGACATCAAAGGGCGGACCCTCGAGAACGCGATCCTGATAGCGGCCAATACCGATCAGCAGCGCATGGTTTTCGGCAACGGCAATTGCCGGCAACGCTGCACCGATGCCAATTAGGCAAACTATTAAAATTGAAGATTGAAGATTGAAGATTGAAGATTTCCGGAGTCGCTTCGCTCCATCACTTCTTAAATTAACCCTATAATTTGTGTTCGTGCGGAAGACAGTCATAACGATGCCTCAATGTATAACGGATGACGTAGGTCGCCAATAAATTCAAATCGATAGCATTCCACAATTCTTCAATCTTCAATCTTCAGTCTTCAATCAATCACCGTCACCTTCACCCGGCGGTTCAATTGATGGTCAATTTCGCTGTCCCCGTCGTAAAGCAGTTCGGTTTCACCGCGGCCGGTGCTTTGCAATCTTCCGATCAGGGATGGAAATTTTCGTTCAAGCTCATCCTGTACGGTATCCGCCCTGGCCTGGGAAAGTCGCTGATTGTAGGCCACCGTCCCTCTTTTGTCGGTATGCCCGACAAGGATAAAGGATCGGTTCCGGAGTTGAGGCAGGGACAGGGCCAGGCCCAGCTCATAAACCTGACGGGTTGCCGCCGAATTCAGGTTGGACCGGTCAAACTCGAAGTGAACCGGCAAATTCACCGCCGGACGAACCATAAATCTGCCATCGGTGCTGGTCTGGACACCGCTTTCCAGTACCCGGGCAATGCTGGTGGCCGGCACGATGTGTTGGTAGGCCTGAATACGGGTCCGCTTCAAAGATGCGTTGAGCCAGTTCGGCACCGGTGCCGGATGGAACCGGCATGCCAGTTCAAAAGCCTGCAGCGCCTGCAGCATTTGCCCGGATTGAACCAACATCTGTCCCAGATGGGCCAGCGCCAGGGCTTCAGTTTTGGCGGTTACGGCCAGTGATCTGGCATGGGCAAAGGCGGTGGTGGCCGATTCAATTTCGTTCTGCCGTGCATGCATGAGTCCGAGTATGTACCAGCTATTGAAATTCGGGCAGACCCGTATCGATTGGTTCAGCAAGCTGATTGCAGATTCCGCATCGCTTTCGGATTTCGCTCGATGATAATACTCGGCAGCCAGTTCACAATCCATCCCCCAGGAGAAACCGGACCAGGTCAGTAAAGTGAAAGAAATAAAAATTTGAATGGACCTCACTATGTATACCTCCGCCAGCTTGTTCATTTATATGGTGCCGATGATGGATTAAATCAACATTTGTGCTGATTAACTATTCATGGAGTATTGGAGTAATGGAATATTGATGGTGAATTAAAACGAATAATATCAATTTTTTTGAATGTCGTTTTTGATGCTTGTAAGCATACTTATTCCAATCGGAAAAGACGATTTTTAACCATTACTCCAGTATTCCAAAACTCCATTACTCCACTTTTCGTTATAAAAGACTTTATGTGCCTGCCCAAAAGTCGGGCTTATATAATAAAAGCATATCCGCCTAGTCGCACCCGCCTTCCTCCCGGATTTCAACTGAGACTTTGCCGGCGGCCAGATAATGGCTGACCGGGCGCATCACCAGCGACCGTTCTGAAACTCGGGATTTATCCGTCAAAAAATTCTCCGGGATGCTGAATCCGGAGGTGTACCCGTTTTGCGCCGAGCGGGTCAGAAAAGCAGCGATGATGCGCCGACCGGGGGGGCCGTCACTGACTAACTCGAATCCCATTTGAGCGGTGGGGATCGTCAGCCGACCGGGACCGACTTCATTTCGGGGATGATGTTGATTCGGAAATAAGACGGTCGACCGACGGTCGGCCGCTATGCTGATGATATTCAAATAACCCGGCTCATCAATCCGGACCACAATCTCCAAGGCGTCTCCCGGTTCAAAACACGTTTTATTCAGGCGCAGTCCAATTGTTGAAAGGTTTTTTTCCACCAGTACCGCCAAATCCGGCTGGATTTTCCCGTTGCCGTCAGCGCTGGCGACCAACGGCAGAGGTTGATTTCGAAGGGATGGATGTCCCTCGATTTGCGGATGAAATGTAATCCGGTCGGACTGAACCTGCTCCCGGATATATTTCGTCGATTGATAACGCAGTTCGTCCGGTGTGATCCGGTTCCCCGATTTTACGGCGGAGCGCACTGCCTGATGCAGTGCCAGCGTGAATATACTGCCCCGTGAAGTTGCAATGGTTTTCTCATCATCCCGGCAGGCAGTCAGTGCCACATAGCGTGTGCGGATATCACCTGGCCCGGCCGGCGGCGCAATATCGAATTTGCCGCTGCCCCCGGCGGAGGGCAGCAGGGGTGAATAGTAAAAATATTTGACCTGGGCGTCCCTTATCCGAGACGACCGCGGGAGTTCGCGCAGACTCCGGGTTGCACTTCCGCTGTGACAGGCATCCACAATTACCAGTATATTGCGGCTTTTAAGCGCTGCCAGCATTGCGTGGAACCGGTCGTCGTGCAAAACGCCGCTCAGTGAGCGCCGTCCGCCTTCCAGCGTCACCCGGGTATCATAAAGCAGCAAGACCTCGTCGAAGCCGTCACTTTCATCCCGACTATGATCCCAGACCTGGGAACCGTGACCGCTGAAATAAATCAATATCCGATCATCCGGTCCCGTGTCATTGATCAGCCAGTTTTCGAATTCATGTCGGATATGGGTGGAAGTCGCATTTTCGTTCTTTAAAATTCGAATTGCCCTTTGAGAAAATCCCAGAAGCTGCGCTGTTTCCGCCATCATATCCAGGTCCAGGTCTACGCCGTTCAGCCGATTGTCGAAATGGGCGTAACGGCCGACACCGATCAGCAATGCCCGGTCCTCTCCCCGGGCCGTAGCGGCCAACGCCGCGAACATCAGTGCCAGCCACAGGACATAGGTCCAGAAACCGCGGGTTTGTCGGTCTTTATCGGACATGATTTCTCCGCGTAATGTCACCGCCGATCCAATTATACGATCAGCACCCGAAATCGATCTATGAAAACTAATTAATGCTTTTCAGTAACGAGTTCGACGAATCAATTGCGTTTTAGAATATGCATAGTATTATGCTTAGTTTTGTGATTTGTCAAAGTCCGGGTTTTGATACAATGACGCTTCAAGTTCGTAAATGGTTGACAAAGACTGTCTAATCAATCAAGCGTTGTTTTGGTACCGTTTATTTTAGCAATCGCTTTGGAGACCCAAGACTAGCGTGTCATTGCCCTCACTCCAAGCTTCCTCAGTGTTTTTTTACCGTTTTCCAATGATTGTTGATTGCCATAAAGCATGACCACCTGAAACCGACCCATGCCGATTCGATACCAGTCCAGCTCCAGAGAGGGGGCTTTTTTCTGTAAATGCTGATAATAGCCCCTGGCGTGGACGGGGTGGGTGAAGGTTATCAGGGCCAGTCGTTTTTTGGGTTCGAAAGCCAGAGAAACTTTAGAAACTTTGATTTTGGATGAAGACGTTCCCCGCATAATAGTTTTCAGATGATGATAAATGTAGCCGCTGTACCATTTGGCACCGTGCGGGATACGGCTTGCATCCGCCCCTTTTTTGATCCGGCTCGGACCGTAATTATACGCTGCCAGGGTCAGATGCAGGTTGCCCTGGTAGCGATCCAGAAGCTCTCGCAGGTATCTGGCGCCGGCCCGGATGTTGGTGCAGGGCTCATAGAGGGCATTCAGGCGATTAATTCCGAGATGCTTGGCGGTTCCCGGCCACTGGATTTGCATGATACCGTGACAGTTGCGGTTTGATCGGGCCCGGGGGTTGAAATTCGATTCTCCGCGGGCCACGGCCAACAGGAGCGACAGCGGGATATCATTATTGCGGGCTGCTAGTCGGAAACAATGGCCGTAGGGATAGTTGATAACCGGCAATATTTCGGCATCCTTGCGGTCATACTCCTGCCACAGGGCTTCAATGTTCGGTATGATTTCCTTGACCGCACTGAATGCCGTTTGACCGGTTGCAAGCAGGGCCGTGAACAGTATAAATTTTATTAGAAAAAGGTAGCGCGTCATGGCAAAAACTGGTTGATTGGTTGAATAGTTGATTAGTTGATTCGTAAAAGGAATTAAATCAATATTAATCCGCTAATGATGAAAAACTTACGAGCTTACGAACTCAAGAGTTCGGAAATACCTTTCCACCTTCTCTTCTTCCGATCTTCTTATCTTCTGTCATCTGTCTTCTGTCCTCTGTCTTCCTACATCCCCCCATGCCGAAATCGAATTTCGCGCCAATCCATCATCCCCGGATGATTGTCAGAAAGCCAGGACAGGTAATTCTGCCAACGATCGATGCGTTCATGGGGGCGGCGCAGACCGCCGGATTGCAGAATTGCCGGATACCCGTCTCCGGACTCGCAGATACCCTGTACCGGTTTCATCCGGTCTTCGAATCGTCCGGCCAGTCCCGCGGCTGTGATGGCAATGGCATAAATGCGCTCCGTGCCGGGCGGGCCGGCCAGTTGCAGAATCCCGGATGCTGAATCATAATCGGCCGGGAAGCGAAATCGTCCTCCGGGATGAAGCCGGGGGAGACGGCTGCCCGGGGCAGCACAGTCGTTGGGAAATACCTGCGACAATTCACCCCTGGCATCCTGCCCCACCAGGAAAATATAGGCCGGCACGGATGTCCGAACTTCAACCGCCAGACAGCTTCCGGACATCAAGGTCTGATTTGAGGTCACGCGTCTGATTCCGGATTGCCAGTCCATGCGATGGTCGCAGCGCAGCGGATCGAGAGGTGTCACCAAATCGAAAGTTGATATAATCGGAAATTGTTCGGTATTTGCCCGATCGGGCGTCAATGGTAAGGATGAAGCCCTGTCGGCTTCGCGACGGGCGATCTCCGGTGGCCTATTGTCCGCCGCTTCAAGATCGACGTAAGCCTCGGTGCCGGCGCCGGGAAGGTATATGTCCCCCCGACGCTGGCGGGCGGATATCCAGACCTGGTGCAGGCGCCGATCAATGGCGTGGATTGTGGCAACGATCGTGACATTGGCCCGGGATGGTTTATCGGTCACTTCGACCTCTTTGAACCGCGCCAGGTAGCGCCCCACGATGTCCAGCGCGGTCTTGAATGTTTCCGGAAGATTTTCATCCGGCCTGGATACATAAACGACCGGCACCTCAGATTGACCCTGCTGCAAGAGACAGCTCAGGTTGCGGGCCAGATAGGCGGCCAGCATATCCGGTTGCTGACTCGAAAAGGGCAGTGGCCGACGACCCCGCAGGTGTTCATCGACATGCAGCCGCTCCAGGGCGTCGATTTGTTCTCTGGTCGGCGTGCCGTGCCATGACCTGCCAAAGCCCGATACCCATTTATTTTCGGCTAAATTCAACGCGCGAACCTTGACGTGAAGCTGCTGACCGTTGCGGCTCAGGCCGCAGTCAATACCGATATAATAATTAACCTCGTCGTATTCCCCGCAGGGGATGTCATCGAGACTCTGAGGATGCTGCCAGTCTGAACTGGATGGCCGCCAGGCCAGATCCAGGCCCGGTTGCTTCAACATCGCATCGGTAATTCTCTGTCGGATCTGCCAGGTTAGATCATCGATTTGCGGCAGCACATTATCACCCTGCATGCGGACCAGCAGCACCGGCTGAGAGCGGAAGCGCGGATGCTGGTCGAGTTGCTGAATCAGATAGGGGATCAAGGTCTTGTCCAGCCACAGATCAAGGGATAGCTGACGGGCACCGGAATCGGTGCGAAACGCCTGCTGATTTCCGGCGCATGCCGTCAATCCCAACCATACGGTAAACAGCATTATGGCCCAATGTAATCGCGCTATGGTCATTTTAATAACTGCCCTCATTTCAACTTAACCTTGCCGTCTGACATAATGACGATCTCGCCCTCTCGTCTGCTGCTGACAATATGCTGAATGTCGGTTGTGGTTTGCGCGGGCAGAGTAACGCCCCACGTTACACTGGATCGGCCGAAGACAGCCACCTGTTGCTTGAATGTATCCGAATACACAGACGGGACGGTGGTCGATTCCATTTCGTAAATCTGTTGGGGGCTCTGGCTGGCAATGAAATTCGCCCGGCTACCGATCAGTCGCAGTCGCCAGGCCTGCTGACCGGCCACTGCATAAAAATTTACTTTTCCGGAAGAGATCAGCGTTTGCAGGGCCGCATCGGAAGCAAACCTCAGGATGTGGCCCTCCGGGGCCGGAGATTCGGGAGGCGTTGTTTCCCGTTGCTCGTCGGCCGCCGGCTCTGGCTGATGTCGATTAAGGTTCTGATCTGTCCGCTCCAGAGAAGCCTGGATATTTTCCAATTTTTGCCTTTCACTGTTGATCTGAGCTTTTAGTTCCGTGCGGAATTGCTGTTTCCGGTTTATATCCTCGACAAGCCTGGCCATTTTGGCTTCACGCATATTTAGCAGGCTGCGGGTCTTTGCCAGAGATGAGGTCGCTTTTTTCAATTGTCCCCGGGTCTCCCGCAGCTGGTTGACGATGGTCTGCTCATCCTCGGCCGCTTTACGGGCCTGAAGAGCCGACTGCTCGGCATCCATTGCTGCGAATTGGGTGCGGGTCTTTATTTCTGCCAGTTTTTTTTTCAGGGATGCGATTTGTATTTGCAACGATTGGGCTTCTTCTCTCAAATCGGCCGGCTCGACGATCGTCGGGCGTTCCGTTTGGGCCAGGGGCAGGGCTTTGACCAGTGCAAAAATCGCCATCAGACACAGGCACAGGATCGCAAAAAACCGCATCACGTCTGTTTGCAGCATCTCCACCGCATCCGAGGAGCCGGGTCTGCTGCCATAGTTGAGAGTCGAAAGCGGGTGTAGTGGATTCATCTTTATCTATTCCAATTCGAAAACCTGGTCATCAAATTCCTTTCAAAGAGAGCGGGCTCTGCCGTAGGCCAACTCATTTAAAGGTTTCAGGGTAAATAATTTGGGAATTCCTATATCCCTTAATCATTGAATTCGGCATCAGCGCTCTTTTCAGCGGGGAGCACTGGATTGCGCGGATTCTGTTTTGGTATCGACACCAATTCCTCGAGCCGATTGTCGATGGACAGCAGAACCTGGTTAACGGATTCGGCCTCTTGTTGGGCCAGTCGGTGGTAGAACGCTTTGATTCGGGAACCGACGGTCAGGGATTTGATCAGCCGCAGGAGATAGCCGCCGACGGCACCAAAAATGGTCGTCGACAACGCCAGCAAAATTCCCCCGTCCACCAGGCGTTGCAGAATGGAGAAAGCCCCCAACTGGGCTGCGGTCTGGGAATTCAGATCGCCGATACCCTCCAGTAACGCCCCCCGCATACCAATAGCCGTCCAGATCACGCCAATGCCAAAAAACAGGTTAATCCAGATATCCACAAGCTGCTCCGTCTGGGCCACTTTTTCCGCGGAAATCGCCGGATCCGCCAGATATCGATTCAATCGCAGCAGCGATCCGGTGAAACACAGAAGCGTCAGGGAAAACGGGATGACGGAGAGCCTCAGATTATCGTATGTCCAGCTCAAAACCCGCTGAACACTGGGGATTTTCAGCACTGAAATGGCCACGACTTCGGACATGTTCAGCATGTACAGCATGGCTGCCCCGAGAACCAGAACGCCCAGCGCGCCGGTAATGAACCCTGCTGAAAATCCTTTAGCTATATGAGATGTCGTTTTCATACGGAGTTTCCTGAATATGGAGAAGGTTAAGTGCTGAGGATTGAGCATGTTGCCTTTGCCGCATTCCCACCTTTCATCAACTCAGTCCTCAGTCCTCGTTTATCAGTCCTGTGCTCAGTTTCTGCATGCCGTGCAGGTTGCGTCCAGGAGCAGCATAACCGAATTATATTGATCGGCAGCCAGGTAATAGGCTTCCTTGTCCTGGCAGGCCCGCAACAGTCCGGCTTCCTTTTGACCCAGTTCTTCCTCCATCCGCAACGTGAGCGTAGTCTGCTTTTTTTCAGAGCAGGAAGAACAAACATTGTAATCGTCGGGCAAGGACATGAATGTCGTGTTGAAATAACGGTTGTAGTAATCTCGTGCCTGGATTTTATCGATGATACCTTCCGAATTGGCCCACTCCAGAAAATCGCTGAATTTGCGTTTGTTGGTCGGGTCGGGATCCCGTTTGGCCACTTCGATCAACCGCTCGTAGTATCCGTCAAACATCACTTCACACTCCAAATGACCCAAGTCGTCGCGGGAGTGTGCCAGGGCCTCGTCGAGATTGACACCAGACGGCAGGGTGCAACTCGGGCTGATTTGCCGTTGATTTGCACATGCCGAAACCAGAAACCCGATAACGGCGAGCGAACAAAAACAAACTATTTTGAATCTGGATATCTGCATTAACCTTCTCATGGGAATTACCTCCGCAATTAAATTGAAAATTGAAGATTGAAGATTGAAGAATTGTCGAATCGCTTTGCTCAGTCATTTATATAAAATCGACTGAATGCCATACTTCGATATTCGATATTTATCCGGCTTTGGAGGATTCGCTTTTCCAAAGTTTCTTCCTCGATCAAACAGGCCACCTCTGGCAGAACGCTGAAACCTGAAATCTCATTCGCTCACATCTCCAGTGGACTGCGGTATTCGGCCTGGGTGCTGCCGGGCGGCGGACCGGGGATGCTGTCTTCGTCGGCAGTTTCTCCGAAGAGAATGGATTTTACCCGCCCGACCATTTCAAACATTTCCGGCGTAATGATGCCATAGGCCTGATCGAGATCGATCATCAGTTTGGCACGGCTGATTTCATCCCGGGTCAACGCGATCAACTCCTGTACTTCCTGTGTGTCCAGATAAATTTCCGCGGCCACGGAAGCCAAAGATCCCCCTGAGCGCGTCCGCGGGGCCATCGCCACCAGCTTGTAGTACTGTCTGAATTTTTCGCTCAATCGGCCCGAACGGCGCTTGTAGCGGGGTGATTCCACCGGTTGCTGGGGCGTTCTCTGGAGAACTTTCTGCAACCCCCTCGGCGTTGTCTTGCGGCCCAATTCGCTCCGGATGCGCTTCTCCAGGCTGGCATTGGTTGCCCTGACCGAATCCTCCATGCCTGGCAAGCGCGTTTCCATCAAATTCAACATTTCCAGGTAGGTCTGGCCCAGTTGATCGGCGATCTCACTGCAACCGGGCTCGGCTGCGGCGCCTTCGCACTTGCTGGCGAGGTACAGTTCCTCCTGTTGGTTGAGACGGTCAATTACGCTTTGAAGATCCTGCTCCATGGCCCGGGCAGCTTCACCGGTATGTTTGATGTTTTCCACAACGGTTGTTGGAAAAAGCCGGATTGTGGGTGACTGCTTTGGGGCGGCAAGAATTTCCGGTGCTTTGACCCAGAACAAAACCAGGGTGAGGGTAACCAGACCCAAATATCTGAACCGGCAAGGTGACATCCAATACATCTCGGCTGCTGTTTTCATGCTGTTCCTCCTCGTGTAGTATTGAGATTTACTAAGGTAGACGGACAGGTGGTAAAAGTGGACTACTTCTTTTTAATTTTTTTAGAAATGTTTGAATCAGAGCGGAAATAGTTTAGGAGGAAGGCAAATTAAAATCGAAATCCTGGTACAGGGAGTCAGGCTTGAGAGCACCGTCGCTGCTGTAGGCTAAACCTGCCACTGGTTTCAGGTGTCAGTGTTCAGGTGTCAGGCCAACAATTTAGGAATTGTGAATTCAGGAATTAAGGAATTCAAATAGTATTGCCCCAATTGAGTTAAAAACCAATTGGTTGTTATTCGTTATTCGTTATTGGTTAATGGTTTAAAAGGAATGAAACCTGTTTTATAACTCCCTGGTGGCAGAATTATCAGATCAGGGGCTCAACCTATTCTAATAACGATTAACAAATAACCAATAACTCCTAAATGAAAGCGCTTTTCGCTCATTTAGGGTATTACGTCACTACCCCGGCGTTCCAGTACTCCGGGCGGTTCACTTCCCTTCTTTCACTTCCAGATAGGCGATGTTGTCTTCAATCCGAATGTGCAGATATTCCGGGGGGGCGAATATATCTTTCTTCTGGTAATAGGGCTTCGACAGCACGGCCAGCTGGATCCTGTCAACCGGAACCCCCCGTTGCCTCAAGGCGCTCAGCAGGCGACTCAAGCGAGGGCTTTGTCCGATTTGCAGCGCGCTGTCCTCCAGCAGGATATCGATCAATTGCTGATCCAAATCCAGAGTCGCCGAAACGATACCGGTATCACGAGTCCAATGACGGTAGACGAGCTGGCCGCTAATGATGAATATCAGCAGGATGGATGCTGCCAGAGCATAAACAGTCCGTCGCTTCCACCAGACGGAGGCGTCCGATCGCTTTGTTCCGGCAAACGGATTGCCTTCGATGGAATGTTTCAGAATATCATAGCAGCGTCGGCAGCGATTGATATGCTGAAAGAGGCGTTCACGCTCGGTGTCGTCGACTGCTGCATCGACCAATCGCGCCATATCCTCGGGTGCAATGTGGGCCGACGCATCCTGACCGCTCGACGGCACTAAAATCCGGTTTATCCACTTACCCATATTTTCCTCTTTTAGAATAGAAAAAAAATATTCCACCATTCACGATACCTGAACACCCCTGTTTCAACCTAATATTCTCCCATCTATGGCTCCCCACTAACAATTTGCTTAATGGTGGAATATTTAGACGGACAATTTCATGGTTCGCGAATTCCGGCGGCGAGCAATTTTTTTCTGAACAGGGTCAATAGCCGTTTCAGTCTATTGCGAACGGTGGTTGTCGACAGGCCGACAGTTGCTGCCGCGGCGCGCACGGAGTGGTCCGAGCCATACACCAGGCGCACCAGCAGCTGGTCCTGTTCGGACAGCTCACCCGTCAGTTCCCGAATGATATCGGCAGCCCGGAACCGGCGCTGGTGATCGAGTTTTTCGATCAGCTTCTCCATTGGATTGGAGCGGGCATCGCTCAGATGGGACGCAACGCTCTCCGGATTATCAATCGACTGGATTCGGGGGTTTTCACGGCAGGGAGCATTTTGGATCGGGATAATTTCCTGTCGGAACCGGTCGTAACCGCCCTCGTACAAACCGTCGACCTGCAGAAAACCAAAAGCGTCATCCACCGAGAATCGCTGCCAGCATATCAGACGATAAACGGCTTCAGCCCATTGGCCCAGTTTCCGAACTGCGGCGGGGATGCGTCGGCGGCCGTATTTTTTGCGGCGGAAATCGATTACCAGAGAATTTACCAGAGTGTAAAGATAAGTGGTAAGTTTACTTCTGCCTTTAAAGGCTCTCAGGCGTTTATAATCCTGGGATTTGAGACTGTCAATCACGAAGATGAAGCACTCATTGACATCGTTGTCAGCGGAAAAATGCCGTCTGCAAACCGTTTCAATTTTATTCAGGACGTCGCTCGATGAGAGAATTTCCTCCGGATTCATGGTTCTATTGTGATCTATAGGTATTTCACATTAGAAAAAAGCCAAGAATGGACACGAATGATCACGAATGTCGTCATCAAGATGAAGGCTTTGCAACCCTCGGAAGATATATTAATATTCGTGTCTATTCGTGAAGATTCGTGGCCAATAAAAAAATTCAGATTGATCTCCCGAATTTTGGTTGGAACGTATAAAAACGTCCGTCATTAACGGTGCCTCACCATTAAATCGATTAAAATCCATAAATATTCAATGTTCAATCTTCAATTTTAAATTAGGGCCTATTGCCAGTTGCGATAATTGGATTTGAGCTGCTGAAACCGATCCGC
>JASJCE010000015.1 GCA_030066155.1 Desulfobacterales bacterium | reverse complement strand
AGTGATCGCTTCCGGTAAATTTTGTATTGCAAGGGCGATGGCGTCATCTACCAGCTCCGCTTTGATCATCTCACGAGCGTCCGAGATCCGGCTTTCGATTTTCTTTTTGGCGCTGGTTAGCAGGATTTTGCCTTCCTGTTCGGCATCCGCGATTATTTGTAATCTGTTCTTTTCGCCCTGCGCAACGATCCTTTTTTTCAACAGCTCAAGACGCTCTTTGCTGTTTTCGATCTGTTGGCGGCGTTCATCAATTTGATCCAGCATCTGATTTTTGATCGTTTCCAATTCTTCGATCTGCCGAGCGATATCATCCCTTTTGCCCGCCAGAAAATTTTTGATCGGCAACCTTGAAAATTTTACCAGCAAGAATGCCAGAATTAAAAAGTTGACCCATCGCATCACCAGGTCGAAGACCGGGCGCCAGCCTCCGGAACCGTCTGCCGCCAGCGCTTCCGGTGATAGCAGATGGACGAGGATTACGGCGGTCAGGAAATACAATGATCCCATTGCTATCTTTTTCGATCTGCTCACGTCCGCTGCCTCCGATCCAAAATTTTTTCAATTATCTCGACTGCCAATGCTTCGGATTCTCCCTGCAGTGATTGCCGTGCCTCAGCAATTTTGACATCGATTTCGGCCTGCACGCCGGCGCTGATGTCGGCAATTTCCTGCCGGACCTCGGCGAAAATTTCTTTAGCCCGCTGGCTGCCGATTTCTTCCCGTTGGTTTTTGAGATCAAACGCCTCTTTTTTGACTTCGGCTTCCTGTTCGCGGATTTGGCTGCTCAGCGATTTTATCTCGATTTTGGCCTGATCGATATCTGACCTTACCTGCTCTACATATGTGTCCCGATCGGCCATTTCGTTGCGCAATGGGCGAAACATCAGCCGATTTATCAGATAGAGAAAAATCAGAAATGATATCACCTGAACGATCAAGGTCTCATTGATGCTGATAAGCGCAATGCTGCTGATAATTTCCATGATAGTTATACCATCTGGCTGCGGTTATATGGCAAAGCTATGATTGATAAAGATACCGCCAATGAGTTGCCGGCCAAAAATGGCTTGAGGCCTGAAGGCTATGACGCTATAATTCCCCTGATATTTTGACCTCCCAGCATTCCAGCTGCTATACCATTTAACCTGATAAGAAAAAAAATTAAACTAAATAAAATATGCGCAGCATAAACTAATTTATCCGCCGACCTCTAATTTGGGCACCTACTTTCGTGTCTTAAAAAATTATGCCATGCCAAATGCCCATTTATCTGAGGGCGGATAAATTAAACAACAAACAACAGCAACAATGCAACGACCAGGGAATAAATTCCGGTCGACTCCGAAACCGCTTGTCCAACCAGCATGGTCCGGGTTAACAGGCCGGCTTCCTTGGGATTTTTACCGATTGCTTCACAAGCTTTGGCGGCTACCATACCCTCGCCGACGCCCGGTCCGATTGCACCGAGACCCATCGAGAGGCCGGCGCCGATGAATGCCGCTGCCTTAATGATATCTACACCTTCAATTGCCATTGTTAGTTCTCCTTTTGAAGTTAATCCTAAATTGCGTCAAATATAATCTCAGCGATCTGAGACTTCTAACGATAGATGCTTGAAGCCGGAAGGCTGGGACGCCTGGAAGCCCGCAATTTTTAACGGCTTAATAGCCTTCCAGCTTCCAAGCCTCCTGGCTGAGGGCTATAGGATAATTTAAATGACCAATAATAGAGAAATCCTTAAACTACAAAAATAAGCACAAGGCTCACCACCATCGCATAGATGGCAGTCGATTGCGAAACGGCCTGCCCGACCAGCATGATCCGCATCAGGTCACCGGCATGCTCGACATTTCTGGCGACCCATCTGACCGCACCTTCGGCGGCCATGCCGTTGCCGACGCCGGGACCGATTCCTCCAAATCCCATGCACAACCCGGCACCTAACAAGGCCATGGCAGCGCTCAGGGAAGACGATTCCGGAAATGACTTGAACATCAGGATGAAACTGATCAACAGGCCGAAAATGGAAGGCGTTTGAGCGACCGCCTGCCCCACCAACATGATGGTCGTTACATTTGCGACGGATTTTGGATTTCTGGCGATGCCTTCGCAGCTGGCTCCGGCCGCCAGCCCGCCGCCATACCCGGAGCCAATCGCGGCTAGCCCCATGCTCAGACCGGCGCCCAAAAGCGCGGCCCAGGTGGGGTATGTCGGTGCACTGCCGAAATCAATGAATATCAGCATCAAGGCGACAACCATGGAAAAAATGGCCGGTGTCTGACAAACTGCCGATCCGATCAGCATATTGGTCGTTAGCTGGGAAGTAACCGCCGGCTGTCTGGCGATCCCATAGCAGGCCTCTGCGGCCGGATTTCCGGAGCCGACTCCCGAGCCGATCGCGCCAAGTCCCATGCTCAGGCCCGCACCCAAAAGGGCAGCGGCTTTTAACGGGCCGGAAGCCTGAACATCCAGAAACAGCAGTAAAATGGCAATCACCAGCGCGAAAATAGAGGCAGATTCGGCCACCGCCTGTCCCACCAGCATATTCTTAAAAATATCGCCGGAAATTTTTGGGTTGCGAGAAACGGCCAGGTTAGCCTTGGCAGCAGTTTGACCTTCACCAATGGCTGCACCTACCGCACCCAGACCCATTGCCAGACCGCCCCCAATGTAGGCGGATAGGCTGACGATCGTTTCAACATTCCATGCCATTTTATTTTACCTGAACCGAAATATACACCACCGTGAGCATCGTAAAAACAAATGCTTGAATGGTGCCGACAAAGAGTCCAAAGAATGCATATAAAAACGGCGGCAGCAAGATACTGTATGTCAGATGTGATACCACCAGAATGATAATGGATCCGCCCATAATGTTGCCAAAGAGGCGGAAGGAGATGGAGACAATTTTGGCTAATTCACCGATCAGGTTTAACGGCATCATAAAGAAAATCGGCTGAAAATATTCTTTGGCGTAAGCTTTGAATCCTTTTGTTTTTATTCCGGCAAAGTGGGCGATTACAAATCCCATGATGCCAAGGCCTAAAGTGGTGTTCAGATCCTTTGTCGGTTCTTCCAAATGCGGTACCAGGCCGAGCCAGTTGGAAAACAGCAGGAACAGGAACAATGCGCAGATCAAGGGCGCGTATCTTGGTGCCATTTCCTTACCCAGGGCATCTTCTGTAAGCTCATACAGAACGGACACGATCAATTCCCCCAGGGCTTGAAATGGTTTCGGCAGAATGCTGCGATTGCGGGTGGCAGCAAAACCAATTGCGAAAATAATGAAAAAAACGATCCAGGTCATTACAACCACCTCGAGATTTATGGTGATGTTATGCCCGAAGACGGGGATGATCAATTGATGGATCTTACCCAGTTCCTTCATAACTCGATTTTTCCCAATTCGGTTACACCCCGGATTCACCGCAGGCGGAGAACCTCACAGGCACCGTTTCATTTCAAGTTTGATTTTCACGTGAAGTGAACAGATCAAACAGGCTTTCAGCAAGAATGGTTAACTGGACCATAAAAATCCCCAGAATGGCCGCCGGCAATTCAAATTGCTCGAATTTGACCGCCACGACCAGGGGAATCGAAAGTATAGCGTATCTAAAGACAATGGATGTCAGGGAGATTAAGAAAGCGCCGCGCTTGGATTTGGATAATCGCATGGGTAGCGTCTGGCCGATCAGAACAAAATTGATCACGCTAAATATCGTTCCCAATACCAAACCCTTTCCAACGGGTTTCAAATCGATCAGAATCAGCATAAATGCAATGACGATGGCCACGATCATTGCGCGGGAACCATATTTTTTTTGAGTCTGGCTAACGGATTCCATTCTCCGGATTGTTATGATCCTTTTCCGTGTATTTGGTGATATCGAGGATTTGACGATAAACCGTAACTCCGCCGCCGACGATTCCCAATACGATAAAGATGACGATAAAAAGTCCCTTTGTGCCCAACCACTTGTCCAGGTAAAATCCGATGAAAAAGCAGAAGACAATGCAGCCGACCATGGTCAGGCCGATTTGTAAAACAATATGAAGGCTCTCGGCCCACGCACGGTTTTTTTTATAATTAAAAACCACTTTTATATTGAAATTTAAAAACGCTGCTATTTAGCAATTATTAATTTCGCGTGTCAAGGGTGAATTCCATAGTGCAACTTTTTAAGTTGTATCAGTTATGCTCATTTGCAAGGTTACATATCAGCTCAAGAGCCTTGTCTAAACTGATTTTACTCATATTCAGCACCAGGTGATAAAGTGAGGGGTTGTCATAATCTGTTTTGCCTAATTTCTGGTAAAGATTCTTGCGGCGTTTATCTTCGCCTTTAACTACATTGATTGCCCGGCCTTTTGACAGCTCATAGTTTTCGATCATAAATTGCACTCGGTTGTCGAACTCATCAATCAGCAAAATGTGGTAGGCGTCTGGATGGTCATTTAGAATATATTGACTTCCCCGTCCCAAAATGACCACATCGCCATCATCGGCCATTTGGGCGATAATCAGAACGAGGTAGTCCAGATATATTTCTTCATCAATATAACCGCGTTCATCCTTCAAAATTCGGTCCACCAGGGGTTTTGAAACCATCCTTGAAATAAACCGAGAGAATTTGCCGCCGGCTTCTTTTTCGACGGTCTCGACAAAATGGGTGGAAACATTGGCCATTTCCGCTACCATTTTGATGACATCCGTGTCAGCAAATATATAGCCAAATTTTTCCGCGACCATTTTTCCGAGCGTTATCCCCCCGGCACCAAATTGTCTTGAAATCGTGATTACCGCCATCAAAACCTCCAAATTTTACCTGGTTACGAATCAGATCATGTTGTTTTGAGATCTTTCTTGCTATTTCAGCCACCCCGAGCAATGCCTTAAATGCCTAAATTGCCTAAATTGCCTAAAATTGCGGTGTCGCAGTGCTCCGTCTTTTTTCAAACAGACGACGATTGGAATATATGATTGTTGAATCACAAAAATTAAATTTTATTCCTTGCGTTACTTATTTTATAAAATCGATAGGATGCCTTAATTTTAGGCAGTTTAGGCATTTTGCAATTTTAGGCATTTCTTTGAGCACCCATAAATTTGCATTAAATTATATTCTGCGACGAATTGCATTAAAAACAATTTTACTTCTTCTCCGGCGGTATCAGCAGGGTCGGATAGACGGACTTTTCGGCAATCGTGCGCGGAGTGCTGCCAAGCCACTTCTCCACCCAGGCGGCCTTTGCCGACGAACCTAAAACGATCATGGTCGCCTGACAATCCCGGGCGGCTTTTTCGATTTCCTGGTCAGGTTCGCCAATGTAAACATGTTCCCGGGCTGAGATGCCCTCGGCTTCAAATATCTCGCAGAGTTTCTCAAGTTTTTTGCGGGTTTCTTTCCGGGTTTTCTGGATCGCCATGGATGACTCGCCTTTTAAATCTTTTTCAGAGACCACGTGCACCAGCCTTACCTCCCGGACGACATCTTTCAGGCGCTTAATATATTCCAAAGCCTTGAGGCTGGCAGGCGACCAGTCGATTGCCAATAGGGGGATTTCAAACGGTTTCTCAATGGATATCGCTGTTTCGGACAAGTGCTTATAAACAAGGACGGGAGCAGCGGTTCGGCGCAACAGCTCGGTGATATCCGAGCCGGAATACAAATGCTCGAGCACGCCTTTGTGAGAGCGTCCGATAACGATCAAATCGGCCTCTTCCTTTTTGGCGGCTTTAATTACTTCGGAAACCAGACCGCCGACGACAATATAAACCCCCACTTCGAGGCCCTGCTCAAACAGATTTTCCGACCAGTCAATAAATCGAATATTGGCCGCTTCCCGCAGTCGAATTTCCTCATCTTTGCGGTATCCCACGCGACTCATGGCGAAGCGGTCCCTTTCAATGACATTAATGAAAACGACATGGTTTAAATCCGCGGCGGTCAGTCTCAGCAATGACTGCACGGCATCAAACCCCAGCTCTTCAAACTTGGTAACAAACAGTAGTCTTCGTATTTTCATAATTTTTTTGCTTTCCCTCGAACGGGATCATGTCAGGATTTTTTTTATCTCTTCGGCCAATACTTCCGGCTCTACCGGTTTTTCAAGATAAACCTTGGGCTCCGGGACTTCTTTGCCGCCGAACTCCGTGAGGGCTTTCTGGGATCGTAAAAAGGTTTTTTTGGCTATTCCGGATAAAATGATGATCGGGATATCTTTATATGATTTATCCGTTTTGAGTTCACGGTAAAGCCTGATACCGCTTTGGCGGGGCATCAACACATCGAGAATTATCAGCTCCGGTTTTTCCTTTTTGATCACCTTCAGCCCTTCTTCACCGTTGGCTGCCTCCAGAGGTTCATAACCGTTTTCTTCCAGCACCGTCACACTAAAGAGCCGGACATCCGGATCGTCATCTACAACCAACACTTTTTTTGCCATGGTTAATCCTCCTTGTGAAATTACTTATCCTGTAAACCGTATCATTGACACTACTAAACGACTTGGGCGGCCTCATACGGCAGTCTGACTGTGAAGGTGGTCCCTTTGTTTAAAACGGATGCCACATCTATCCGGCCTCTGTGCTCTTCAATCAATTTTTGAGTAACCATAAGACCAAGACCGGTGCCCCGGTGTCCTTTGGTGCTGAAAAAGGACGTAAAAATCTTTTGTAAGACCGCCTCGTCCATGCCCGCCCCGGTGTCCGAAACTTCAAATTTAATGATGCCACCCGGTTCTTTTTCCGTCTGCAGCTTGACGGACCATTCCTTGGTCAAGTCTTCATCAAATAAGCAGGCATCGACGGCATTTGACGCCAGATTCAACAAAACCTCATGAATAATACCCGGATCCATAACGACCTCACCGACGGAGTCATCCAGATCTTTGACAATTTCTATCCGGTTTTCACGGGCCCTATCCTTGATCAGTTCGTATACATCCTCAATAATTTCATTCGGTCGGCATGCTTCAAATTCCGGCTCCCGTTCTTTTGAATATGACAGCAAATCCATTACCAGGTTGGATGTTCGACCGATGTTGCGCTTGATGGTGTCCCAACCTTTTTTCAGTTTGGCGGTGTCGTCGCGTTTAATCCCGATATCCACCAGGTAACTGCCGCCCTTCAGACCATGCAAGATATTTTTGATGCCGTGGGCCAATCCGGCAACGGTCTGGCCCACGGCTGCCAATCTTTCCGATTTAACCAACTCCTTTTCCAGACGTTTGATTTCGCGTAGATCCTGGAAGAAGGCGACGGTCCCCATTTCCTGGTCTTTCTCCGTTAAAACCGTTCCCGAAAACCGGACGGGTATTCCCTGGCCGTCTTTGCCTCGAATGACGCTCTCTCGCCAGGGGATATCCCGCTGTCCATCCTTAACGGTGAATGCTCCTGCGAACAAATTGTTGATTTCAGACGGGAAGAGGTCTTTCAGCTCCATTTTATAGGTGACCTCAGCCTGACTGTAGCCGAATATTCGCTCTGCACCGGGATTATAAACCACGATTTTCAGGGATTCATCGGTGGCAACAATCCCATCGTTGGAGCTTTGGATGAGTTTGATTTGGAAATTGGTCTGCCGTCTTAATTCTCTGGTGGCGGCTTCAATCTTATTTTCGAGATTGGTCGTATACTCTTTCAGTTTCTGTCTGATTTCAAGCTTTTCTTTGGCTCTTGCCAGTGCAATGGACAGGGCTTCATCCCTGACGGGCTTGTTGATAAAATCGGATGCACCGTATTTAAGGGATTCAATGGCGTTGTCGATATCGCCGTGGCCGGTAATAATGATGACTTCAGTGCCGGGATCGAGTTCCTTGATCTTTTCCAGGACCTCGATTCCGTTCATGCCCGGCATTTTAATATCGGTAATAACGATAGGTGGCTTTTCTTTGGCAAAAGCCTCAAGCCCTGCGGCACCATTCGGCGCCGGTATAACCTGGTATCCATCGGCCTTCAGGGATATGCCAAGAACGCGTAATATGTCGGGTTCATCATCGATGAGCAGTATTTTGTTCATAACTTCAAATGCCTAAAATGTCTAAAATGCCAAAAATGCCTAAAATTTCTGTACCCTTTGCCCCGTAAACTCTGCTCTCTGCCCTATGCCCCACGCCCTCTGCTCTAAAATTCCGACTTCCGCATTCCGACTTCCGAATTCTCACTCCCTCTGCGCTATGCCCAATGCTGTCTGCCCTGAGTATCGAGTATCCAGCATCCAGTATCCCGCATCATGCAACGAGTCTGCCGCTTAAGCAACTAACTACCGAGATAAATCCTGACACCTGAACACTGAAACCTGAAACCATTGCTACGCGCTGACCGCCGGGAATGTCAGCTTGAATGTCGTGCCTTCTCCGATTTGGCTTTCGATATCAATGCTGCCGTCATAATCTTTGACAATACCGTAACTGATGCTGACCCCCAGTCCGGTTCCTTTGCCGACTTTTTTAGTGGTAAAAAAAGGTTCGATGATTTTGTCTCTAACCTCTTCCGACATACCGGTGCCGGTATCGGAAACCAGAACCGTAACCCGATCGCCGACAGCGAAAGACGCTATTTCGAGCTCTTTAGGACAATTTTTAAAGTCGGGCAGACTGCATTTTTCATCCATTGCATCGATCGCATTTGAAACCAAATTGATGAAGACCTGCTCCAACCGGTTATGCTCTGCCATGATATCCGGTAAATCCGGATCCAGGTCAATCTGGGCATCGATATCGTGCACCTTCAGCTGATGCCCCAGTACTTTGAAAACATCTCTGATGGGCTCGTTGATATTGACCCGGGTTCGAACCGGTTCCGATTGTCTGGCAAAATCGCGGACATGTTTGATGACGCCGGCGGCCCGCTCGACATTCGCGACAATATCGTTAGCCATCGTGCGCAGATCTTCGTCGTCAATTTTGGCACCTCTATTTAGCATTTTCAAGAAAAAGTCGGCACATACCTGGATCACATTTAACGGCTGATTAATTTCATGGGCCATACCGGCCGCCATCACCCCCAGAGTCGTCATTTTACCGGCCTGGATCAGTTGCGTCTCCTTTTCGACGACTTCGGTGATGTCGGTGGTTGAAACGAGAATCACATTGAGTTTGCCATATTTGGCAAAGCTCATATTGACATTGACATAAAACGGTTTGCGACCTTTGCGGTAGTGCCGCTTTTTGGTCAACAGCAACGATTGATCTTCCGCCAGGTTATTGAGTGCCTGAGCCATTTCTTCATCTTCGGCTTCTCCAATCAGAAAAAATGGCCGTCCCAGCAATTCCTCCCGTCCGTACCCGTAACTATCCTCGGCCCGTTGGTTCATATCCAGAATTTCGAAAGTTTTGCTGTTAAGAATAAATTTCGGATGCGGATCACTGTTAAACAGGGTGCGGTATTTTTTTTCCGATTTAATGGATTGCTCCTGCAGCATGGCATTTTCTATGGCCACACCAATGCGGTTGCCGATCAATTCCAGAACGTTTTTTTGTTCCCGACTGAAATACATGGGCGTTCGGCTCCCGATGCGGATGACGCCAAAGGTTTTCTCCTCTTTGCTGCTGATGGGAACATAGGCAATTGAAGCAATATTTCCGTTTTCCAGGGTGCAGATTTCATCCGGACAATCTTGCGGCAATTCTTCATAAATGGTGTACTCATCTCTCTGGGCAACCCGATGGATGGCGCTGTTTTCGTCGAGAACGCTGATCAGTCTGCAGGCGTCCTCTGACAGTCCCTGGCAAAAGCGCAGATGGTATTTGCCGTCTTCGTCCAGCAAATAAATGCAGATACCATCGGCGGACAGGAAACTTAAGAGTTCCTCGACGGCTTGATTGATTCTCGATTCCAAATCCGCGGGTGCATTCAAGGCACTGTAAATGGAGCAAAGCGTACTCAGTTCTCGGGTATGGAGCTCCCGTACTCGTTCTGCTTTTTTATCTTCGGTTTTATCCCAGAGAGTTTCGATGGCCCCGATGATGGAGCTGTCGTGTCCCTTTATGGGCGCAGCTGTAAACCAGCACCATTTGCCCTCATCTCCCAGGCGGGGGAAAAACACTTCCGCCTCGTAGGCCGCTTCAATCAGCGCGGACTTGCGCCATTTTTCACCGTATAATTTTTGGATTTCATCCTCACTGATTTGATCCAATATTACATCCGCCATGGTGGGGCGCGCTTCACCCCAAAATGGCGTCGCTTGCTTGTTGGTTCCCACCATCTCAGCGGCCGCTTTGCCGGTCAGCCGCTCCATAGCCGTATTCCAGTGGGTTACAATATGATCCTGGTTCAACACAAAGGTCGGTATGGTGCTGCCTTCGATAATCTGTGAGAGCGCAAATTTACTTTCGATCAACTCCCGTTCAATTTCGACATAGCGATTACTTCTTTCCGTAATGACCTCCCCCAGCCGGTCTGCAAATTGTTCGAAAAGCGCATTGATTCCATGGGTACTGTCCTTGTGCCGGCTCAGGACCGTAAGCGCTTTTCTCCGTTCCGCCTCGACCTGCAGCGAAGTCCATATGGTTCGGGACTCGACATGGTCAATGAGCCTTATGTGGCTGGGTTTGGAATCATTTAGAATGACACTCAGCCGCTCATCGGTCGTTAGTTCCATGATGACTTCTAAATGTTCCAGGTCAAAAAGCGCTTTAAAATCGAAGGCGGTGAATATCCCCATCTGGCCGGCATACACCAGTCCTTCGGCCTTCTCGTCTTTATCGGCAACACCTAAAATCGAGGGACGCTGGTCTTCAAACACGTCACTGTAAAGCAGTTCAAGCAGGTTTTTACAGAATCTCCCGCCCCCGACCAATGCGATTTTCGATTTTAAAAGTTCATTGATCACGCAAAATCACTCCATACATAAATCATTTTTTTAACATACACCGAATAAATGAGTTTCAAAACCACCTCCCAACGAGTACCTCAAATTGTCGATAGGGACAAGGGCTCAAAAAAATGATGCTGTGTATTTTTAGAAGAAAATTAGATTCACCACAACAAAGATCGGTACCAGAAATACCAACGAATATCGTATCAGATACCCGAAAAAACTGGGCATGGGCGTGCCGGCCTCTTCCGAGATGGATCGAACCATAAAGTTCGGTGCGTTGCCGATGTAGCTGCAAGCCCCGAAGAATACAGCTCCGGCGGAAATGGCTTTGAGGTAGATGGCGCTTTCCGTCATTAGCAGCGGCACTGCCTGGGCCTCTGTCATACCGGTATAAAAGCTGCCCAGTGCGGTATTGAAAAACGTCAGATAGGTCGGTGCATTGTCCAAAAAGGCCGATAGAGTCCCGGTAACCCAGAAATAGTGATACGGCTGGGTTACCCCATTTATCAGGAAGGCCAGGGCGCCCTGGGAGCCTGCCTTCAATATCAGCAAACAGGGTATCATCGTGATAAAGATTCCGATGAACAGATAGGCCACCTCTATTATCGGAAACCAGGTAAAGTCATTATCCTCGCGCAACCGGATATTGGTCGTTACGAGGGACAAAATCCCCATGATAATCAAAATGGCATCACGCACCCAGTCCTGCACGGCACGATGTACCCCGAAGGTGTTGATTTCACCCCAATCAACAATGCCGCTCATCAGTACGGCGCCGACCACGCCGGCTAAGAATAAAAAATTGTGAATACCCTCCAGTTTTAGAGGCTGGTCTGCACCTTCTTCTACGGGCGGGGATACGCCTTCCTTGCGATAGTAATAGCTGTCAAGAAAATAGTAAATCCCCAGCAGCAGGACAACAACCGTCAGCATATGGGGCAGAATATTGAACGTCCAGAAGAACGATACGCCATGCAGAAATCCGAGAAAAAGGGGCGGGTCCCCCAGGGGTGTCAATGAACCACCGACGTTTGCTACTAAAAATATGAAGAACACCACCATGAAGGTCCTGTTTTTTCTGAAGTTATTGGCTCGCAGGAAAGGGCGGATCAGCAACATGGCGGCGCCGGTGGTACCCATCCAGGAAGCCAGGACCGTTCCAATTGTCAGCATAGTCAGATTGACAACCGGTGTTCCCCGCAGGTTGCCGCGCAGCAGGATGCCGCCGGATACCGTGTACAGGGACCACAGAAGGATGATGAACGGGACATAATCGGCCAGGATGATGTGAAGAATTTCATACAGCGCATCACCTCTAAATATAATTAAAAAGGGGATGCCGAGAATTGCGGCCCAGAAGGCAGATATTTTACCGAAGTGATGGTGCCAGAAACTCGGCATGAGCAGCGGACACAGGGCAATTGAAAGGAGCATGCCGGCAAACGGGATACAGCTCCAGAGCGGAAGAATTTTCCCCAATTCCGCGTGCCCGCCGCCATGGTGCCCATCTGTTTGGCCGTGCGGGGCTGATTCGTCGTCTAGTGATGCGATTAGATGATCTTCTGAAACCGGCTTCAGTGCCGGCTCGTTGATGGGGTTGTTCTCGGAGGCGAATACCGATACAGAAAATGCCAGGATTACCAACACCAGCGTCGTCGCAGAGATTCTCATCCGTGTCATAAGCCCCTTCCCTAAATCTTTGGATGACTTGAGGTAAATGATGTTATGGGTGGATAGCTGTAAATCCCTGACTGGCATCGATCAGCTGCCGACAGCCAGTCAGAAACGACCTAAAGATTGAAACCACTCTTGATCTTTCACTTTTCAATGTTGCCCCGGATAAAACGCCCTGAACTTAGCAGAGTAAGAGTCCGTTTAAAAGCACTTTTTTCACTTCCTTCACAGGCCGCTCAGATCGTTTACGATTTAATCCATTCTCAATGACTCCCGGATGGAGGTATAACCTATATCATTCATACTATGCAAACCGGCGGCTGATCATGGAAGTTCGAAACAAAATTTTACAGATGGTCGGCAAGTGTGGGCAGGGTAATGCACGCTCGATCTGATTCGTGATACGCAAATCGACTCAAACAGAACAGCGAAAGCGTGCGCGGCGTAATTATTTGACCCCTATCGGTAATTGACCTATATTACATGTCACTTGAGGTTATTAGCAAAAATATCGCAACAAGCGGAGTTTCGAAAGATGAGAATATGTGCAACAATCCTTGCTACGACGGCAATGCTGCTGGGTCTGTCCGGTGCTCCGGCTGATTCAGCGGCCCAACCTCCCGCGGTAGGAGGCCAGCTGCCCGACTTCCGGCTCGAAGTTCCCAAAGACACTGAACATCAGCTTTACTTAGGAGTTGACGGCAGGCAAACTTTCGCCATCCCCGAGATCAGGGCCGAGGTCGTGTTGATTGAAATTTTCAGTATGTACTGACCGTTCTGTCAGAAGGAGGCTCCTTCTATCAATGCGATGTTTCGGAAAATTGAAAGTGACGAGAAACTGAAAGGCAAGGTTAAATTGATCGGGATTGGGGTCGGCAATTCGGCCTATGAGGTCGGTTACTTTAAAAAAGTCTACAATATCCCGTTTCCCCTCTTTCCGGACGGCGATTACAACATTCATAAGAAGCTGGGCGAGGTCCGGACTCCCTATTTTATCGGTATTCGCATGTCGCCGGACGGATCTTACGAAGTGTATTATTCCAGGCTCGGCGGGGCCGATGATGCTGATGAATTAATGAAAAAACTCCTGAAGGATTCGGGGTTGATTTAAAATTCTTCATTCGACAATCGACATTCGTCATTAGTCCTGAGGGTATTCATGAAAACACGTATCTTTTCTATTTTCTTGATCGGTATGTGGTCGATTGTGATAACCGCTACTGTTATGGCCGCTTCAGCGGCTTACAAGAATAACATTTACAATCCGGGGAAGCTAAAGCCGATCGACAGCAAATTAAAAGTTAAAATCGGTGACTCGGCACCTGACTTCACGCTGCCAGCTGTATCGGGCGGAAAAGTTACACTGAGTCAGTACCGCGGGAAAAAGAATGTAGTGCTTTCTTTTGTGCCTGCCGCCTGGACACCGGTCTGTTCCGACCAGTGGCCGGGCTATAACATCGTCAAAGACTTGTTTGATATGAACGATGCCATTCTGCTCGGCATAACCGTCGACAATATTCCGACATTGTATGCCTGGACCCGTCAGATGGGTGAGCTCTGGTTTCCGGTTTTGTCTGACTTCTGGCCCCATGGCCAGGTTGCTGAGCAGTACGGCGTGCTGCGATCCGAGGGGGTGTCTGAAAGAGCACTCTTTTACATTGATAAAAAAGGCATTATTCGCGATATCCAGGTCAATGACATCAACAAGCGTCCCGATCTTGAATCCTGTGAAATAGGACTTCTCAAGACCAATAAAAATAGAGAGTAATTAGATTGGCGATTGCGGATCAATCCCGGTAGAGGTGGTCCATTGCTTCAATCCGAATTCCGCAATCCAAAATCCGAAATCGATGGGTCGGTCACGGATTACGCGTTTTAGAATGGAAACTTCTATGCTCCATGCCCTATGCCCTATGCTCAATGCCCTATGCCCCTATTTGCGTGCTTAACGCGTAATCTTTTCATAATTGCCAACGATAATATAGGAAAAATTACATGAGGTTGGCCAAATACGGTTTTGTGGCGATATTTATGGTACTCGCCGGTTTCGCTTCGAGCGTTTTTCCCGCCAGGGGTGCGAACCAGGTCGAGAAAATCGAAGAGTCTGCGCTGGATGCACGGCTCGGCAACCGAAATAATCCTCTGGCCGTCGTTTTCATGGCGGCATGGTGCGCGCCCTGTATCGACGAGTTGCCTACCATGAACAAGCTATACAAAAAGTTTAAGCACCGAAATCTCAAGATTATTGGGATCAGTATAGACCTGGAAGGACCGCAGGCGATCCAGCCCGTCATCAACGGGCTGAAGATCGAATTTCCGGTCTATTGGTATGGTGAAAAAGCCATCGAAAAGTTTTCACTGTTCGCCATACCCATGATGCTGCTCATAAAGGAGGGGCAAATCATTGAACGCGTACACGGCCGACGCCCCGAGACCTACCTCGACGAGAAATTTATCCAGCTTCTGAAATAATATCCCGGACGACCTCCTATCGAGAGAATTCCATTAATCCATTGGAGACCGAGTTGTAGAGATCACCCCTCTCTCCGAGCTGTAGGCTCTACGAGCCGGAAGCTGGAGTAAAACCGAAGTCGGGTCCGCTCGGCCGTATCTTATTTTATATCAATAACTTATAAAGCAGCAGTTGATATTTTGTCCCAACTGTGATTTGATTATAAGTAATTCGCCGTATTATTTCCTGTCAAGTTTTAGGCTTTGATTCCCGATACGGACAAATGACCAATCAATTTTTAAAGGTGGAGAATTTACTTAATTGAGCCACTATCCGGCTCAATGGCTAACCGTTTTACTTGGAGGAAGAAGATGTACCTATTGCGCAGAAAAGTTCAACCCATTGCCTTTTTAATGATCGCCCTAACCATTCTGCTATCGGTCCCGCCGCAGTCAGCAGTCGCCGCGTTAGTTGAGACGGAAACCATTTTGGATATGAGCCGCAGCCTGGAAGCCCGGGAGACTGTTCGGCAATTTATGGCCCGCGAGGATGTCAGATCGGCGATTGTTTCACAGGGTGTAGATCCTCTGGAGGCGAATGCGCGACTGGACAGCCTGACTGACGCCGAGGTCATTCAGCTGGCCGATCAAATTGAACAGCTTCCCGCGGGAGGTGATTTTCTGGGCTTTGTAATTGCCGTTCTGGTGATCGTCATTCTGGTGCTGGTGATCATTAGGCTGATTTAACGCAGGCATGTGGTGGCACGGAATCACTGATCTGTTGTTGATTTAGATTATGATTCGGCTTTATTCCTGTCCATTATTCCATTGGTGGCCGATTGGTAGACATCACCCCTGTGGGGTGGACCGAAGCCGGCTGCTCCATTACCGAATATTATATAATTACGATAACTTAAGCATTAGCCGTTAAATCCTGCCTGTTGTCGGGCATCCGCTTATCCTTTTTGGTTTGACCGGATGCCTTTTTTTTTGATATCCCACCATACATGAGTTTCAAATTCTGTCATTATAAAACAGCCTCATTTTTATCCATTCTTGTTATCCTGCTGGCGGTCTCGACCTGTTCTCAGGCGGATACGGCAGACGGAACCCCCCGGGCTGCCGCTGTTCCGGATGAAGATTCATTTATCCGGGTCAGTGTTTACCGTCTGAGTGTCGATCCCGCCAGCCAGCAACCTGTGGTGACACTGGCTGATCCTGATCAGCAGCGGGTTTTTCCAATCTGGATCGGACTTTCCGAGGCACGTGCCATCCACATGGAGCTGCAGGGAACGGATAATTTCCGGCCGTTGACCCACGATTTGCTGGCCGGGATCGTTGACAGACTGGATGGAACGGTGAGCCGGGTTCTGATAACGCATATCAAGGACAATGTGTTTTATGCGACCCTGGTTATCAAGAAAAATAACGATCTGATCGAGGTCGATGCCAGACCCAGTGATTCCATTGTGATGGCTTTAAAGTTCAATGCACCCATATACCTGGACCGGAGCCTATTTGAAATCATGTCGATTCCGGTGGAAGATCCAAGGGAAGGCGTTCCCGAGGAAATCGGGAAAAATTATGGTCTGAATATTCAGGAGATCTCACCGGAGCTGGCCCGATATATGTCCTTGAAATCGAGGCAGGGCGTGATGGTGTCTGCCGTACGCCCCGGCAGTCAGGCCGATAAAGATGGCATACAGGTTGGCGATATTCTGATTGAGATCGACGGACAGGAACTCCCGGATGTGAAAACCGCTCAAGACCTTATGAAGGAAGGTGATGATAATTTAAGGGTGAAATTGATGCGCAACAATCAAGTTCTCATCATCGAACTTCGGCTCAAGGAATCACAATAACCGATGGTGCCCATCCGTCAATACGTCGATTCGGAATCGCAAATCTATTGATCAGAGACAGGTCCGAGATAAACCCCGGCAATCTTCGAGGACGTGCATAACGCGAGGACGATGAAACCGCTTCGAATATCCGGGGATATGGGGAGTGACGCATGCCGCGACCTAAAAATGCAATGGAGATATTCATCCAGCTCGATAAATCGAATTGCCGGGAATGTGGCGAGATGACCTGCCTGGCATTCGCCGGCGCTGTTTACCAGGGAAGAAGACAGATAAAGGCGTGTCCGAAACTGGATCTGACTGTCATCGAACAATTCTCGGATGCAAGCGAAATTCGAAAAGCTCTGGATCAGAATGGAGACGAATACCTTGAATCGCTCAAAAGGGAGATTGGCAGCATTGATCTGGCCGCGGCGGCCGAACGGGTCGGTGCCGTTTATTCGGTCGGAAAGCTGACCCTGAAGGTTCTTGGTAAAAATTTTAGTGTCGATAATCAGGGCAATCTATCTTCGGATATTCATATTAACCCGTGGGTGGCGATTCCCGTTATCGATTACATCTGCAGCGGGGAGGGATTGAATCCATCGGCACGCTGGGTGTCTTTTCGGGAATTAAAGGACGGCAAGGAACGCTACCCGCTTTTCCACAAGCGTTGTGAGGAACCCATGAAACGGGTGGCTGACATATATACCGACTTATTTGACGACCTGGTTCGTATTTTTGGTGGAAAACAGGTGGAACAGCAATTTGAGTCCGATATCTCCGTCGTCGTGCATCCGCTGCCGAAGGTCCCCATAATGATATGTTATTGGCGCCCCGAAGACGGCATGGAATCGGATTTAAATCTTTTCTTTGACGATACGGCCGACAAAAACCTCACCATTGGATCGGTATTTACCCTGGGGGCCGGTCTTAGCCAGATGCTTGATAAACTCGCCCTGCGGCACGGCTTTCCGGAGGTGGAAAGCCCGGAATGACGAATGACGATTGAAGAATGACGAATGGTGGAAGTCGCTCTCCGAGGCGTAGGCGCTAAAACCCCTTCGAGCCGGAGGCTTCGCTCGATCTTTTAAAAAAGACAGATTTCATTCATTCGACGTTGGACGTTGGATGTTCGACGTTGGGCGTTCATTAGTTTTTTTATCAAACTGGCCGCCCTACCCAGGCGGATAAACCGCCGACGGCCAGAGGCTGGACTACCGCCTTTATGTGGAACTCCGCAGCCTATCAATTTATGGATCCAAGGGGGGAGGAATTGTCATCAGGACTTCCACCGAAAGGATTCCTGGGGGTCAGCTCCAACTCCTGGATTTTGGCGAGAAGGGTCTTGTAGCTGATGCCTAAAATCTTATTCGCCCGGCTGCGGTTCCAGCCGGTCCGGTCGAGAACATAGGAGATGACCTGTTTTTCAACGAAATCGGAGGTCCTTTTACCAATTTCCTTGAGCGACAATGATTTTAGCTTTGGTTCTTCGCCGTTGAGACCCAGCAAATGAATGATATCCGGCACCGGTTCGCTGGGAAAGGTTGGTTTTTCAACGGGCCTCGGACGCCTGGCGGAGATCATTGAATCCAGCAGATCTTCATCCTCATTTAGAAGAATCATCCGCCGGATTACATTTTGCAGTTCCCGCACATTGCCCGGCCAATGATATTGGCACATTCGGTCGACCATGCCGTTACCGAGAGCGGCAGGCCGGTCGCGATTGAATTCGGCCGCATATTTATCCCCGTAATATTTTATCAAATACGGTATGTCCTCCGGACGCTTGCGAAGTGGTTCGATGTGTATGGTTGTTTCACTGATCCGGTAGTAGAGGTCCGCGCGAAATCTCTCTTCCTGTATATCCCGCTTCAGGTCGTGGTTGGTGGCGGCAATAATCCAGACGTTGCTCTGGTAGGAATTTTCCGATCCCAGGGGAGTGAATTCACCGTCCTGCAATGCATGCAACAATTTGGCCTGGAGGGCAAAGGGCATATCCCCGATTTCATCCAGAAACAGCAAACCTTCATGTGCCTGCTCAAATTTACCCCGCATTTTGCGAACGGCACCCGTAAACGCCCCTTGTTCATAGCCGAACATTTCACTCTCAAGCAGGGTGTCGGGCATGGCAGCACAATTCACTTTCACATATTTTTTGCCGAATCTGGGAGATTGTTCAAATAACATCCTCACCACCAGTTCCTTGCCGACACCGGTTTCGCCACTGACGACGGTATTCAGGCCGGCTGCTGCTACCCGGGATATCTGCTTTTTCAGGTTTTGTATATTGGAACTTACACCGATAAATTCTGTTTTCATATGATCATTTCTCCCTGGCGAAAGTTTCCCATAAACAATATCGGCAATTCTCTAGAATACTTAAGTTCTTTCTCGCAAACGACAAAAAGACCGGTATCGTCCCGATTGCCAAAATGAACGTAGGGAGCAGAGTGCGGAGTGCATAAGGCAGAGTGCATAGGGTAAAGGTTAGGGGGTAGGGTGTAAGGTAAAAAAAAGGTTTCAGTGTTCAGGTTTCAGGATTTATTTCAGTAGTTAGGCTTTTAGGCGGAAGACTCGATGCTGAGTGGAAAAAATTGAGGTACAAGATATTGGGTGTAGGGTTAAGAAAAGGTTTCAGTGTTCAGGTTTCAGGATCTATCTCAGCAGTCAGTTGATTAAACGGCACCCTCGATGCCGAATGATTGTACAGAAAGGTATAAGGTATAAGGTGTAAGGTGAAGATCGAAAGTCGCAAGGCACTTGAAATCTGTCATCTGACACCTGAACACTGAAACCTGAATACTGAACACTAGTCTGGCCCTGTGATATAGAGAACGATCATTCAGACTTTTGTTCCAGCAGGGCCTGCGCCTGTTTGAGCTTTTCGGCTATTGGAATTCCCTGGGGACACTGTTCCTCGCATTCGAAGCACTCGACACAGCTGTCGGCCTGCTGATCCTGTTGGAGGTTATTGTATAAGAACCGGGGGGCGCGGGGATTATCGTATGTCATTGCGTCGTTGTAATATTTGAAGATATCGGCAATTTCGACCCCGTTGGGACACGGCAAACAATATTTGCAATTTGTGCAGGGAATCGGCGCCAATCGGCGGTATTCTTCCCGCACTTCGTCAACGACGGCCAGATCTGTTGCCGAAAGGGTCCCGGCACCTGAGCGACCGGCGCTTTCAATATTTTCCGATAATTGTTGCATATCCGACATGCCGCTCAGAACGACGGAAACTTCTGGCCGGTTCCAGATCCATTGCAACGCCCATTCGGCCGGAGTGCGCGTCCTGTTGTCTTTGCTCCAGATCTTGCGGATGGACGGCGGCACACTCTGGGTTAATTGGCCGCCGCGCAACGGCTCCATGATGACAACGGCCAGCCCTTTTTCCGCCGCAAACTCCAGTCCTTTGGTGCCGGCCTGATAATCAGTGTCCATGTAGTTGTACTGAATCTGACAGAATGTCCAGCTGTCATAGCCGTCCACAATTTCTTTGAATATGTCGAATTCATCGTGAAATGAAAAACCTAAGTGGCCAATCCTGCCGGCCGTGATGGCTTTTTCGGCCCAATCGATAATTCGCCAGTCACGGAGTTTGGGCCAGTAGGTAGAATTCAGCGCATGCAGCAGGTAAAAATCGATCCGGTCGGTCTGGAGCTTTGCAAGCTGCCCGTCCAGGAATCGATCAAAATCCGCCGGTTTTTCGACCAGCCAGGACGGTAGCTTGGTGGCCAATCTGACTTTCTCGCGATAGCCGTCCTGCAGGGCTTTGCCCACGATGATTTCGCTCTGCTCGCCGTGATAGGTGTGGGCCGTATCGATATAATTGACGCCCTGATCGACCGCATAGCGCATCATCTCTATCGCTTCGGACACATCGACTTGTGATGCGTCTTTTCCGACAAGCGGCAGCCGCATGGCGCCGAATCCCAGGACAGATGCGTCCCAATCCAAATTTCCAAATCTGCGATACTTCATTTTTTTTCATCCCGGAGCTACCTGAAAGCCCTGTTTAGTGTCTATTTATTGAAATCAAATCATGTTTGCGTAGGATTTGAGCATTGATAGCAGAGGTGAGTTGAAACCGATAGGCTACCATAAATATTCAATATTCAATAATCAATATTCATTTCCGGCTTCGCCGGTTTGGGTGTCAGGAAACCGAGTCATTAAATCCTGAAACCTGAACACCCTGGCCCAGACCTGGTTTTACATGTGCCATGCAGATACCGCATTCCTCCGTATTCACTATATGGCCGTATTAATTGTGAATCGTCGCGCCAGGGCGGGCTGACACGTGAAACCTTCAATTTCTGACAGCATGTTGTCAGATAAAGCCCGTTACGGGCCTAACATCGATAGTGCTTTGGTAACATTTTTTAGAATTTGCTGTACCGTATAGAAATCACTTTTGAAAACCTGCTTTCCGTCCGGCGCGAAGATCACCAGCAGCGGAATGGTCAGATTGCCGACCTCTCTGAGCTTGGCCTTTCCTGCAGGATTGTTACCCGTGATATCGACCTTCATCGGCGTTATGTCGGCACGTTCGAACAGGTCTATGATTTTCGGGTTGGTTAATACGCTTTGTTCCATGGCTTTGCAATTCAGACACCACTCCGCGCTGAAGACCATAACAATAATCTTCTTTTCTTCAACTGCCGCCCGGTATCGCGCTTCGGTATAGTAAACCCAGTCGATGGGTCCCTGATCGGAAAATCGAACGGCGCCCCAGGCCGAAAAGGCGATTACGAGCACGCCCACCGCCGTGAAGAACGTTTTTATTTTTTTTCCGGATGCAATTTGAAGGGTTCGATAGGCGAGCCATCCGCCGCCGCACAGGCTAAACAACATGACCGGCCACCAGTAGAGCTTGCTGGGTGGATTCGGTGGTGATGTCAAGATCGCCGACGTTCCGACGCCGATGAAATACGCCGCTGCTGCGAGCATAAACAATCCCATGACCTGCTTGATCAGCACACTGGCCGGTCCGGTCTTGGGCATTTTTTCGACCAGCCCCGGAGCGGCTGAGAGTACCAGATAAGGCAGGGCCATCCCGGTCCCGATGGCGGTAAATGTGGCCAGGGTGGTCGAGGGTTGCTGGGTAGCAGCCCAGGCGGCGGCCGCCCCCATAAAAGGGGCCGTACAGGGAGTCGAAAGGATTGCCGCCAGAACCCCCAGGCCAAACGATCCGTGCAAGGTGTCCTGTTCAGGATTGATCATATAGATAAAATTCGGCAGCTTTATGGAAAAAGAGCCGAACATCCCGGTGGCCATGATTCCGATTACCAGCCCGACCAGAATGGTAAATGCCGGGTACTGGAACAATTGATTGGTGGCACTGAAGCCGCTGACCAGCGCAATCGTTACGCCCAATACCAGCCAGAAGACCAGAACCCCTATACACATAGCCAGTCCGAGCAGTAGACATCGCTTGCGATTTCGGGCAACATGGGACAGACTGATGATTTTAATCGGGATCAGCGGCAGTACGCACGGCGTAAAATTCAGCAGCATGCCGCCGAAAGCTGCCGTAAATAACAGCAAAAGCAATCCAACTCCGGAGGACGCATCAATCGAAAAATTCCAGCCAAAAAGATCGAAATCAACTCCAGACGAGCCGTCGGCAGTCTTCACGGTATCGTAATCGGCGAAGAGCTCCTGGTTAATCGCTGAAATGGCGGTTTCGCCGGTTACGATCCTCAGGGTTTCGGTGAGTGGGATTCGTTTCGGAAACAGGCAGTAAGTGGCCGTGCAGGCCTGGTACTGAAATAGCAGTTTGATGGATACGCTACCGGGGCTGGCATTTTCATCTAATTTGATCGGAAGATAGATCAATACCTTCCCCTTGTAAGACATCAGCTCAGCGGGCGCATATTCTGCTTCGAACGGCTCGGCTTTCGGATAGCGCGGCGTCTCAAATGTGATGTAATCCGGAGCCTCAATCACCGATACTTTGGTCGGGATGGGCTTAAAATCTTCGATTTCATCGATCTGGCGCTCGTCGGCATTAATGTGGAATCCCGACTTAATATCGACCACAATCACCACCAGAGCAGCTTCTCCGGGACGGACGCCGTCGGCAGACAGGGCTGTTTGGACCGTAACGGCCTTATCCGTTGCGCTATTCGTTCCGGACACTGCACTGCCGGTTCCGGTCAGACAGAGGACGGCAAACAATAAAAGTATTATGACGCTTATATGCCGGTAATGTTTTTTTGACATATCGGAGATATATTAATGCCTTTTTGGGAAATTTGAACCGCAGAACAGTGATTTTTCCCAACACTCCTACACGCGGGATTAATAGCTCCGGCCTCCAAGGACGGCCATTCTGCTCAACAATCGAAAACAACGAACGCCCAATGTCCACAATTCCTGAATTCCTCAATCCCTCAATCATTTCTCTCTATCCTCCCGGATACAGTTTGATTCCGGGTTCAAATCCCTCTTCGCGGGCTTTCATGTCCAGGTGCAAAGTGGTTATTTGTTCAAGGGGCGGATAAATCAACCGGTCCGCTTTGCGGGTGTCGACCGATTTTAAGTAGCGCTTGCAGTTATCGCAGACATCGATTCTCAAATCCTTTTCTTCTTCGTTGTACAGGTATTGAAGCTTTGCGTTGTCGGTATTTTCGCAGAATGGACAGTAAACCCGTTTTGCCTGCCAGTTGTGCCAGCAGAAGCTGCAGATCAGGGTCCGTTCGCCTTCAGCGACCAGAAACGACAGAATCGGAGCACTGCCGCAAATCGGACAGTAGCCTTTAGACCAGGGTTGATTAGGCGTTAAGTAAGCTGCCAGCTGTTCTGCTGCAGTGCACAGAGATGGTTTTATACTATTGTAGGCAAGCAGTCCCAGAATCTGTTTGTCGACCTGAAGCGTTTCAGCCACATTTTCATATTCGGCTTCATTGCCGCTTAACAGGGCGTCAAACAGTATCCCGGGCTTGAGATCTGCATCAACCGCATCTATAATCGCCGTTGCGGACTCGGCGAGTTTGGGATTGGCTTCCCGGGCGAAATTACATATTCTAACAAACAGATCTGCCGATTCGGAAAGGTCATAGGTGAATTCCTGGATTTCGACCAACGGGAACGCCTCCCGCCGTTTGAGGTCCAGGATTTTATCCGCAATTTCGATCGGCTCGATTCGCAGACGGCTTTTGCTCTCCTCTTGGGCAATGAAAATACGGCCATAAAAATCCAGCATCTCCGCATAAGCCGTATTGTGTTTTTTCGCGTTTTGGACCGCCTTTTCGACGTGAGTGCTGTTCAGGATAAAGTTATTTGACATGGGTACTCCTTGATCGGTCAAATTGTAAACCCTTTGAAATAACGGCCGAATAATATCAGTACTAAAATTTTCATGCAATCCGGTATTTAAAATTCGCGGTATCACACGGATCAGTTTCGGATCTTAGCAGTCCTGAAACCTGAACGCTGATACCTGAAACCAAAAGCAGGCATAGTATATTCATCGTCCTCTCTCGGAGCACAGACTGCCAAATTAGCGAAAAAAGGGAGAAGGCATACGCCTTCTCCCTTTTGGTTACGGATTGCTGTTCGGCCTGATCTTAACCAAGGGCTGAAATGGCCCGGTTGAGCGGACTGAACATTTTTCGCAGCGCCACCTGGCGTGTGATACCGCGTCTACCTGCCGAGGCGACGGCATACTCGTGGTACAGGTTCGGACCAAACCCCACCAGATAAATGGTTCTGACGTCTTCGGGGTCCAGCAGCATCGCCTTGGGATACTTCTTTTTGGCCACTGTTAGATGCTTCTGGGCCATGTCCATAATTTCAGCACTTTCACCGAAATTCATCGCCCCCGTCGGACATACTTTAACACAGGCCGGCTCCAGTCCATTCTCAACCCGGTCGCTGCACATGTCACATTTGGCAATGGTACCGTCTTCGGCGTTGCGCGGTATGTCATAAGGACACGACTCGCGGATTTCAGCGGCATCCAGATCCCGTGTATTTGCGGTATAAATTACGGCACCGGTTGCAGCTTCGGTAAAGATCGCCGTCGGTTCTCCGGCGGTTGCTTCGCAGGGTGCTTCGATGCAGTGCCGGCATTGATCCGGGAAGAACAGCCATCTCAATTTGCGGTCAACGACCTCTTCCTCCATGCGAACCAGTTTGTAGGTGTCAAAGGAGAGATCGGCGGGATTCTGGTAAGATCCTCGATTGACGGTTTCTTCGGCGGGCAAGTTATGCCATTGCTTGCAGGCGACTTGGCAGCCCCGGCAGGCTGTACACAGGGTCGTATCAACTAAAAAGGATTTACTCATCGCGATCACCTCCTTCAGGATTTTATAATATTGACCATAAAGGCCTTGGTTTCAGGAATGCGGGTGTTCGGATCACCGGCAGCCGGCGTTAGCAGATTGGCACTTTCCTCCATGCCGCTGTTGGGCATGCGCCAGCCATAATGCCAGGGCAGTCCGACCTGGTGAACCGTGGCGCCGCCAACTTTAAACGGCTGCAGCCGCTTGGTCACGATGGCCGAAGCCTCGAGGGCTCCTCGCGGGGATTTTACCTTAACCCGATCGCCGTTTTTGATGCCCTTCAGCATGCCCAGTTGCTCGCTCATTTCCACAAAGACCTGGGGCTGCATTTCCAGCAGCCACGGCTGCCAGCGGGTCATGACACCGGTCTGCCAGTGTTCGACAACCCGGTAAGTCGTTGCGACATAGGGATATCGGGGATCGCAGCTGGCCCATTCATCATCTTTCGACTGGTAGATCGGAGCCGTCGGATTGATGCGCTGGGCATTCATGGGATTCTTTTCCACCGGGCATTCCAGCGGTTCATAGTGTTCCGGGAATGGTCCGTCGGCACGACCCGGGCCAAATATCTGGCCGTGTCCGTGCTTGCGCATAATAAATGCGTGCCTGGCATCTTTGCGCAGAGAGCCATCCGGATTTTGCAGGGGATACCACCCGCCGTCGGGTACGTCGCCGACCCATTTTTTGGTTGTATACTTGCCGTTGGCGGTATTGCCTTCAAATTTGATTACCGGATGTTCCTTGTCCCAGGGTTGGCCCTTCAGGTCCACTGAGGCGCGGTTGTAAATAATACGTCTGTTTACCGGCCAGCACCAGGCGAATTCCGGATACAACCCGATGTTATTGGGCGCATCCTTCTGGCTGCGGCGGGCAGCCATATTGCCCTTCTCGGTGTAACTGTTGCAGTAGAGCCAGTTGCCCGATGACGTCGATCCGTCAGCCTGCAGGAAGGCGAAACTGGGCACCAGGGTGCCTTTCTTGAAATTCTTGCCCTTGATGGTGACATTCTTCAAAAAGTAGCCGTTGATTTCCTTCGCCACCTTGTGAGGATCGTATTCACCGTGGGTGGCATAATCCCATTTCAGATTCAGGATGGGTTCCGGAAAGACACCGCCTTTCCGGTATTCGGCTTTAATTTTGTTGCCCAGTTCCATAATGATCTGACCGTCCGGCAGACTGTTCCCGAGCGGTTTGGGTCCCTGGTAGCGCCATTGACTCCAGCGGCCGCTGTTGGTGACGCTGCCTTCTTTTTCGACCGAGGCGGCTGCCGGCAGGAAAAAGACTTCTGTCTTTATCTTGGCGGGGTCCATTCCCGGTCCTTCCCAGAACGAGCCGGTCTCATTGTCAAACAGGTTGACGTTCACCATCCAGTCCAGGTTGGCCAGCGCTTTGCGGGTCTTGCCGGCGTTGGCGCCGCTGCAGGCCGGGTTCTGACCCCAGGCAAAAAATCCCTTGAACGTGCCCTTGTACATTTCGTCGAACAGCGACAGCCAGGAATAATCCTTGCCGTCATCCACTTTCGGCAGCCAGTCATACCCGAAATCATTGGCGGCAGTGGCCTTGTCGCCGAAGAAAGACTTGAGCATACTGACCGAGTACTTGGGATAGTTCTGCCACCAGTTTGCACTAAGGGGATCTTTGCTATTGGGGGTCCACCTGCCATTATAGTCGGCCAGGGAAACATTCGATGACCTGGGGGTTTTCAGATAGCCGGGCCAGATGTGCCACAGCAGGCAGTGGTCGGTGGAGCCCTGGACGTTGGACTCGCCGCGCAGCGCGTTAACCCCGCCGCCGGCAACGCCCATATTGCCCAGGAGCATCTGAATGATGGCCATGGTGCGGATGTTTTGAACGCCGGTGGTATGCTGGGTCCAGCCCATGGCATACATAATTGTCCCGGCTTTTCCGCGAGCCCCGCTAGCCGAGTAAATCTTGTAAATTTCCATTAGTTCTGTTTGGGGCGTTCCGGTAATCGAGGATACCAGTTCAGGGGTATAGCGGGAAAAGTGCTTTTTCAGCAGCTGGAAAACAGTCCGTTCGTTTTTCAGCGTGCGATCCATTTTGGGAACCCCGTTGGCGTCCATTTCAAAGGCCCACTTACTTTTGTCGTATTTGCGGGTTTCCGGATCGTAGCCCGAGAACAGGCCGTCTTTAAAATCAAAGTCAGGTCCCACAATGAAGGCCGCATTGGTGTAGTTGGCAACGTATTCCTCAAAGTACAGATTGTTGTCCAGGATGTACTTGATCATGCCGCCCAGAAAGGCGATGTCCGTTCCCGATCGGATTGGGGCGTATATATCCGCTTTGGAGGAGGTGCGGGTGAATCGGGGATCGACGCTGATCAGCTTGGCCCCCCTGTGCTGGGCTTCGGCAACGTACTTGAAAGAAATCGGATGGTTTTCGGCAGCATTGCTGCCCATTATCATAATACAATCGCTGTTTTTAATATCGATCCAGTGATTGGTCATTGCGCCGCGTCCGAACGACTCTGCCAGAGCCGCAACAGTGGCGCTATGTCAGATGCGGGCCTGATGCTCGATGTAGGTGACGCCGATGGCCCGAATCATGGCCTGATAGGTCCAGCACTCCTCGTTATCCAGGGCGGCGCTGCCCACGGAGGCGATGCCTGCGGTGCGGTTGACGATCTGCCCTTTGGCGTTTTTGGCTTCGAAAGTCGCATTGCGCGTTGATTTGACGCGTTTGGCGATTTCGGACAGGGCCCAGTCCCAGGATACCTTTTTCCATTCTTTGGAATACGGCGCCCGATACATGGGCTGGGTGATTCGCTGATCATTCTCGACCAGCTGAGCCAAAGCGGCACCCTTCGAGCACAGCGAGCCCCGGTTGATGACGTGATCCGGATCGCCTTCGATGTTGATAATCCGGCCATCTCCTTTTTTGCTGGTATGCACGATGGCGCCGCAGCCTACCGCGCAGTAACAGCAGATCGTGGTGGTCTCTTTGGCATACCGGGTCTTGAGCATCTGGGCGCGGGCCTTGACCGGGCGCAGGTCAAAGCCCAGGCCGCTGACGGCAAGACCGGCCGCCGTAGCACCGGTGATCTGGATAAACTCCCGTCGGTTTACCTTCATAAATACCTCCTGTTTTAGGGTTGAAATTAACTCATGAATAGATCATCAAATGCTTTCTATCACCAGGAAAACGAACGCATTCATATTTCATAGACGCAAGGAACAATCGTGGAAACAATAATTTGCCTGGAGGTGCTGTATCAACCAAACTTATCAAATAATACCAGATTGCTACAGCAATGTAGGGACGGCAGATCTGATGGAGGTGGTTCTGAATAGATACAACAAGCCGGGGTGAATCTACTCTAATAAGAGCTTTTTAACTATGGGGTGAATTATGTATTTTTAAAAGAAAAACACAGTATTTTGTTTAATGGGTTCAGGATTCAACCCCGCTATTGACAACTATTTATAGTTGATTTAATATCGATTGTTTTATATGGAAATCTCATCATTTCCGCCTGTTTTGAGACAACTGCGATAGCACCTTTCCACTTGCCTTCGCGTAGGCTCCCAAATCAATCGGTAAAGCAATAAAACAGGGGATTTCGCCCCTAACGGAACAAGGAGAATATTCATGGAAAGCTATTTATTCACATCTGAGTCAGTGACCGAAGGCCATCCGGATAAGGTTGCCGATGCCATATCCGACTCGATATTGGACAGCATTATGGCCCAGGACCAAAACTGCCGGGTTGCCTGCGAGACCCTCGTTACAACCGGGCTGGCCTTCATTTCGGGCGAAATCACGACCGACTGCTACGTGGATATGCCACAAATCGTACGGGATACCATTCGTGAAATCGGGTATTCGTCTTCCCGGATGGGTTTTGATCATCAAACCTGTTCAGTCATTACGAGTATCGACCGCCAATCACCCGACATTGCCCAGGGCGTCAACGAGGGTGAGGGTCTCTTCAAGGACCAGGGTGCCGGCGATCAGGGTCTGATGTTTGGTTTTGCATCCGATGAAACGCCCGAGTTGATGCCCATGCCGATTACGTACGCGCACAAACTCTGCCGCCGCCTGACAACGGTTCGCAAGAACGGGTCGCTGGATTTTTTGCGTCCGGACGGCAAATCTCAGGTGACGATCGAGTATGAGAACGGAACCCCCAGGCGGGTCGATGCGGTCGTTGTTTCGGCCCAGCATCGGGACGATGTCACCTATGAAGAGCTGAGAGAGGCGATCATCGAGGAAGTGATCAAAAAAGTGATTCCGGCCGATATGACCGACGGCGATACGCGCTATTTTATAAATCCCACGGGCCGGTTTGTCATCGGCGGCCCCATGGGTGACTGCGGTCTGACCGGCCGCAAAATCATTGTCGACACCTACGGGGGGCAGGGCAGTCATGGTGGCGGCTGCTTTTCCGGCAAAGACCCGTCAAAGGTCGACCGCAGCGCATCCTACATGGGCCGACACATCGCCAAGAATATTGTGGCCTCAGGGGTCGCCAAGAAATGTGAAATTCAGATCGCCTACGCCATCGGTGTGGCCCAGCCCGTCTCGGTCATGGTGGATTTGATGGGAACCGGGGTTATACCCAAAAGTCAGGTTGAGGAAATTGTAAAAGCGGTTTTCGACCTGAGACCAAGGGCGATCATCGAGTACCTCGACCTGCTGCGCCCGATTTACAAATTGACGTCAGCTTACGGCCATTTCGGCCGCAGTGAGCCCGAGCTGAATTGGGAACATACCAATAAAGCTGATGTTATCAGGGAGATGGCGGGGTTGAAGGGTGAAAAGCCGGCTAATGACCGCCAAGGTGAACCTGAACTGGCAGCAAGCGTCCGACCGGAACCGAATTAAATTGAGAAATGGGAGAATACTGAATGATGACACACGATGTTAAGGATATAAAACTTGCCAGGGAGGGTGCGCTGCGCATCGAATGGGCCAACCAGAACATGCCGGTTTTGAACCGCATTCGCAGCCGGTTCCAGAAGGAAAAACCGCTGAAAGGCGTTCGCATCGGTGCCTGTCTGCACGTCACGACTGAGACCGCTTCTTTGATGCAGACCCTGAAAGCCGGTGGGGCCAAGGTGGCCCTGTGTGCCTCCAATCCGTTGAGCACCCAGGATGACGTCGCCTCCGCACTGGTTAAAAACAATAAAATTCCCGTTTTTGCCATTAAAGGTGAAAACCACAAAACCTACTACGCACACATCAATTCTGTCCTGGACACCAAACCGCATTTCACAATGGATGACGGCGCAGATCTGGTATCGGTTCTGCACACCAAACGTACCGAATTGATAGAAGGCGTTCGCGGCGGCACCGAAGAGACAACCACCGGGATCATACGGTTGCGAAGCATGGCAGCCGACGGTGTTCTGCGATATCCGATCATCGCCGTCAACGATGCCCAGACCAAACATTTTTTCGACAATCGCTATGGTACCGGACAAAGCACCATCGACGGCATTATTCGCGCCACCAACCGCTTGGTGGCCGGAACCAATTTTGTGGTCAGCGGTTATGGATGGTGCGGGCGGGGAGTTGCCATGCGGGCCCGGGGCATGGGGGCCAATGTGATCGTCACCGAAGTTGACCCGCTTCCGGCCCTGGAGGCCGTGATGGACGGTTTTTCGGTCATGCCGATCCGCAAAGCCGCCCGCATCGGTGATTTTTTCTGCACCCTGACCGGCGATATCAACGTGATCCGCAAGGAGCATTTTCAAATTATGAAGGATGGGGCCATCGTGGCCAATTCCGGGCACTTTAATGTCGAACTGGATCTTGACGGTCTCAAGACGATTGCCAAATCCAGGCGGGTTATCCGTGAGTTCGTCGAAGAATATGTGCTCAAAGACGGACGGCGAATCAACATTTTAGGCGAAGGCCGTCTGATCAATCTGGCGGCTGCCGAGGGCCATCCTTCCAGTGTGATGGATATGAGCTTCGCTAATCAGGCGCTGAGCATCGAGCACATGCTGAAAACCAAAAAACAGATGGAAATAGACGTCTATCCGGTACCCGAAAAGATCGACAAGATGATCGCCAAGGAGAAACTGGCTGCCATGGGCATCACCATCGATAAGCTGACGGCCGAGCAGAAACAATACCTGGCGAGCTGGCAGCTGGGGACGTAGTGGGCAAAGAGCAGAGAGCAGAGAGGAAATAAAGTCGGAAGTCGGAATGCGGAAGTTGGAACTGTAGGGCAGAGGGGGTGAGAATGCGGAAGTCGGAATGCGAAAGTTGGAATTGTGGGGCAGAGGGGGTGAGAGTCCGGAAGTCGGAATAGATGACGGAGGACGGAACGGATAGTTATGGGTTATTCGTTATTTGTTATTGGTGTTGCATCGCTTTTTTAGCATGGATAATTGCTTCCTCAGGTCTTCCTCGAAAACGAAAAGTGGTCGCCGAAAAGATATGATTTCGAGCAGAATTAGGGCATAAGGCTGCTGATCTCTCTCCTTTTGGTTGAGTGACTCCAGGCCTAAAAGCTACCTGTCTTTGAAACGTGAGTGCGACCACAATGCCGCGGTGCCAGCTATAAACATACCCGATAAATACATCACCAAGAATTTTCCGGATGATTTGTTTTGATGCGGATTATCGATCGTCGTCGCAATAAAGCAGCCACCGCCGCCGCCACCACCACTTCCATCACTATTTGCGGAACTGCCATTTAATGAACGGCATCCAGCGACCGATGATCCGGTCACTTCCAGACAAAGGTCATCAGAGAAATCACTTATGTTGCCCTGGGTATCAAAGGCCGTTACGGCGTAATAGTATGTTGCGCCATCTACCATTGCCAAGGCTGGCACATTTACTGAAGGAATTGTCAATTCGGAAGTTACACCGTTATAAAGATCTGTTATTATGACCATCGGATTATCCGGATCTGCCAGCTCATCAACATACACATCCCCGATTAACTCATAATCAGAGCCTGGTGTTCGATAATATACCTCGTACCCATCGATATCTGCTTCGTCATTGGCATCCCACGCCAGCATGAACTCAATCGGCTCAGAAGCAGCGGCAAAATTTGTAAAAACCAACGATATCAGAACGATAGATACCAACAATATAATTTGTGAAAATATATTTTTGCTCGCCATAAGATTCTTAACCAGATTTATGTTTTCATATAAATAAAAAAATATCGTCGAGAATGTAGTCTATATCTGCCAAACGGGAGAGCATAATACATGCCAAGCACGATTAATGGAAATAAGCTATCGATATCTTATAATTTTATATATTTTGAAGCCTGCGGCGTATTCGTGAGCGTGTCCTTTTGGCTATTTGTCTGTATACTATTTCATAAATTAATTTTCCCGAAAAATTGAGGTTATTGCCTGTAACGAGCATCAACAGGATAGGAGTTGAGAGGTGGGTTTGCTCAAATGTCCAATTCACATCGGATCAAGGACAATTATCACGCGACACTCCCGCCGGAACAGCAGGTGCTCCGAGGCACTGCGCAGCTTGTCGGCATCGGCGTTGCTGATAATAAAATCGCAGCGGCCCGGCCATTTGGTTTTCAGAGCCTTGACCACAATCGGATTGTCGCCAACCCGATTATCAAATTTGGCCTTCCAGATGTTGGTTGTATAGCGGGCAACGCCGTTCTGGACTGCGAATTCTCGGCTGGCGTACGTGGGTCCGAAAACTTCTTCCAGATTTTCATCCAATATCCGGGGCGCTATGACGGGTATGGCCTGGATACCCCGCGCGTCGACCACCATGCCGGTATATATTTCCGATGACCGCGATCGGGTTCGAATCGATGCGGTGTTTTTTCCCGGCATCAGTTGCTTGATGGATTCAATTTGTCTGATTTCAGGTGGCAGAATCAGCTGGGTAAATCCACCATTCAATTTCAACTGAGACCAGACTTCCACGGTGCCGTCATAAAGATGCCGTCGCAGATCATTAATTTCCGGTGCCTGATAAGTCATGGCCTTTAGTTGAGACATGACGGTGGGGTAGTTCTCGACAATATCGATGACCCGGTTTTCGGCATTTATTCGAATACCGACAATGGTTTCGAGAAGGTTGTGGCGGGCTTTGGTCATAGCTGCGGCGATGGTTTGCCGGTTCTGCCCCTGGGATTTTTTGAGATAACTATAAGAGGTCTGGTCTTCCAGTCCTCTGGCGGCAACGATGCCTTTGGTCCAGTCGATGGTGCCATTTTCCTTGAATTCGATCAATGAGCGGATGTCGGATGCCCGGACAGCTCCCGCGTTGATGGACAATAAACTGAAAATGATCAAATATGTAAGATACAGCTGCCCTTTCATCCGTCCTCCCTGACTTGATGAATGAGCACCGTAAGTGCGCTCTTCGAGAATATGAAGCTCCAGATGCGGTTTATCATCCAGAAGTATATATTGTAAGCGGTGGCGTAAGTCAACCAATCGCTTTGGGGCAACTATCCGTTTCTACACCCTGCCCCCGGACCATCTCAATTTCGCTTTCAGCACATCAAAATAATGCTGGCCGGGCAGGGTGATCATGTTGAGTGGATGGGAGCCCTTGCGGACGATGATGGTATCCCGGTCGTCGATATCGAGCCCTTTCTGTCCGTCAAATGTCAACTTGATGTCGGAGGCCCCTTTTGCAAGCTTCAGTTTAATCCGGATCGACTCGGGAACGATCAGCGGACGGTTGGTCAGCGTAAAGGGGCAAATCGGGGTGATCACGATGCCGGGGACATCGGGATGAATGACCGGTCCGCCGGCTGCCAGCGAATATGCGGTCGACCCGGTCGGGCTGGCGACAATCAGACCATCGGCTCTGAAAGTGGTCAGATAATGGTCGTTGATATGGGTTTCGACGTCGGCCAGTCTCGCCAGGGCGCCCCGGTTGATCACAATGTCGTTGAGGACGGTTTCGCTGATCAGGGTTTTGTTGTCGCGCACCACATCGACCTTCAGACGCATACGGCGCCTGATAGCATAATCGCCTTTAAAGACATTTTCGGCCGCACCGAAAAGATTTTCGGCTGCCGTTTCCGCCAGAAAACCGATTTCACCAAATTTGATGCCCAGCACCGGTATATTCAGGTCGCCGATCCAGCGTGCTGCACCCAAAAATGTACCATCTCCGCCTAAAACAAACATGCAAAATAAATCCGGTGGTGCAAAAACCGTGTTGTTGGAGCCCGAATGCAGGCCCGGGGCTGAACTTTCCCGCCGCACGACCTCGATGTTCTTTTTTTTTAACCATGCTTCGAATTCATCGGCCTTTTGGCAGGCTTTTCGATCTTTTTTTACAAATAATCCGACTTTTCGCAACTTCACGCCCTTTTTTAACTATTTGAATTTTCATATCCCCGTTCTCGGAACGAGTTTTTGACAAGCGCTATAATCCATACAGGCATCACGAATGAACAGCAAGCTCTTTTTACTGATTAATCCGCAATTCAACGACAACAAAAATGGATCTTGACGCAATTAAATCATTCAATTATACCATTATTGTTTAGGGCAATTGTGGTCAAACTTATAAACCTTTGGAAGGAGGAAGGATCATGAAAAACAAACGGACGTATTTGTTCAATGGATTGATCTTTGGTATTGCCTTGCTCTTCGGCTTAACAAGCGGAGCCATGGCCGACAACATCAGGATTGGTGTCGCTTCGCCCTTCACCGGAGATCTGGCTGCATATGGTGACAATATCAAAGCCGGTGTCAGCCTCAAACTCAAAGAAATCAACGATGCCGGCGGCATCAATGGTCAAATGGTAGAGCTTGTCTGGGGGGATGACCTCTGCGCGCCTAAAGATGCCGGTACAGTCGGCTCAAAATTCGCAGCGGACAAGAGCATTGTGGCCGTCATCGGCCACCTGTGCTCTTCAGCGACGCTGGCTGCCGTTCCTATTTATGTGCGGGCGGGGCTCCCAGCCATTTCGCCAACTTCTACCAATCCAACTATCGGCGATGTCGGCAAGGGCTGGTTTTTCCGCAATTGTTACACGGACGACTTTCAGGGTAAATACCTGGCCTCGCATGTTGTGCCGAAATTGCTGGGTAAGAACTCGGTGGCCATTTTTTATGAAAACAACGACTATGCCATCGGTCTCAAAGACTCTTTCATGGCCGGGGCCAAGTCCGCCGGCGTCAAGGTGACCGGCGCTGAGGCCTACGTTGCCAAGACGACCGACTTCACACCCCAGCTGACCAAGCTTTTGCGCGATAAGCCCGACACCATCTTCCTGTGCGGCTATCACCCGGAAGGCGCCCTGATCGCCGGTCAAGCCCGCAAGCTGGGCTTTAACGGTCCCCTCTTCGGTGCCGACGGCATTGACAACGAGGACTACATCAAAATCGGTGGCAAGGCAACCGACAACACTTATCTCACGGTTCCCTTCCTGGCATCGGCGGCAGGTCCTGAAGGCAAGGCCTTCGCCAAACGGTTCAAGGCGGCCTATGGCCGTGAAGTGGACTGGATGAGTGCCAATGCATATGATTGCCTGGGAATCTTGGCCCAGGTCATCGCCAAAACCGGTCCTGATCGCAAGAAAATTCGTGACGGACTGGCTACCATAAACTCAGAGGCCAATGGTTACAAGGGTATCACCGGTCTGACCTACTTTGATAAGAAGGGTGATACTACCAAACCCGCCTTCGTTAAAATGGTCAAGAATGGTAAATTCGTAGCGGCCGAGTAAATGCCTTGGAATCTTTGCAGTTCATTGAAGATATCCGGGCATCTACCAGGGCCGGAGTTTTCGCTTCGATTGCTCCTGCATTCCAACAATCCGATTGGGGTGAAGCTCCTAAGTTTTGTCTAACTCAGTGAACTGAAACTATCGCCGGAACCCCAGGTTCCGGCGTCTTTCCGTACCTAACGGGGGGACATTTGTTTTTACAACAGCTGGTCAACGGCCTTGTTATCGGTGGTATATATGCCATGATCGCTGTGGGTTACACCATGATTTATGGTGTTATCCAACTGATTAATTTTGCTCACGGCGAAATCTACATGCTGGGTGCTTTTTTCGCCGTCACCTTCATCAGTGTCCTGGGACTCCCCTTTTATGCGGCATTTCCCCTTGCCATGGCCTGCTGTGCGGTTTGCGGTGTAATGTTGGATATTTTCGCGTATCGCCCTTTAAGACAATCACCCCGTCTGGCTGCGCTGATTACAGCCATCGGAATGTCGATTTTTCTGCAAAATCTGGCCATGGTCATCTGGGGTTCAAGACCCAGGCCTTTCCCCCACGGCGCACTGCCCACTTACTTTGAAAAAGCGGCCGTCAGCTTTGGTGGCGTCAATCTTTCATGGTTTCATCTCTTCATATTCGGCCTGACGATGATCATGATGGTTGGGCTCAATCTTATCATTAAGAAAACCAGATGGGGTAAGGCGATGCGGGCCGTGGCCCAGAATAAAACCATGGCCGCTCTGGCAGGAATCAACGTCAACCGGGTAATCTCATATACCTTCGCTCTGGCAGGAGCTTTAGGCGGAGCCGCCGGCATTATGGTCGGCGCCTACTACAACACGCTGTATCCGACCATGGGCTACGTTGCGGGAGTCAAGGCATTTGCCGCTGCCGTGCTGGGCGGCATTGGTTCGGTGCCCGGTGCCATGTTAGGTGGTGTCGTACTGGGTGTGGCGGAGGCCTTTGGGGCGGGTTATTTGAGCTCGCTCTACCGGGACGGTATTTCTTACGCCGTGATGATCATTGTTATCATCTTGATACCCGCGGGCTTGTTTGGTCGGGTACTCAAAGAAACCAAAAAGAGTATGTGAGATGGGTAATTTTGCACCACAGAACTTGAGCCGCGGCGCCAAAATAAGAATCGGCCTGTTGATTTTTGTGCTGATCCTTCCGTTCCTTCCCTTTGTTACGGATTACCTGCTCCACATTGTTATCCTCATTTTTCTTTACATGATTCTGGCCTTAGGATTAAACATTGTTCCGGGCTTCAATGGGCTTCTGGACCTGGGCTATGTCGGGTTTTACGGCATCGGCGCCTACACTTCGGGGCTGCTGACCTATCACTTTGGCCTTTCGTACTGGGTCATTATTCCCCTGGCTTTTATCAATGGCGCTATCTGGGGAATTTTATTGGGGGCGCCGACGCTGAGACTCACGGGAGACTACTTTGCCATTGTGACCTTCGGCTTTTCAGAGCTGGTCGTCCTATTTCTAACCAACGAAATCTGGCTCACCCGGGGGCCTCTGGGTCTGCCGGGAATTGATGTGGTGTCGATCGACCTGACGCTTTTTGGGGGTCCGAAATGGGAGTTCGTAGGCGAGTTGCCGTACTATTATCTTGCTATCACTATGGTTTTAGTGACGGTCTTTGTTATGTACCGCATTCAGGACTCCCGTCTGGGAAGAGCCTGGTTTGCCATTCGCGATGACGAAGTCGCTGCTGTATCCTGCGGCATCAACCTGCTGGCTTATAAGGTTATCGCCTTTGCAATCAGTGCCGCCTTCGGCGCTGTGGGCGGCAGCTTTTTTGCCAGATGGGTAACCTTCCTGTCACCGGACATGTTCAAGTTCTGGGAATCTTTTTTGATTTTGTGCATGATTGTGCTCGGCGGCATGGGCAATATATGGGGGGTTATGATCGGAGCCGTGATACTGGTTTCGTTGAGTGAGATTCTTCGTGAACTGCTGCCGTTGTTAGGATTGCCGGTGGAAGTTCGCTTCCTGGCTTTTGGTCTTATTATGGTTCTCATGATGCGCTATCGCCCGGCCGGTATGATGCCCATCGCGGCGGTGGCGGCTCAGATGCGTGCTGGCCGTACGAAAAGAAAAAAAACGACGCCTGCAGTGGGCATAAAAAAATGACAGCCATCTTAGAAATAAAACAGCTTTACAAGAGTTTTGGCGGCCTGGAGGCCCTTAAAAACATCAGCTTTAACATCGAGCGACATGAGATTATTGGTCTCATCGGACCGAACGGCGCCGGCAAGACAACCCTTTTTAATTGCGTTGCCGGTATTGAGAAACCGACCGGCGGTCAAATCATTTTTACCCACGAGGATAGCGTTATCTCCATTGGCGGAAAAAAGCCCGAGACGGTCACCGGCTTGGGAATCGCCCGCACATTTCAAAATATTCGTCTCTTTGATAACCTGACGGTAATCGACAACGTCAAGATTGGCCGCCACTGTCGCACCCGGTCTACCTTTTTTGGCGCTGTGTTTCGAAACAAGTTCCAGCGGACCGAAGAGAAGATGATTGCCGAAAGTGCCGAAAAGTTCCTCGAATTCGTCGGTCTCAAGGGGCGCGGCCAGGAAATCGCGCGCTCCATGTCCTACGGCGACCAACGCCGCCTTGAAATTGCCAGGGCATTAGCCACCGAACCGCGCCTGCTTATGCTGGACGAGCCGGCAGCCGGAATGAATCCCCAGGAGTCGCGCGACCTTATGGAGCTGATTCGCCGTATCAGAAAGAAAGATGTTACGGTTTTGCTGATCGAACATGATATGAAAGTGGTTATGGGCGTATGTGAGCGCGTCGTGGTCATTAATCACGGTGAATGGTTAGCAGAAGGAAAGCCTCAGGATGTGCAAAACGATCCGAAAGTAATTGAGGCCTATCTGGGCACAGGAGCTGCCGATGCTGCTTGAGCTGAACAACGTCAAGACCTATTACGGTAATATCCGCGCCTTGAAAGGGATATCCATCGAAGTTGATGAGGGCGAGATCGTTTGCCTCATCGGGGGCAACGGCGCGGGCAAATCCACTACCCTGATGACGATCAGCGGTGTTCTCACTCCGGTTGAGGGAGATGTCCATTATCAGGGCCAGTCCATCGTCTCTGTGCGTCCTGACGATATCGTCAACCTGGGCATCTGCCAGGTGCCGGAAGGGCGTATGATTTTTCCCCTGCTGACTGTCATGGAAAACCTTGACTTGGGCGCCTACCTGCGAACGGATAAAAACGGCATTAAAGCGGACCTCGAAAGAGTCTTTGAGTATTTTCCGGTTTTGAGCGAACGCCGGCAGCAGGAAGGGGGTACACTCTCGGGCGGAGAGCAACAAATGCTGGCTATTGGCCGGGCTCTGATGGCGCGACCGAAACTTTTGTTACTCGATGAACCTTCCCTTGGTTTAGCTCCGATTGTGGTCGATTCTATCTTTGACATCATCCGCCAGATCAATGAGGAGGGGACGACCATCCTGCTGGTCGAACAGAATGCCCAGCTTGCGCTTCAGTTCTCCCACCGCGGATATGTACTAGAAACCGGTGAGATTACGTTGGCAGACACCTCTGAGGCACTTCGCACAAATGAGCAAGTAAAAAAAGCTTACTTAGGCGAGTAAATAGTTACCCTTGTGACCCTTAAATCTTGAACCAACCCAAGCAAGAGGTAATTATGAAAAGGGCCAAAATTTTTGCGAGCGTAATGATGTATTTGTTGGTCTTTTTTTCCGGAGCGGTCGCTCAGGAAATAAAGATTGGCACCCTCCTTGCCCACACAGGTCCGTTAAAGGAATGGGGACCCCACATTCAGAATGGAGCCGTGCTGGCGGCAATGCAGTTGGATGGCGCCGGTAGTAAGTTTACGCTTATTCATGAGGATAGCAAAACCTCGGCGGCGCCGGCTACCGAGGCAGCCAAAAAGCTGGTGGAGGTCGACAAAGTGGTCGCCATCATCGGCGCTCTGGCGAGCAGTGCGACCCAATCCGTGGCCGAGTACGTGACGTGCCCCAATAATGTGATTTTGATCTCACCGGCGTCAACGTCGCCCTTGCTGACCATCTTGCCGGCGGATCACGGTAAAGATTTCCTGTTTCGAACCTGCCCCTCCGATGTCCTCCAGGGCATCATAGCCGGTAAGCTGGCCGCCGATTTCAACAAAACAGCCGCTGTCCTTTACGTAAACAATCCCTACGGTCAGGGCCTGGTGGTGCAATTCAGGAAATCCTTTGAAAAAAGGCGCGGCAAGGTGCTGGCCATGGTTCCCCATGCCGAAAAAGCCGCCGAGTCGTACAAACATGAATTAAATCGAGCCCTTTCAGGAAATCCAGATTTACTGTGTGCCTTCAGTTATCCGGAACATGCCAAGGTATATCTAAAGGAGGCCATCGAGCTCTTCCAATTCAGAAACTTTCTGTTTTGCGATGGAACCAAATCAGAGGCGATCGTCAAGGCCCTTGGTGCTGACAATGTGGAGGGTCAGCTGGGCACCGCACCCGGCTCAGCCGAAGGTCAAGCCTACATGATCTTCAAAGCCGCCTATGAAAAGGAATTTGGCAGACTCCCGCCCCTGCCTTTTATCACCAATGCGTACGACGGCATGGCCGTCATCGGTTTAGCTGCCCACGCCGCCAAGGTCAAAGGTATCGAATTGACTTCCAGGAATATCAGGGATAATTTGCGCGCTGTTGCCAATCCGCCTGGAGAAATTATCCGCCCGGGTGAATTTATCAAGGCCATGGGTTTATTGAACCAGGGCAGGGAAATTAACTATGAGGGTGCCGCCGGATCCGTGGATTTTGACAAGCATGGCGATGTCATCACACCCATTGAAGTGTGGCAATACTCGAACGGCCAAATCATGACGGTTAAAATAGAGCACAAAATTCCAGTTGAAGAAGACATAACCCGCCAAAAACCTGAAATGAGAAAAGACGCGGTACCCTAAAAAGAGACAACCTTCCTTTAGGCCTGACCTTGCTGGTTAAGAAATGGCTAAAAAAATCACAGTTTCTCAGGCTTTGGCTGCCATTTGGGTGATTTCCTGCTGCTTTATAGGCACCTACGCGGGGGCAGAAAATATCTCTTTGAATTTTCAAGAATCTTCATGCACGGCATCCCTTGAGAAGGTGCCTCTTAGAATTGTTATCGATAAGCTTCGCAGGGAAACGGGAATCTGGGTTAAAGCCCCCGAATATTTGCTGGATGAAAGGGTATCTGTTAAATTTGAGAATTTGTCAATTCAGGAAGGTCTAAAGCGAATCTTCCGTACCATGAACCATAGCTTGCTCTTTGACCTGGATAGCCACCTAATCGGTGCATTCGTATTTTCATCGGCAAACCGACTGGCGAGAACAATTTATTCTACTGAGTTGAATGAACAGATGGTTTCCGCGGCCTTTGAGGGCAACACGACTGATGTGATGGCATTGCTGGCCCAAGGCGCCGATGTGAACGCGGAAGGTGCGTATTCGGGTTGGACGCCCCTGATGCTTGCGGCCAAAAAAGGTAATACCCAACTGGTACGTCTATTGATAGCCCATGGCGCAGATTTAGATGCAAAAAGCCGTGGCAGAAGTCGAACGGCTTTGATGGAAGCAGCGCGCAATCGAAAAATTGATACGCTCAAAGTATTACTGGCTGCAAATCCAGATGTGGATGCTGTCGATTGGGAGGGTTACACGGTCCTGATGTTTGCAGCTGTTTCAGGCCAGCTCGATATGGTAAGCGCCCTCATCGCTCTGGAAGCCGACGTGAATGTGAAAAATAAGGTTGGTAGCTCAGCCTTAATGATGGCTTCAGGCTATCCCGAAGTCCAAAAAATTCTAAAAGATGCCGGAGCCGAAGAATAGTTGGTGGTTCAAAGAGTTTCAGAAAAATGACCCTTGACTCAATTCAATCAGTTTAATATAACACCGACTTTGAGCTATTTTGCTCGACATCAGTAAATATTTTAAGGAGGAATGGATTATGCGAAGTCGATTTGGAAAACTGGTTGCTCTGTCTGTTGTTGGATTGTTTCTATCAATCTCTGCTTCTGCCCCTGTACTTGCAGCTGATGATACCATTAAGTTAGGTGTTGCCGGTCCCCACAGCGGCGATCTGGCATCTTACGGCATTCCCACCATTAAAGCAGCTGAGCTTGTTGTTAAAGATATTAACGCCAAGGGGGGTGTTCTTGGCAAAAAAGTCGAGCTCGTGGTTGAAGACGATGTTTGTCAACCCCAGACATCGACAAATGTTGCCACCAAACTGATTTCCCAGAAAGTCGACGTGGTGTTGGGGCACATCTGCAGTGGCGCCACCAAGGCGGCCCTTGGCATTTACAAGGATTCGAAGATCATTGCCATGTCTCCGTCGGCCACCAACCCGGCTTTGACCCAGAGTGGTGAATATCCCAATTTTTACCGCACGATTGCTTCCGATGATGCCCAGGCCCGACTTGAAGTGGATTTTGCTCTCGATGTTCTCAAATTGAAAAAAATAGCCGTTCTACACGACAAAGGCGACTACGGGAAAGGACTGGCCGAATTTGCCAAAAGTTTTCTTGAGAAAGATCCGCGGGCTGAAGTCGTCCTGTACGAAGGGATCACCCCGGGCGCCGTCGACTATTCAGCAGTCGTTCAGAAGATTAAACGTTCCCAAGCCGAGGCGGTTATATTTGGCGGATATCACCCCGAAGCATCCAAAATCGTCACCCAGATGCGCAAAAAACGGATGAAAACAATCTTTATTTCCGATGACGGCGTCATGGACGATACGTTCATTAAAGTTGCCAAAAAATACGCTGAAGGCGTGTACGCCACCGGACCGAAAGATGTTTCCAAAAACGCCATGGCCAAGGCCGCCAATGCCGCTCACAAAAAGGCATACGGCGCTGATCCCGGTGCATTCTTCTTAAATGCGTATGCTGCCGCTTTGGCGCTGTTGAATGCCATCGAGCAGGCCGGTTCAACGGATTACGATGCGGTTGCCAGCGCGTTGCGAAACAAAGATGTGGAAACGCCTCTGGGCGCCATTCGTTTTGACGAACGCGGCGATGCCACCGGTGTGGGTTTTTCCATGTACCAGGTCAAAAACGGCGTTTACGTCGAGCTCAAATAAGTTGATGGGTTCGAAAATTTCAGGGGCGGGTCCAAGCGCGGATCTGACCCCTGATTTTTTTTTATTGTTTCATCTCTGCGCCACACCGCCATCTCCATTGGTTACGTAACCAGACAGCACCCTTCCGGGATAAATTCTTATACTGACTTGGTGGGCCAGATTTATTTCAGGACAGCGGTCCTTTATAAAACCGCTGGATGACGGAAAATTATATGGAATATTTCCTTGAACTGTTTTTAGGCGGTCTGACCCGGGGGAGTATATATGCCCTGATTGCGCTGGGATACACTATGGTATACGGCATTATCCAGCTGATCAATTTTGCCCACGGTGAAGTCTACATGATCGGTGCTTTCACCGCATTGATCGTCGCCAGCATTCTAACGATTCTGGGATGGAACGAGATCGCGATTCTATTTATCGCTTCGGTCGTTGCCGTTGTGTATTCCATGGCTTATGGGTTTACATTGGAGAAATTGGCCTACAAACCACTGCGTCACGCACCGCGTCTGTCAGCCTTAATCTCGGCCATCGGGATGTCGTTGTTTTTGCAAAATTATGTTCTGCTGGCCCAAACCTCGGATTTTATGCCATTTCCCAGCCTCATCCCGGATCTGGATATTCTGGAGCCCATTGCCCATATGATCAGCACGCCGGAGGTCATTATCATTCTGACCACATCAATTGTTATGGTGCTGTTGACCTTTTTAATTAAATTCACCCGGGTTGGCAAGGCCATGCGGGCAACGGCTCAGGACCGGGAGATGGCCATGCTGGTGGGCGTAGACGTTAACCGGGTCATTTCCATAACCTTCATCGTCGGATCGGCAACCGCCGCATTAGGAGGGGTCTTGATTGCTTCCCATATCGGCCAGATCAATTTTTATATCGGATTCATCGCCGGTATAAAAGCATTTGTGGCGGCCGTTCTCGGCGGTATCGGCAGCATGCCGGGGGCGGTGCTGGGAAGTCTGGTTCTGGGCTGTGCTGAATCATTTTTCACCGGTTTTGTTTCCAGTGACTATGAGGACGTCTTCGCATTCATCATTCTGGTATTTATTCTGATTTTCAGACCGGCCGGAATATTGGGCCGCGCGGATACTCAGAAGGTGTAATTGTTTGTTGAGTTTGAACAGTGTATTGCGTTTACTGAGTTGATTGAATCAACAGCATCAACATAAATTAACTTATCATGCCGGTCTATCCGGTCAGGTTTGTGAATAGTGGGCACTTTTGACGAAATAAAAAAATCATTTTTTACGTGCATCTGGTTCATGTTTTTGACCTTCCCGATAATGGTCATCCGGGTCAACACGGTCGAAAATATCGTCGAGTGGCGCTGGGAGCGGATGTTTATGGTCGGCATCGGCAGTTTCCTCCTATCTTTCCTCTGGCGCTATATGCTGAAACGCAAGGAGAGCGGCCAAAAAAAAGCCGATCTGGGCGAGTTCGAGCAAATTCCCTGGAATCAGCGCATCACCAGTGAACCGCGTTTATACGTTCCGGCTTTGATCGGTTTAAGTATTTTCATTATAGCCTTTCCCTTTGTGTTTTCGCTTTACCAGACCAACATTATGATTACGGCTTTAATCTATGTCATCACCGGTCTTGGTTTGAATATCGTGGTCGGGTTGGCAGGTTTGCTGGATCTGGGTTATGTTGCATTTTATGCAGTGGGAGCATACAGCTATGCACTGTTAAACTATCATTTCGGCTTGAACTTCTGGATGACGCTGCCGATCGGCGCTGGACTGGGCCTGATTTTCGGTATACTTCTGGGCTTCCCCGTGCTTCGATTGCGGGGAGATTATCTGGCGATCGTTACGCTTGGTTTCGGTGAGATCATTCGTCTGGTCCTGGAAAACTGGAATGAATTCTCATTCGGCCCTAGCGGCATTGCCAATATCCCCCGCCCGGGATTCTTTGGGCTTGAGATGTCACTGCATCAGGCCACCACTTATCTGTATTTTCTCATGATTGGCCTGTCACTGGTCACCATTTTCGTTGTGCGACGCCTGCAGGATTCGCGGATCGGCAGGGCCTGGATCGCGTTGCGGGAAGATGAAGTGGCCTGTCAGGCAATGGGGATCGACAAAACCCGGACCAAATTGAGCGCTTTTGCCATGGGTGCCACCTGGGCCGGTATGGCCGGTGTCGTATTTGCCGCCAAAACAACCTTCATCAACCCGGCCAGCTTTACACTCTGGGAATCCATCATCATCCTGTGTGTTGTTGTGCTTGGGGGAATGGGGTCGGTTATGGGCGTCATTTTCGGCGCGTTGATTTTGATTTTGCTGCCGGAGTATTTACGGGCGTTTTCCGAATTTCGCCTGTTGATATTTGGAGCGGTGCTGGTGGTTATGATGGTGTTCCGTCCCGGCGGGATCGTCGCCGAAGCCCGCCGGACATACCAGTTTAAAACCGAAGGTATGGGATCAGACAAAGCCAAAGCGAAACCCGTAACTCCGGGATAAGCGGAAAAAAAACAATTGGAGTATTGGAGCAAAGTTATTGAAGATTGAAGATTGAAGATTGATCATTTGCGGTATTCTATCTTTATAATATTTCGAAGTATATTGACAAAAAAATACCATATAGACGTAAACATAACTAATGGAAAAACCGATACTGGAAGTCAATGACTTGACCATGGATTTTGGCGGTCTTCGAGCGCTGGATCACATCGGGCTGGAAATTAACCAGGGGGAGATTGTCGCCCTTATCGGTCCGAACGGTGCCGGCAAAACGACTTTTTTCAACTGCATCACCGGTATATATCCCCCGACCGAGGGTGAGATGGTGATTCGACCGCCCGGCAAAGATTCCCGGAAGCTTAATGGACTCAAGCCGAATTACGTCACAGAAAATGGCCTGGCGCGAACCTTTCAGAATATCCGCCTGTTTCAAAACATGACCGTGCTTGAAAACGTTATGATCGGCCGCCACTGCCGAACCTCATCTGGTATTGTCGGGGCGATCATTAAGGGTAAGTCCAATAAGCAGGAAGAAGAACAAATCGTTGCGGACAGCTACGAAGTTCTTAAAAAGATCGGCCTGGAAAATTTTGTCAATGAGTTCGCCAAGAATCTGCCATACGGTGCTCAGCGTCGATTGGAGATCGCGCGGGCCATGGCAACGAACCCATTTTTACTGCTGCTGGATGAACCGGCGGCCGGCATGAACCCCCTGGAGACCAAAGAACTCGATGATCTGATCGTTAGAATCCGCGATGAGGAAGGTATTTCGATCCTGTTGATTGAGCATGATATGAAGCTGGTGATGAGTTTGTCGGATCGTATTTACGTGGTAGATTACGGCAAGAAAATTGCCCAAGGATCGCCCGAAGAGATCAAAAATGACCCTGCCGTGATCAAAGCCTATCTTGGAGAAGATGCGGATGCTTGAGCTGAAAAACGTAAAAACCTTTTACGGCAACATTCAGGCCCTGAAAGATGTCAATATAAAGATCTCGGAAGGTGAGATCATTACCCTGATCGGCGCCAATGGTGCAGGTAAATCGACAACATTGATGTCCATCTGCGGAATCGCACCGCCTCGATCCGGGGAGATTTTCTTTATGGGTCATCCGATACAGAATCTGGCGCCAAATGAGATCGTTTCTCTGGGTATCTGTCAGGTGCCGGAGGGGCGCCGTATCTTTCCGTTTCTGACCGTAGCCGAAAATCTGGACATGGGGGCTTTTTTAAGAAATGATAAAGAGAACATCAAACGCGATATCGACTATATTTATGAACTGTTTCCGATTCTGGCCGAGCGCCGTAATCAAGCTGGCGGAACGCTCAGTGGCGGTGAGCAGCAAATGCTGGCAATATCCCGGGCATTGATGGCCAAACCGCGACTGTTGTTATTGGATGAGCCTTCTCTGGGGTTGGCTCCCATTATCGTAAAACGAATTTTTGATATTATTCAGAAAATTAATACCGAGAGCAAAACCACGATTTTCCTGGTGGAGCAAAATGCCAACCTGGCCCTCAAGGTCGCGC
>JASJCE010000227.1 GCA_030066155.1 Desulfobacterales bacterium | reverse complement strand
ACCAGCTCGAGCATCCGGCCGTTGATACCGCCGGCGGAATTGACCTGTTCGATTGCCAGCTCGGCGCCTTCGGATGCGGACTTGCCGTCGGATGCAGCAAAGCCCGTCAGGGGTGCATGGAAGCCTATTTTTATCGTGTCGGCGGCGGCCATGCTGCTTGGGCCGGCCGCTGCAAATAGGACTGTCAAAGCAATCAACGTTATCTTTTTCATCGTGGTTTGCCTCCTTTCTTGCAATCGAAATTTCGATGTCCTGGGTTTAGGAATAAAAGGTTCAAGGTTCAAGGTTTAGAAAGCAGGTTTCAGTGTTCAGGTATAAAGGTTCAAGGGTTAAGGATTCAGTGTTCAGTGTTCAGATTTTATATAGATTGAGAAAATTCCATGCTGCCTGAATGTTGTCAACCATATAAATTGAAAAATCCCCTCTAACCCCCCTATTCAAAAGGTGAGAATAAGAGTTGAGCTGGGCGCCGATTCGGATTTAGCAAAATGTAATAGATTATACTTTTTCTGAGAGCATTAAAGTGTTTGCATCAAGAGTCGTTGAGGCGCCGCAACCAAAGTTCCATAAAAAAGCAAGAGCGCAGCGATTCAATGGAACCCTGAACCCTGTACCTTGAACCTTTGTTCCTGAAACTTCTAAACATTTTCAAAATTAATTGTCAACGGAGGATTATTCCAATGGAGAACAGGGTTTCAGGTGTCTGTGTTCAGATTTCAGGAATTGTTGACTCGCCGTTCTGAGATCTGAGGCCTTATATGAAACTTCGTATAGTTTAAATTTCAAAGGATTTAACGTCCAACGTCCAACATTCAACTTCGAACGTCCAATGTGGATGACGATCTCCGAGGCGTAGGCGCCACATCCCCTGCGAGCCAGAGGCTGTGCTTAATCGATTCAAATTTATGAACGAATTCAAGCCTTCCAGATGCTTGCACTCGAGGTTGTTGAAAGGCAGTCGGATCGAATTCTCAAGGGTGGGTTCGCTGAAGCAACACTGATACTGCGTGTTGCTCGTTTTAAAACCGATAGAATACATTATTCGACGTTGGACGTTGGACGTTCGATGTTGGACGTTCATCAGTTTCTTTTCCGATCAGACTGAATGCATTTCAGGCTAACCTGAACACTGAACACTGACACCTGAACCCTGAACACTGACACCTGAACCCTGAACACTGAACACTGACACCTGACACCTGACACCTGACACCTGACACCTGACACCTGACACCTGAAACGGTCTCTCCGCAGGCTCATGTCGATGGGTTATCCAAAGATGGATCGATCCCGACGCGGCGGGCCAGATCGGATGTGAACAGGCCTTCCGGATCGAGACGACGCTTGATTTTCAGCAGCTCCTGGTAGCGCGGATAAACGCGATAGAACTGTTCGGGACGAAGGACCTGGTCTTTGGCAAGATGGATTTTGCCCCCCCGTTTGATGGTGGCGTCGATCAGCCGGTCGACGGCTTCACGGCTGGCAGCCTCGTAACGTTTCTTGGGGTGAAATTCAAAGTTGAGGCTGTAGCCGTCTTCGGAAAACGAGATCAGGCAGTCGTCGGGTTTGTGGGCGCGCAGGATGGTGGTGACCGGCGGTGACGGCGATGACTGGCAGATTTTAATCAGTTCGATGATCGCGTCGCGGGCCTCTGATCGCGGAAACGTCAGCTGGACGGTGTAACCACGCGGGCCGCAAACCAGATGAGCCGGCGGCACGGTAAAGCTGGCCTCGAATCCGAACCGCAGGAAAAGTTCCGTATTCGAAGAGCGGCCGATGGCATAAACGAGCTGACACATGGCAAAATAGAGCCGGTTGAATGAGTCCATCATGGGCCGCTGTGCGTGCAACATCAAAGACAAAATCGGGCCGAACTTTTCGTGCAGCGCCAGGCCGAAGCGGCGGTGTTCATCAAGCCGTTCGTAACCGGCCTGGAGAATTTCGCGGCGCCGGGATTCGCTTTGCTTGCGGTTGATGTATTTGGCAGCATGGATGACGGAACGGCCGATTTTGCGGCCGCGTGCATACGCATCAACCCATACGACGGCCGCATCGTGGGATTTTTCGATTTGAGACATTTTTTCAAGCAACGCGTCCACCTCTGGTGTCGGGATGCGGTTGATTTCGACATAAGGCGAGGGGATCGGCCGGAGCTGAAGGGTTGCATCCACGATGACGCCAAGCAAGCCGATTCCGCCTACAACGGCATTAAAGAACTCGTGTGATCGGTCAATTTCAAGTGTTTCACCGCTAGCCAGCAGCAATGTCAGGCTGACAACCTGGTGGGCAAAAGAGCCGTGGTGCCATGCGTCTTTGCCATTGACATTGGCACAAATCGCGCCGGCCACGCTGGAGTGTGATTCGGTTGGGCTGGCCGGAAGCGTCATGAGAAGATGATGTACTTCCCGGTAGATGTCGATGAGGCGAATGCCGGCTTCGACTTTGATCCGGGCCGTATCCCTGTCAAACGACAGGATGCGGTTCATGCCGCTCATGTCAAGCAGCGCCTGGCCGTCGTTGAGGGCCAGATCACCGTAGCCCCGTCCAGCCCCCCGGGCGCAGATCGTCATATTGTGCTGCCGGCAAAAAGCCAATGCCTCCCGGCATTGTTCGAGAGTTGTGGGACGAGCAACAAGGGAGCGGGTGCGCAAAGATCCGACCAGCGAGGTCATCTCCTTCCACTCGGCAAAGCTCGGGATATTCCGTGGTTCAGTTTGCGAAGTCATCTATATCTTTCAAAAATCCGGCAATATTCGGGAATGGTTGCGGCAGGTAACATTCTGAACGGTGTCGATGATTTTATTCAGCTGTCTATACCGATTGTTACGGATTGGAGTTCTGATATAGGATGCCGGACATTATGTCAAGGAAACTCATTTAATTTATCCGCTAATTTATCCGCCTTGAAATCCGCTTCGTTTAGAATTGTAATTTAATCATTGAATACTGAAAATTTTTGTTAAACGTGATATTGGCTGATAAATTAATTTTTGCTTCGCATTTTAATTATTATTTCGATTAATTCTAATGTCGAAGTCGCGGGGGGACGTTCGAAAGTAATAAGAACCAATGCAGTTTCAGGTTTCAGGTGTCATGGAAACTGATTTGGGGCGATTCAAGAATTGCGCGTTAACAATTTGCCGGCGGATGAGCTAATAGGTTAATTTCTTAATTAGTCGCTTCATTTGCCTTGGCAGCTTTATTAGCGGGAAAATAAAATGGATATAAAGACCTTACATTTGATAGAAGGGGCGAAACAGGCGCGTGGCCTTGCTGTCATCATCGATGTATTTCGAGCCTTTTCGACGGCGTGTTATGTGGTGCGCAACGGTGCCAGGGAGATTATTCCGGTAGGGGATGTCGAATTGGCATATGAGCTAAAAGATGGAAGTCCGGATTATGTTTTGATGGGCGAGCGCCAGGGTAAAATTTTGCCGGGATTTGACTATGGCAATTCGCCGACTGAAATTCTAAAGGTTGACTTTTCCGGGAAGACCGTTATCCAGACAACCTCGGCCGGAACCCAGGGCTTTGCCAATGCGACGGGAGCCGATGAGTTGATTTCCGGTAGTTTTGTCAACGCAGAAGCCATTGTTGCCTACATCCGGAAAAAGTCTCCTGAAGTCGTTTCACTGGTCTGTATGGGCACATGGGCCATCCGGCAGGCAGATGAAGACGCTCTCTGCGCGGAATATATTTCAGGCCGCCTGCAAAATAAAACATTCGATAAACAAGATATTCGCGCTCGATTGAAAGAATCGAAACCGGCCCGGATTTTTTTTGATCCGGCGAAAGATTGGGCTCCCGAAACGGATTTTGATTATTGCCTGGATATCGGTTTATGTGATTTTGTGTTGAAAGCGGAGCCGTTTGGCAATGGACTTGTGGCTTTGAAACCGGTTTATACGAAGGCTGGACCATCCGGGTTTGAGAGTTGACGGTCTCGTAAAAAGTCAGAATTGTCGAATTTTGACTTTGTGACTGATTGATATTACGGGTAGCGAAAATTAACTTTTGCGCTTTTTGCGCCTTTTTGCGGCTATATCAGAGTTGAATATTTTTGGTATGCGATCAGACTTTAATTTGTATTCAGCCACGAATGAACACGAATTTACACGAATATGGAGAATTGCAATAAGGACTGTTCCGGCTTGGCGAGATTGGAGCCGAAGATTTAATTGAGGATAACATAATCGCATATCATCTGCTAGCAGTTTTGACCGCGGTACTCGTGGGCATTGCCAAGACCGGCATCAGCGGCATGGCTATTTTGGTCGTGCCGCTGATTGCATTGGTCTTTCCGGCCAAGGAATCGGTGGGGGCGTTGCTGCCGATGCTGATTGCCGGTGATATTATGGCTGTCATGTATTATCGACAGCACGCCCAGTGGAGGCAGCTGGTCAGGCTGGTACCAGGGGTCGCAGCCGGAATGTTAATCGGCGGGCTTTATCTGGCACGCCTGGACAACCAATCCATGCGCAATTTCCTGGGCGTTTTCGTGCTGCTGCTTCTGGCAATCGAGTTAATTACGCGACGCTTGAACCTGACTCAATTTACGCGATTGCGATCTTTTGCTATGCTGATTGGCGTCATGGCCGGTTTCGGGACCACTGTGGGCAATTCCGCGGGACCCATCATGGGTATCTATTTAATCATGATGGGCCTCGACAAGAAACAGCTAATGGGGACCGGAGCCTGGTTTTTTCTGATCGTCAATACATCCAAACTGCCGATTTTCTTTTATCATGAGATGATCAACGCGGGTACGTTAAAATTTTTCGTGGTCATGCTGCCATTTATTATTTGCGGGACTTTTCTGGGCCGGAAACTGCTGAGGGTTCTTTCACAGAGCATATTTGATTTTCTGGTTCTGCTATTTGCCGGTTTATCCTCCCTTTGGCTTCTTTTGTTCTAATTAAGCCGCTAGGAGAAAAATATGACTGAGTTCAAATACGCAAACATCGAGCGGGAATTGGAAGTGTACGGCTATGACGGTGTGGTTAAAAGCCACTGCCGGATGTGCCATGGGGGGTGCGGCGTTCTGGTTTATACGAAAGGCGGGAAAATCGCCAAGATTGCCGGCGATCCGGATTGTCCCATTAATCACGGGACCCTTTGCAGCAAGGGGCTTGCATCCTCCCAGCTGGTGTATCATCCGGACCGATTGACCCATCCCGTGCGTCGTATCGGCCCTAAAGGCAGCGGACAATGGGAGCGCATATCCTGGGATGAGGCCCTGGATACAATAGCCGAACGCATACTGGATTACAAAACGCGATACGGCGCGGAATCCGTTGTCCCGGGATACGGAACAGGTCGTGAAAACGAGGCGGTGATTTACCGCTTTGCCAATTTACTGGGGACTCCCAATGTGCTGACAGCCGGACATTTTTGCTACGGACCCCGCATTGCCACGAGCATCCTGACCTGCGGCTCGAATCCGATAGTCGACTACGAAAACAATCCGAAGTGTATTATGGTGTGGGGCAACAATCTGACCATCAGCAACCCGGACTGCTACAAGGGTGAACCGTTTTCCAACAGCCTGAATGCCGGTGCCAGGCTGATCGCCGTCGATCCCCGCCTAACCCGGATCGCCGCCCGGGCCGATATCTGGCTGGCACTCAGGCCCGGGACCGACACGGCTCTGGCGTTGGGCATGCTCAATGTGATCATCGGGGAAAAACTCTATGACGCGGAATTCGTCAAAGAGCATGTTTACGGGTGGGAACAGTTTGTGGAGCGGGTCCAGGAATACCCTCTGGAAAAAGTCGAAAACATTACCTGGGTGCCCCGGCATAAAATCGAACAGGCAGCCCGGATGTTCGCGACCACCCGACCGGCTGCGATTCAATGGGGTGTGGCCATTGAGCAGCAGATCAACTGCGCTGACAACAACCGGGCTCTGATGGCGTTGATGGGTATCACGGGCAACATCGATGCCAGGGGCGGACAGGTGTTATTTAATACGGCCAACATTAGAAATGTCGGACAGTTCGGGGCTCATCGAATGCTGCCGCATGAGCAGGCCGAAAAGCGTTTGGGAGGCGAGCGCTTCCGGCTGGCCGGCAATTTTGCCATTATCAATCCCAAATGCGTTTGGGATGCCATATTAGAAGAGAAACCCTACCCGGTGAAAATGCTGTTTTTGATCAGCTCCAATCCGGTACTGACCCGGGCCAATGCCCGCGAGGTCTATCGGGCGCTCGAAAAAGTCGAGTTTATGGCGGTGTCGGATTTTTTCCTGACCCCGACAGCAGAGCTGGCAGACATCGTTTTGCCGGCGGCCACATGGCTGGAAATGGACTATATCGGTGACTTCTGGAAACGCCATGGGTATCTGCTGCCCCGGCGAAAGGTTGTTCAGATCGGCGCATGCCGCTCCGATCATGACATGCTCAACGATCTGGCCCACCGCGTCGGGCAGGGGGAGCACTGGTGGGATACTTTTGAAGGTGGATTGGATTACATCCTGGAACCTATGGGAATCACCTGGCAGGATTTTAAAAAGATGGATTATATCCGGGGCGAGGTTCGGTATCAGAAATACAAAGAGCGGGGCTTTTCGACGCCAACTAAAAAATTTGAACTGTACTCGACCTTGCTCGAGAATTGGGGTTATGACCCGCTGCCCCAATACCGCGAGCCGCCGGAAAGTCCTTACAGCACGCCGGAAGTTTACAAGGAATATCCATTTATCCTGATAACCGGCCGGCGTCTGCCGGGTTTTTTCCACACCGAAAACCGTCAGCTTTCCTGGATGCGTGAACTTCACCCGGACCCGGTCGTTGAAATCCATCCGGATACGGCCCAGAAACTGGGCATCCGTGAGGGTGATTGGGTAATCATCAAATCGCCCCGGGGCAAAGTGCGGCAGCGGGCGAAATTGTTTGCCGGCATGGATCCGCGCATCGTATCTGCCGAGCATGGGTGGTGGTTTCCAGAGAACAAAGAGCCCGGTCATGGCTGGGAGGAATCCAATATCAATATATTAACCGACAATGCCTATGAAACCTGCGACCCGGCCATGGGGGCGACGAGTGTGAGGACTTTGCTCTGCAGGGTTTACCCGGAGGGGTGAAATTGCCTAAAATGTCTAAATTGCCTAAAGTGCCTAAAATTGTGGATTAGGGTTGATTTTATTCCAAATCGAGATCTCCTGTTTTAGGGGATCGGAGGTAACCGGCTATGCCGATAAAGTTCAGACGGAGTGTTGGAGTTCTGGAGTAATGGAGTGTTGGACAATTTTCAGACCGGGGGGAACAAATCGTATTTTAAACAATCTGGCGCTAGGATTTTTGGTTTGGAGAATGGAATCGGGTAGAACAAAATCAGTTAGGTGCGGGAAAATCACTTTACCACCTGATTATGCCCGTAAATGTTTTTTCCACTACTCCGTTACTCCAATACTCCAGTACTGATGGATAATTCAGGAAACCTTTCAGGGGTGGACTAAAGTTGGTCCCTTCGAGGTTGGAGATTCAGGCTTTAAGGCCTGTGTTCGATACATAGGAATATTTTATGAGGAAATTTTCACTCAGCATAGATAATAGACTATGCTGGGGCTGCCGCACCTGTGAGGTGGCCTGCAAGCAGGAAAATCGGGCGGCGGACGGAGTCAGATTGATCGCCGTCGCTGAGGACGGACCCAAATTGTCCGATGACCGTCCGGAATTTAATTTCCGGGTTCATCTGTGCCGGCACTGCGACGACCCGCCCTGTGTCGACGCCTGTCCGGAGGCAGCCATCGTTAAACGGGAGGACGGGATTGTCGTCATCATCTACGATCTGTGTACCGGTTGTCAGGCCTGTATTCCGGAATGCCCGTATGATGCAATCGCCTTTGATGACGACCGGACTATCGCTCAAAAATGCAACCTCTGCCACCATCGGGTGGATCAGGGACTGATTCCGGCATGTGCCGACAATATATGTCCGGCCCACTGTATTCATTTTCGGAATGGAGACTCATGAAAACAAAAATTCGTGCTGCCGTTGTGACTGGCATTTTCTTTTTGATTGTTTCCTCGTCTTTTGCGCAGATTGGCGATTTAACGGAAACGACGGTTGTCGTTCCGGCCGAGAGCATTGCCAGGGTGATCAAGCCCATGCTGCCTTATCGAATTGATCTCGGCAACAACTTTATCGGCGATTTTTGGATCCAATCCATTGACAATATTTCCCTGAAAAAGGGCAGGATATTTTTTGCTTCGCTGATAACCGGGAAAGATATAAAATATTCAACCAAAATCGGGAAACAGACCATAAACTTTGTCGTTGGCGATGTAAATATGCCCCACCAGTGGGAAGTCGCTTTCCGTTTTGATAAACAAAAAAAGCGATTGTTCCTGAAACCGTTGATCACGACTGTTTCCGAAGCCGACGGCTGGAGCCAGGGTGATGCCCTGTTGAATACCTTGCTGGTCGCACTCAGCGGACTGGAGCATCCCATCGACCTGGATAATATCAAGCCGGTGAGAACCGAGCTGCAGAACCAATTGCTGACCTTGAATACGGACATTTCCGACGTCTATGCCGCTGACAATAAATTGTTTGTCGAATTGATGCCCAGGGCCAAAATCGACAATCCGAAAAGGGAATGAGAGGAGATTCGTTATGAAGAAAAGGCGGATTTTGATTGTGGGCGGGGTTGCCGGCGGTGCTTCCTGTGCGGCGAGGGCCCGCCGGCTTTCGGAGTCGGCGGATATAGTGATATTCGACCGCGGTGATTATGTCTCTTTTGCCAACTGCGGTCTGCCCTATTTCGTCGGCAATATCATCAAGAAGGAAAAAAATCTGTTGATGGCAACGCCGGAGTTATTCCGGGACCGTTTTGAAATTGACGTGCGGCTGCAATCTGAGGTCACGGCCATTGATCGTGCCGGGAGCAGAATAGCGGTGAAGGATCTAAGGTCCGGCAAATCCTATTCCGAATCCTACGATGCCCTGGTGCTGTCCCCGGGAGCCGCGCCGATCAGACCGCAAATGCCGGGCAGCGATTTGCCCGGTATCTTCTCTTTGCGTACCATTCCGGACAGTCGTCAAATCAAGAGCTGGATATCCCGGCATAATTCCGGGCGAGCCGTAATTGTCGGCGGCGGTTATATCGGCATGGAGATGACCGAGAATCTATTGAAACTCGGTCTTTCGGTGACGGTTGTCGAAATGCAATCCCAGATAATGCCGTTGATGGATCCGGAAATGGCCCGGCCCATTCAGGCGGAACTGGTCAAAAACAAGGTCGAGCTGTGCTTGGACGAGACGGTTGTCGGTTTTGAAAAAGGCAGTGGTAACCTACTATCCGTCAAATTGAAATCCGGTGCGGTGCGGGAAACCGATCTGGTCATTCTGTCAATCGGCGTCAAGCCCGAGACGAAACTGGCCCGGGATGCCGGGCTCGACATCGGACAGAGCGGCGGAATCCGGGTCAATAAGCGCATGCAAACCAGTGACAATAAAATTTGGGCAGTCGGCGATGCGGTGGAAGTCGAAGATGTTATCACCGGACACCGGGGTGTTGTGCCGCTGGCAGGACCGGCCAATCGCCAGGGGCGTATTGCGGCTGATGTCATTATGGGACGAGACGCCGGTTTCAGAGGAGTACAGGGCACATCCGTGGTAGGCATCATAAAACTGGTCGCGGCCTTCACCGGTCCGAGCGAGAAAACGCTGCGGAATTTAGGGCTGTGGGATGAAACGGGCCGGTATGAAAAAGTCTATTTGCATCCCGGTGATCATGCCGGCTACTATCCCGGTTCGTCCCCGATCAGTTTGAAGCTCATTTTCGACCAAACGGACGGACGCATTATCAGCGCTCAGGCGGTTGGAAAAAAGGGTGTTGAAAAACGAATCGATGTCATTTCCATGGCGATCCAGCAAAAGGCAACGGTTTTTGACCTCGAAGAAGCTGAATTGTGTTATGCACCTCAGTTTGGTTCGGCCAAGGATCCGATCAACCTTGCCGGAATGATCGCCGCCAATGTTATCAGGGGCGATGCGTCCATGGCCCATTGGGAGCAATTGGACCCTGAGCAGATCTTTATGCTGGATGTTCGCGATCCATCCGAATTTAAAAAAGGCGCTGTGAACGGTGCGGTCAACATTCCGTTAAATGACCTCAGACGCAGACGGACGGAAGTCCCGCTGGATCAGGAGGTATGGTCTTACTGTTTTGTGGGCCAGCGGTCCTATTATGCGGCCCGGGCACTCAGCCAATACGGCTACCATATAAAATCGGTCGGCGGCGGGTATAAGACGTACATGGATAGAAAGGGGATTAGTTAGTCCGATCATTGAAAATCTGATCTGCTGGACTAGATCAGAGGAGATCACTTCAGCCATCGATTAATCATTAAGTGGTTTCAGGTGTCAGCCCGGCCGGTGGCCCCGTTTTGGCGAGTCCAATTTGATCGAAAAAGAAACTAACGAACGTCCAACATCGAACGTCCAACGTCCAACTTCTAATAATGTATTCTATCAAGTTTTAATTATACAACGTGCGGAGCCTGTGTTGCTTGTGCGAATATGCCGTTGTGAATTCGACTCAACTTACGTTTTTACCATCTTAGCCCTCAAGTACGTCGAGAAAAGCTTGTCACAGGCTGTAATTGGTTCGTTGAGTAAAATCGAGAAAGCGCAGCGTCATCCACATTGGACGTTCGATGTTGGACGTTGGAAGTTGGACGTTCAATTTCACCCCTCTGCGATGGAGTCAAAGCCTGGCTCACTTGTTCAGGAATCTTCACTTAAAGTTAAGCCAACCAGTATTCTTTAATCCCTTACAATGACCTTGCCCTGAACGCCGTCGATGTCAATTTCACCGCTTCCGGGTTCCCGGATAAAAACGTTCTTTTCGACACGATAGATGTCGATGCTGCCCGAGCCATCGGAAATGATAACACTGCCGCCAATGTCATTGACTTCGATACCGCCGCTGGCATCTGTGATCGTCAAATCGCCACTGATATGCCGGGCAACCACATGACCGGATCCGTCTTTGATTTGTATCGCGCCCTGAACATCTTCGATTTCAATGTCGCCGGAGCCGTCCTCTACCAAAATTCTTCCGGTAATATTGCTAACTTTGATGATGCCGGAATTGTCGTCAATGATTAGATTGCCGGCAATATTTGTAATATCGATAGGTCCGGAACCATCGATTGTCGTGATATTCATTTTAACCGGCAATTTAACATGCAAATGTACCCTGGTGGTGATCGGAGCAAACGGTGGAGCTGCGGTATGGCAGTATAAAAGCGCTTGATGGTAGGCTCTCTTGAGCTCCAGCTGAAATAATTTATCGCCCAGAAGCCGGATCTCATCTCGATCGACGCCGTCAGCCTCAATCTCCGCAGTTACTTCGATGTTATCAGTTCCTTCAACGCCCCGAATGGTCAAACGGCCTGCACCGCTTTCTATGCGCATCGTGAGAATTCCTGCAGCAGGGATTTCCAAATTTCTGATCTCCCGATGGCTTGCGGCAAATGCGATTACCGGTAGAAGAACAAAAATCAATATCGCTGCGGATTTCATAACGGCTCCTTTTTATAGCCGGAATAGTGATTGATTCCGCGGGGATTTTGGATGATAACTGAATCTGTTACACCTTACCATGACAAAATTTCTGAAGTCAACTATCATTCTGCCCCTGAATTTGTGCCCCGAACTTCGGCATTCTGCGGTTCGCTTTTTTTAATTGAATTTCATATATGCGCCTCTGGCCAAAAAAGGCCAGTTTGATCAAATAAGAAACGGTTGTGGCTCCGTTCCAAAATCGGTTGTTGTTGGGTTTCGCATTTCGCAAATAAACCGGCAACATGTAGGTTGGTTAGAGTGCAACGAAACCCAACTAAGCCCTGATCAACGTCCAACACCCGCCTGCCATGCATAGTGAGTTGGATTAACCTTATCATTTAAATATAAGCGTAAGATCAAGGGCATACTGACAGTCGTTTTAAAGGCAATGCGGGCAGGTCGAACGTCCAACGTCCAACGTCGAATAATGAATTTTGTCTTTTTAAAAAGATTGAGCGAAGCCTCCCCTCCGGCCTGTAAGCCTATGAAGCCTACGGGCTGGAAGCGGGCTCGTAGGGGTTATTAGCGCCTACCCCTCGGAGAGCGATTTCCACTCCGCCTGCGGCGGATCATTCTTCAATCGTCATTCGTCATTTCATGCAATCTCGCACCCCGAAACCCGCAATCGCTTCCCTCTGCTCTCTAAACCCTGACCTCCGAAACCTGTCTACGATCCCGTCTGAAGCGAAGCGGAAGCGGGGACACCTGAAACCT
>JASJCE010000226.1 GCA_030066155.1 Desulfobacterales bacterium | reverse complement strand
AGATTATCAAGTATGGAAGTCAAAATCGCAGTTTTGACAATCGGGATTCGCCAAATCTCATCGGCAGGAAAATTGCCAGGAGACTGAAGACGAGAACGGCACCGAAAGATCCGTAGATCCAGATCCAGGTGCCCAGGGATATGACTTTGCCGCGAAGGTCGGCCATAAACAGATTATAGACCGGACCTGCTTCGAGAAGAACGATGGCGCCGATGTAACCGGCGCATACAATCATGAATATCAGGCCGCCGAAACTGGTAACGGTCTGGGTTGCGTTTTCGGCCTTGAAATCCGGATAAGCCGCACCGAAGCCTATGGCCATGGAAACGATTCCGGGAACCAGCAAAAATACGGTGATGGTGGACAGGGCCATCATAAATGGCGTGACGTCCAGCAGCATATTGGTGGTGACAATTAAAATCTCCGTCAGTACCAGCAGCGGAAAATAATAGATAAAGAACTTGATCCACAAAAAGGTCTTTAAAGACAGTGGAGATGTTTTAACCAGCCAGAAGGCCTCTCTCTCCAGACTAACGGCCGGATAGGCAAAACGGGCGGACACTGCTGTGAGGACAAACAGGGCTAACCCCATATTGAGAAAGGAAAACAAATTCTGCAGGTAGATCGTGTTGATGGGCGACTTTTCGATCGGGAGGACCTTGAAGTTGTAAACGTATATGACAATCAGGGCGCCAATCAAAAAAAGCTGTGACCACTGGGTCTGATCGCGAAGAAAGGTTTTTATTTCTTTGACGGCGAATGATTTGACGGGACCCGGCAAAAAATTCAGGTATGGCCAGTCACTTCCCTCGCCTTTTATGAGCCGGCCCGGCGATGCCTGGGTTTTCGAGAACCCTCTGAAGTAAATGGCATCAGCCGCGATGGTCATAATGAAGACCATTGTACCGGCAAAACACCACGAGATGGCGGTATTGAATAGGGTTCCACCCGGACGCCCCGACAGCGCCGCGAGAATACTGTCATAGGCCCATGTGCTGGGCAGAAAGGGCGACAATGGCGTCTGCAGCGTCGTCATATAAACCATGGCGCTGTCAAATACTTCCGGGTCTACCAGCAGTTCGGGCCGGGAAAGGCGGATTGTCAGGTACAACACCACGAAAAATAAAATGCCCAGAAAAACAAAAATACTTTTCAAACGGTTGGCCGGTATGAGCATGACAGCGGCCATGACCAGCAGCGTGCTGATGGCCGAAGCCGTTATGACCAGCGGCACCATGGTCAGGGGGATGGTTGCATAAAAACTGACGCCAGCCCGGTAGACTATTCCGTAAGATAAGAAGATCGGCAGGGTGAAGATGATAACCATCCAGGCGCTTTCGACAGCGCTGTCTATCCAGCGGGCGACAAAAATCTTGTAGCTCGAGATCGGCAGGGAATGGACCAGCATTAGATCCCGGGACAGAAAAAGTTTGGAGAGTGATGTCAGGATACTGCTGAAAAGCAAGAGCGCAAAGGAAACCAACAGTATCATCGATAACAGCTTATAGCCGAGGACATCCCCGATATCTTCGATCCCCTTGAAGTAGCCCAGAACCCGGATGGAAACCGTAAATATGGTCCCCCAGAAAAAAAGGCCGATGATTCCCAGCAGACCGATTTTAAAATACCCGCCACCATTGCGCTGACGTGCCTTACGGTTGGTTACAGGCCAGATCCGGGGTTTCAATAATGTAACGATGTCGTTCATAATTAGTTTGCTGTATTGGTCAGGTTCAGAAACACCTTCTCCAGGTCGGCATCGGTCACATTGGCTTCGTGCTGTAGATCGGAGGTGGTGCCGCTGGCAATGATGCGGCCACGGTGAATGATGCCCACCCGATCACATGTGTCCTCAGCCACGGCCAAGGTATGGGTAGACATGAAAACAGAGACGCCTTTTCGGGCCAGCTGCTGAAACAGCTCCTTGACCATTATAATTGCAGCCGGATCCAATCCCACCATCGGTTCATCCACGATAATGATTTCGGGCTCATGCAGGAGGGCTGCAGACATAATCAGCCGCTGTTTCATGCCATGGGAATAGGACTCGATCAACTCATTTGACCAATCCGCCAGGGAGAACATTTCGAGATTATACCGGGCATTTTTGCGATAGATTTCATCCGGCACCCCGTAAAGGTCGGCCGTAAACTTCAAAAATTCCATACCGGTCAGCTTTTCGTATAAATATGGCCGATCGGGTATGAAGCCGATTTTGCTTTTGGCCTCTTCGGGCTGCTTCAGCATGTCAATGCCGCCGATGGTGATAGACCCGGCGCTGGGCTCCAGTACACCGGCGATCATTTTTATCGTCGTGGTTTTGCCGGCACCATTTGGACCGAGAAAACCGAATATTTCGCCACGGTCGACTGTCAGGCTCAAGTTGTCGACGGCCCGAAAATCTCCGTATTTTTTTGTAATACCTTTAAGTTCGATCATAGTATTCAGATTTTACAAGATTTGGTTCATTATAACACATTGAGTTGGTTTGTCGAAATTTAGGCGGCTTATTATATTGTAAGTTGTGTGTTGCCGGTTGTAAGGTGATATATCTGATTTCAACACATCTGCATGGTTGGAGAGCTTTTTACAGCGGGTTGATGATTTGTAATTTTAATTTGCCGATTACCCCCATCAGGTCTAACTGACGATCGGGGGACCCGGTGACGAACCGGATGTGGCTGACATCCGCAGGTATCTGATTGTAAACTGAATCGACCGTTATCCACCGCCCTAAATAAACGAGGTTCCAGGCATGGTAGTAAAATCGGCCCTTCAGGTACATCAGGCCGGCTTCTAACCGGCAGGGAATTCCGGCGGCCCTGGCCAGGGCTGCGAATAGAACCGCATGCTCGTTGCAATCGCCGACGCGGTTTTCCAGGGTTGAAAGGGCATCCGGCAGCGAGAGCACCGGCCGTTTATCAATATTCTCAAACACCCAGCTCGAAAGCCGGCGAACCTTCTCCAGCGGCGTAGCCGCATTGCCGGTAATTTCCTGTGACAGGGTACGGATCTTCTCATGATCCGATTGGATAAACGGTCCTGGTTTCAAAAAGATTTTTTCAAGATTTGCCAGGTCACGCTCCCGGATCTCAGGGGGAAGATCTGCAAGGATTTCTCTTGTGATGGTCAGAACCCGACCTTTGAAGGTCTGACGTCCACCACTGAGTTGAACGTTTTCTGCGGGGACACCGCTGAGTTCAACCTGCAGCATTCCAAGCTGTTCCAGATCTGCCAACTGGATATTGGACGCTACCGATGCGGTTTGCGTTAGATCGGCACTGGCGGCGACCGTCAGATCCCGCAGCGCATCTTTGCGGGTCGTTTTTTCAAGCTGGATTCCCAGTATACCTTCTTCTCTCAAAATATCACCCTGCTCTCCGATCCAGGCCTGCTGGGCGGTTCCTTTAAAATTCAGGGCTATCTTGGTTGCCGGGTGCACTGCTCCCATGATCGTCAGATTTTCCCGGCCGAGGACCTCCACGATTACCGGCGTTTGACCCATTGTAGCGGGATCAAAAATGTCAAAGGTATATTTGGTGCCGGTCTCGAGTTTTGCGGACGACACGGCTGCGGTTACCGCGGGCAAAAGATAGGGCTTGGCTTTTAAGGGTATGTTCGCTTTGCGGCTGGTTCCGGCACTGGTGGTCCGGACCGTCAGCATATCGTCCTCAACAGATCCGTTGACGTTGAAGCTGAACCGACCGGATTTGATGTTGAAATCAAAATCGACGAGGCTGAAATCAGGGTTCAACCGCCCGCTAGTTTTAAGGTTAACATTCTGTACCATGCCCATCGTATTGATGCGCATGAGCACCGTCTCCTGCAGACGGTAACCGTCCAGCTCTGCTGAGAACCTTGAATGGGAGAAGCCGATTTTGCGATTGTTTTGAACAATTTTCATCCAGATATCTTTATCCGTGGATGATTTGATGTCGGAAATCGACAGGGGTTGGGGCCGATTGAATACTTTTTCAATTAATCCCAGCCGAATGGCGAAAAGGGTCAAAAAACCCAGGGAAAAAAGAAAACCCACGAGCCAGAACGGTTTATTGTGATATAGTGACATGCGATAGCAGGTTTCAGGTTTCAGGTTTCGGGTTTCGGGTTTCGGGTTTCGGGTTTCGGGTGTCAGGTGTCAGGTTTTGGGTTTCGGGTTTAAAAAAAAGTCGGACAATTTAAATTGTCCGACCCTTTGATTATATCACGAAAACCGTAAAGCGTATACGGTTAACGGGACCACTTGAATTCATCCCGCCGGTTCCTGGCGCGGCCCCAGTCCGTGCTGTTGGTTGCAACGGGTCGCGAATAGCCGAATGATCCGGTCGATAGGCGATCGGCTGGAACGCCCCGGTTAATCAGGAACTGTCTGGCCGCCTCCGCCCTTCTTTCGCCCAGTTTCATATTATATGCTTTGCTCCCGGTGTTGTCGGCGTGGCCGTCAATTCGAACGGTAACCGAGGGGTTCTCCAGCATAACGCCGGCAACCTCTTCAAGCGTAACGCGAAATTCGGGTTTAAGATTATATTGGTTGAAGTCAAATTCGACGTTTTCAATAATCCAGCATCCTTTACTGTTGACCGGCGCGCTAACCGGCGTATTCGGACATTGATCCATGTTGTCCGGTACGCCGTCTTCATCGCTGTCGCCCGCTGCAAGCGGTGCTCTCTTTCTGACGTCATCCTTAACCTCGATCAGAAAAACGTCCGCAACCCAATTTGTGAGGTCCTCGGCAGATTCCAGATACTTGGCGCTTTGGTAGAAACCGCATTGGCCGGCGTCGCTGATCGCCTGCATGGGTTCGACCGAGGCCGGATCCTCGCTGCCGACCAGCACTGGATAGATGCAGAGATTATCGCCGAAACGGTCTTTCAATCTTGCAGCGGCGGCGGCCGGATCATTGTCGGCATATTCACCGTCACCAACTAAGATGAAAGCTGTTTTACCTTCTAAAATCGACATGTCTTCGCTGGATGCATCTATTGCCATTTCCGCGGGGCTTTCTCCGCCTCCCCATTTAACGGTGTTCAATGCTTCTTTAAAACCGGCCTTGGTATATTTTGTTGTACCATAGATCAGTTGCGTCTTTTTGGCAAACGGGCTGCGGGTGCCGCCAAAATTGCGCATTCCCGCCTGTAGATCCATATCAGGAATGGTCATATTCACCCGGTGAAGGAAATCATTGGCAATGGTCGTTTTCGAGTATCCGCGGTAGGTCTCATCCTTGGAGCCGGAGCTATCCAGGATGACGAAAAAATTGTCCACTTTTTGCCGGTATTCACCGGCCTGCAGGGCCGAGTTCAGGTCCATCGGCTGGTAGTTGGGATCGATCAATCCGGCCTTGTACGTTTGACATCCGAATAAAACCGCAGCGGCCAGCAAAACCAGTAAGACGTTCGACCACATTCTTCGCATAGTGAACCTCCTTTCGTGTTGTACCCAATTTAAGTGAATCTGAACTCAACCGGAGTTAACATGGCAATTCTATCGGCACCTTTCAGACGATAGCGGTATCAGGGTGATAGGACAAGCATATTGGATCGAAGTAGAAGATAAACGAACTTGATATCGCAACGGGTTAAAATGAATTACTTATCCAAGCTGAGGATATTAATGCACATATTCACAATGTCAAAATGATATCATAAACGTTTGGGCAAATTTTACTTGGCGAAAGGTATCCAGTACTTTATTAGTTGATTCAGCTTGCCCTGTTCATTGAAGGATTGGAGAAAGTCATTGGCAGATTTCAGGAGCTCAGGATTGTTTTTTCTGACTGCCCAGGCCAGGGGCTCTTTCGTCAACAGTGCGAAAAGTACGGTCAGCCCCCTGGTTTCATTTTCAGAAGCCAGATAGAGGATCATCGGCGCATCATGGATAAATATGTCGATTTCTTCTTTGATGAGATCCTTCACTGCAGAGCGAGAATTTTTGTACAATTTTCTTTTTACATTGCTGAATTGCCTCTCGACGTAATATGCTCCGGTTGTATCCTTTATGGCACCGATGGCCTCGGCGTTCGCCATCGAAAACAAACCGGTACCAAACCGTGCAGCATCTTTTCGACGAATCAGGGCCAGCTGCCCGCTCTCGAAATATGACAGAGTAAAGGCCACTCGAACTTCCCTTAGGGGCGTGACTGACATGCCGGACATGATGATATCGATGCGGTTGTCCAAGAGGGCTTGAATTTGATCTTCCCAATTTAATTCAACGAAGTGCAGCGATTTCCCCAGATACCCGGCCAATTCTCTGGCAAATTCTGCTTCCAAACCAACGATTTCATTATTTTGTTTAAATATTAATGGCGGCAAATTGGTTGAGACACCGACCCGTAGTACGTTTTCATCAGGCGCAATGGTGGCGGGGCGGGATGAATTCTGAGCGGTTGGGGCACATCCCGCAATCAGGAGCAGGCCGGTCAGCAGAACAAACCATACTGCCGTTCGACAACGGTACGCCATTTGATTCATGCTCAAATTCCTCCCGCAGTGGTCTGATAGTTTCTGCTCGTGATTCGGATCATATGAAAATTCTCGGTAATTGGCAAACCCTAATTAAGCCGCCCTGAAAAACAGCACATGGCAGGTTTGCAGATCGCGCTTATATGCGAAAAGGCTTGTCAGCTTGAAAGGGCGGCGTCTTAATTTCTATATGCTGCGCATAGTTACTTTTTCAATAATTCGCGGGCGTGTTTCAGAGTTGCCGCAGTAAGTTCTTCACCTCCCAGCATCCTGGCAATTTCCTGTTGTCGCTCGGCTTCACCTAGCGGTTGAATGGTCGTTAGTGTTCGGCCGTCCATCACGTGTTTGGAAATACCGTAGTGATGATCACCGAATTTTGCTATCTGGGGAAGATGGGTGATACAGATGACCTGGTGATGTTGCGCCAATTCCGCCAACTTGCGGCCGACCACTTCTGCCGTTCCGCCGCCGATACCGGCATCCACTTCGTCAAAAATGACGGTCTCAACCTCATCCGTTTCGGCTAAAATGGCCTTAAGCGCCAATACGAACCTGGAAAGTTCGCCACCTGATGCAATTGCGGCCAGAGGCTTCAGCTCTTCGCCGGGATTCGGGGCAATCATGAATGCGGCCCGATCAATGCCGTACTCCGTAAGCAGCTGGTTGGCAACATTTAAATTTGAATCTAGCTTGTCGTTCCAGGCGATTGGGCCGAGATCGACCTGGAATGATGTGTGAGCCATTTTAAGTGAATCCAGTGCTTGTATTATTTTCGGCGCCAAGGCAGCGGCGGCTTTTTGTCTTTTTTGAGAAAGCTCTGTGGCCACTTTTTGGCAGTGTTCCCGCATTTCGGATATCCGATTGTTAACCCCATCTATTTTGCCACTGATATTCTCAACCCGGGAAAGCTCCCGTTCAATTCCGGCTAATTCCGATTTTACGGCTTCCAGCGATCCGCCATATTTGCGTTTGAGTTTGTTCAGCTCATCCAATCGCTCCTCAACTGCTTCGAGCCGCTGTTCATCGATTTGTATCCGGCTTTGATATGAGCGAAGTTCTTCGATCAGACCTTCAATACGATAGACGGAGTCGGCCAGATTACCGGCTTCGGCATCGAGCCGGGTATCGATCCGGGCGGCCTTATCAAGGTTTTTCTTTACTTCCGAAATTCGTTCGAAGACGGCCCCCGGGGCACTGTAGAGTTCTTCAATACTGCCGTGTACGATCTGGTACAGCATTTCGGCGTTTTTCAACCGCAGGCGTTCCTGCTCCAATTCCTCATCCTCTCCGACGACCAAGCGTGCATTCGAAATTTCTGTTTTTTGAAATTGAAGTAATTCCAGGTGTTCGGACCGGCGGCTTTGAATACGTTCCAGCTTTTTCAGCTCATCAATTAAAGCTAGTAATTGATGATAGGCATCGACCATATCCTGACGCAAGGACATCAGCCCGCCGAATTGATCCAGGATTGACAGATGCTGCTCCTCTTTCAGCAGGCCCTGGTGAGCATGCTGGCCGGAAATGCTGGCCAGATTATCGGTTACGGCATTTAGGAGTTGAATCGTGGCGAGCCTTCCGTTGATGTATACGCGATTGGTGTCCGAGCGTGCGATGATCCGTCGTATTAACAGCCCATCAGCCGGGTCGTATCCACATTCAGACATGATTTCAGCAATGCGGCTTTGCGGGGTAATTCGAAAAAGGGCTTCAAGCTCTGCCGTCTCGGCGCCGGTTCGAACCAGATCGGTCGATGCCCGGCTTCCGAGCAACAGGTTTACGGCATTGAGAATAATCGATTTGCCGGCGCCGGTTTCCCCGCTCAATATCGTCAGGCCTTCTGAAAAGCTGATTTGCAGATCGTCGATGATCGCAAAATTTCGAATGGATAGCTCTTTTAACATGACTTCAGATCCGGGTTCGCGGGATCGTAGCGCGTGCCAATCAGGTTTGTTAATTTTGCTTTAATTGGTCTCAGATCCGGGTGCTGATGCGGCATAACAATGTCTTGAATAACTGCATTTTTTATGTGGAGATGTGCTTCCACGTCCAGGGAATCGAATTGAAGTTTTTGTCTTATTGTAAATCCCGGGGACCGGCCGAAAGTCCAGTCCCAAGAGCGATACTTCTCTTCAGCCAGCTGATGAACGGCGTCCCAGTCGGCTGTTGTCAATTGGACCTCATGCAGCTCTCCGAAGCTTTCGGACAATCCGTTCTTCAACTCGTATAAAAACGATTTGATATCCATTGAGCCGCCCAAAGCGTCAGAAATGTTCGTTACGCGGCTCGGGATCGATGCGACGGCACGTGATCTTACGATGTCCAGATTTGACTGCAGTGCCCGTTGCAGTAGGGTCAGATCGGAGTCGAACAAAAGGGTCCCATGGCTTAGCATTCGCCGCAAATTTGCATGCTGTGAATTGCCGGAAATTTTTTTGCCTTCAAGCATGATGTTGTTCTTTTCGGTGCGTTCGACCGGAGCGCCGAGCTGCCTTAAGGTTGACAATATCGGCTGGAGCAGCTTCTGGAAGTAGTCGAGCTTTTCTTCACCAAACGCGGTGATGAAGCTGAAGTTCAGATTCCCGGCATCATGATAAACCGCTCCGCCGCCTGATATGCGGCGTACCGGTTGAATTCGTCTGCGGGAGGCCAGTTCAAAGTTTATTTCCTGAAACGGGTTTTGATGACTGCCGAATATGATTGAAGATGAATTGGTATAAAACAATACATACTCGTGGCGGGGATCGAGACTGCGATAGCAGTACTCTTCCAGCGCCAGATTGACCGCTGGATCGGTGATGTTGTGGTTGTCAATTAGAAGCATAATTATGGGCTGACGTTATGCCTTATATTCGATCAATTGTATTAGAGTTATCAATACACTTTATTCTACAAGAGCATTCTATAAATCCCAAATCTCAAATTCCAAATTTCAAATAAAACTCAAAATCCAATACTCAAATTCGAAACATAATCTTCATCATGGTAAATCAATTCAAATCGACCGTATCGTTAAAGTATGATTGAGGCCAAGTTCTAACAGCAGCCAGCCAGTTGCGGATTGACGGACATCATCCGGTTTGGGTCATTGGAGCTTGGAATTTGGACATTGTTTGTTATTTGTTATTTGGTGTTTGGGATTTTTCGTATCAAGGCATCACAATGATTCACGATTTCGGCTCAATCTCTGGATAATCAAAAGAGGGATTCAAATCCTTATTCTAAATCATCCTTCCGAGGCCAGTTGCCAGAGCGCTTCTCCTGTCAAACGATACAAGATCCAGTCATTCATGGGTTTTGCCTTCAACTTTTCATAGGTGCGGATGGCGGGAAGGTTCCAGTCCAAAACCGACCATTCAAACCGTCCGCAATTGCGGTCGATTGCCAGGCGCGCAATGTGTGCCAGCATCCGGCGGCCGAATCCTTTGCTGCGATATTCCGGTTTGACGTAAAGGTCCTCAAGGTAGATTCCCGGTTTGCCCAGAAATGTTGAAAAATTGTAAAAAAAGAGGGCAAAGCTGATCGGCTTCCCCCGGTGCTCACCGATCAATGCTTCCGCATAGGGGTGCCGGCCGAAAAGTGAGTTGTGAATATCCTCTTCTGTGGCGACAACTTCGTGAGACAGGCGTTCATAATCCGCCAATTCCTTTATTAGATTGAAGATGGTGCTGGCATCGCCTGCGCCGGCCGGTCTAATAGTGAACGATGATGTTTCCAAATGCGCCTCCTATTCGTCTTCAAATTGGAAACCCATGGCGGCAACCGTCTCCCGATCACCGGGATCATTGCGTTTGAACAGGTATTCGGCAACCGCCTGTCGATCCGTTTCGGATTTGTTCTGAATGAGATCGCTTTTGGCCGTTATGGATTCGGGCTTGATTTCTATCACGACACAGGCTTTAAATCCGGACATATTTGCGGTTACTTTTTTGAAGTCATCGGTTTTTTCGTGTTTGGCAACCAATGCATTCAAGGCATCCAGTTTCAGCTGATCCTCCCCGACGATGGCCGCCTTGCCGCGAATGATGACGCAATGGTAAAACTGGTGCAGGTTGCAGATCGGGCGGACTGGATCCAGACCGACATCAATATAGGAAAGCGGCACATCCACCTCAAAGCACACATGGGGGTTTCGGGTCAGGTTGTCCAATTTTTCGCCTTTGGGCGCGCAGTGAAAATAAATGTTTCCATTCAGTGTGACATAGTTTACCGGTGTTATATAGGGAAAACCATCCTGTCCAATAGTCGCCATGCGGCCAATATTGGTTGATGACAGGATTCGAAATATTTCCCTTTGATCCGAAATTTCACTATGTTTGCGTCGCATTTTATCCACCTTTCACATAAAGTTTAACTATACTGGGCGGGATCATGTTTAGAGGATTCAATCCGTCAACGCAAGCCCTTTGTTCGTAATCATTCCCTCAGCATATGGCAGATTAATCCGAATGCATGATAGAATCCGTCCGGATTTTTGGCCCGCAGGTCGGTGAAAATGAAATGGGATGTGTTTGGTGCAATATAGAGTTTGCGCTCGGCTGCGTTAACAGCAGCGTTATAAATCCGATCAATGACATCGCGTGGGATCACCTGATCATTTTCGGCCGCAACGATCAGCAGGCGGCCGCTAAATTCGGCCAGTATTTGCCATGCATCGGATGTCAGCCAGCTTTGCGGCTGTCGGATGAGACCGGTAAACCCTTGATTAAACGGAATTGAGTAGGCGCGGGCGGTATACATGGCCGGCACGAGCAGAACGAGGCATCTGATATCATAGCGTTCGAGCAGTTTGACCGCCGTGTAGGCCGACATGCTGGCAGCAATCACTGCCAAGGGCTGTTGCAAATTCAATGAATCGACAACCCGGCACGTTTGCCGGGTGCGACTTTTAAGGCTCGAGCTTTTCAACTGGCCGCCGGTATCGCCATGCCCGACAAAATCAAATGCAACAGTGGAGATGCCTTTTCCCAAAAGCGCATCTCTGAGCTTCTTGAATCGCCCGCGGTTGGAATTCCCGGCACCATGCAATACCAGCACCTGGGGAAAGTTGTCATGACCCATCACGTCCCCGACCAGGGTATGTACCTCAAAAGGAACCTGAAATACGTGCGGAATATCTTCGGTCAGTTTCAAAGTAATATAATTTTTCCGCGTGGACCAACTGATTTTTTTAGAATGTCTTCCTATTCGGTGCCCAGAAGTCGGCAACTTGTGCATCGTCCGGAAAAATTAAAGGAACCGGACCATGACAAAAATTCCCACCATTGCCAGCGCCAGGGTTAACTTTGCGGCAACGCCCAGGGCAAGCCCCAGGGTGGCACCCACACCAGCCTTTCCGGCAGCCTTTAAGCTCAGGCGATTGGAGAGTTCACCCAGAACGGCGCCGATAAACGGGCCCAGCAGAATCCCGGGGATCCCGAAGAAAATTCCGACGATTGCGCCCAATGTGGCTCCGATAACGGCCCGGCGTGAGGCTCCGAAATGTTTGGCCCCGAACGCACTTGCCAGGAAGTCAAATGCGTAAGTCAGAATGGTCATGATCCCCAGAATAACCAGGGTTTTGGTTCCAACGTGGTTGAAATCCTCAGCCCAGGCCGCCGTAAAAAGCCCGGCAAATAAAATGGGGGCACCCGGAAGGGCCGGGAAAACCAAACCCAAGATGCCGGC
>JASJCE010000225.1 GCA_030066155.1 Desulfobacterales bacterium | reverse complement strand
CAACCTGCCGGAGTATCGGAGTGTTGGATCGAACCCCCAATTTTACGCATTCTAATGGAAGCAAATCTTTTTTATGGTCCAGTGAGGATTTCATTCATCGACATTTGATGCTCATCCGACCTCCAAAGGAGGGTAAATCTTTGGAGGATTCTGCAGTTCTGCGGTCTTTGGATTACGTCTTCAGCGTGATTCACTGACCAATTTGTTTTATCTTAATCGCTGCAGCTTTCAAGCAAAGCGTTTTCTGAAACCTGACACCTGAAACCTCATGCCCCAACCTCTGAACCAAATTAAATAGACAGAATTCAACCTAACCCAGAACCTTTTAACCTTTTTTCCTAAACCCTGAACCCGGAACCTCTAAAAGAACACATCAATCACCCGGCCATCCGATACCTGACATAATCCAACGCCACCGCTGGAAAACCCAATAATGACGTCGGTTAGTTTAAATCGGCACTCAATCATGTTTCCCCGGTCACTGTACAGGGTTGCCTTGGCGTTTGCAGGAAATGTCTGCAGATCTTCAAAGTGAATAGCGACCTCGTCGGTCACTGTCGATTCGGCAGACATCATTTCTTTCTTTTTATCATATGATTCTGATTTTCCACTAAAGCGCTCACCATTGGGCATCACCGTTACCAGTTCGGCTGAGGCCAGTCTCGAGTCTGTGAACATGATGTCGATTCGTTTCGCATCTCTGCGGACGACCCCACTCATTTGGCCGGAGCAAGCCATAACCATAATAGAGACTAATGCAGCAACAGCGATTCTTTTCAGGTTAGTCATATTTTATTCCTCTTTTATTCCTAAACGTCTTATATAGAGTTTCATTTCTTTTTTGCTTTTCGGGGTTCTTTCAATGATATCCCAACGACATTGGGAACAGGTCGGGAAATCAATTTTTTCACATTACTCTGTAAATCAATTTCATAATTTCCAACGAATTCATGCTCTCGTTTATCGGAGTTGATATAGAGTTGGGCCTGGGGACCTCCTTCGACATACATGGCTCTGGTAATGTTCAACGGAAGATTCAGGAGAAAATCAATTACGTCGTGGGTGCTGTAAGGCGAACCGACATGGATAAACAATACCCGCTGGCGATTGTCGATACCGATCGCCGCTGTGCTCCATTTTTGAGGTTGCTGGGACCACACGTTTTTACCGGTGCAGGAAATCATGCGAATACTTTGAATCATGGTGCGGTATTTTTTCTGCCAGACGTCAAAATCCTCGCACTGCCGATCAATTATTTTGACCAGCGGTACGCTGGCATCTTTGCGGTCAAATGCCAGAATCGCATTGTCTTTGGAAAGTCTCGGATTGTTGATGTGGGATTTTGTGCGCATCAGGGAGACGCTGCTGCGATAGTCGGCCTGGTACATGCTGGCGTTAATTGCCGCCACCAGATTATGTTGGCGGCTCCACTGCCGGGTGGACAACGGCCGGCCGTCTTTTGAGGCTGACGCATTGAGCAATCTCAACTGGTAACGGTTAGGATCGATTCGCAGTACACGAACGGTGGAATCGCCGATTTCCGAAGGTCGCGGCGTTTTGAAAATGCCCAACTCGAGGCCCTCGGCAAGCTCCTGCCACTCGGCGGAGCGTTCGGCTTTTTGGTCGGAAGCAGGGTAAAGCGGGCTGATACCGACAAGAAAAGAGATTAAAAATGTGATTGCTGCCAGTTTCATGAATCTGATGCGGCTATCTTCTCGAGAACACCCGGGTCGACTTCATAGAATTGCTCCAAGAGGCTGATCTGGCCTTCTGTTGGCAGTCTAACACCCCGTTCCAATTCGCTCAACCTGGACTGGGGAATACCGACCTGTTGGCATGCATCTTTGACCGTCAGACCGCGTTCTTCGCGCAGGCTAATGATTTTTTCTCCGAATTCACTCATCATTCTTGCTCCTTTCAGATTGCAAAATAACGTGGCCAACCTCAAATGCTGCTAATGCGAATTTTCGAAACAAATTCCGGCGAAAAGAGGTGTAAAAGCATCTGCTTGGCAAATGAGCTGATGTATTGGTTATAGAACATTAAACGCTAACTTGTAAAGATTATAACATAAAATATAGTTGCCCAATGAATCCGTTATGAAAAACAGCGTTTCAGGATATAAATTTGTCCTTTGAAATCCCTTGCAAGCCTCTGCAGGCTGGGCTAATATCACAGCTCAGAAATTGAACAGTTGAAAAGGAAAGTTGCATTGGCTAAAAAAAAGACGAATCCGGCCGGTTCAAAAGCCGAGAGCGGCTTGATTTGCGATGATGTTTTGAACGCCAAACTCGGTGTCCTGACCCGGCGTGAAGTTGAAGCCCGTATCCTCATTCCGATAATTGACGCACTGGGAGAGAGCTTTGGACGGGATGAGGTGCTGGCCGTGGTGCGGGAAACCATTATTCAAATTGCCCGGGAGCAGGGCACTGAACTCAGCCGTCAGATGGGCGGTAATTCACTTAAGCATTTTGTTGATTCCCTCGATTACTGGACCCGGGATAATGCCCTGGAAATCGATGTAATCGAAGAATCCGATGAAGTGCTTTCCTTTAACGTCACCCGCTGCCGCTACGCCGAACTGTACGAAAGCCTGGGTATTCGCGAAATCGGCATTGTTTTTTCCTGCACCCGGGATTTTGCCTTGATCGATGGGTTTAATCCGGACATTTCACTCCAGCGGACCCAGACCATCATGGAAGGGGCGGAATTCTGTGATTTTCGCTACCGCTGCAGGAAACCGGAAACCTCTTGATTTTTCATTCTAATTTTGCATACTTGAGAAATCTCCAATATTGCTTAAACCCTTAGTCTCAGGTTATCAATGGTAATTGAACAATGGCACAAAAACGGGGGATGATCATTTTACATCTAATGGTTGTCATGACTAATGGGCGTCATTTCATAAATTTAGTCGTGCCAATAACCCCCTCTTTGTATTTTCTATCAGAGTAATGGAGTATGCAACTATGAAACGCGTTATATACTATTCACTAATTTTAGTGACAATATTATTTTTTATACGAGAAGCTCAAGCAAAAGAAGTATATAAAAGCATGTATCAGCAAGAAAGTCTCATATTTGATTTCAAGAATGCAGACGTAATTGAATATTGGCGGATTGTGAATGATGGCGTTATGGGTGGGCTATCAAAAAGCGAAATCGTCTATAGCGATAGCAACACAGCCATTTTTAAAGGAATCGTTTCTTTGGAGAATAACGGTGGTTTTGCATCAACACGGACGATACCTCGTTCATATGAATTGGGTGGCCATAATGGGATTCTACTTCGGGTAAAAGGAGATGGAAAAAAGTATCAATTTCGGCTTCGAACAAATGATCGCTTCGATGGGGTATCATATCGATATCAGTTCGCAACAGAGTTAAATACTTGGATGATAATTGACATTCCATTCCATGAATGTATACCGGTTTTCAGAGGGCGTATTCTTGAAGACGCAGAGCCTATTGTTCCTGAAAAAATCCAGCAAATAGGTTTCCTGATTTCCGATAAACAAGCGGGGATATTCCAACTTGAAATTGATTGGATTAAAGCATATAAAAAGTAGTAAGAGTATTTCCCCCCTGACGAGCAGTAATTAACTATTCGAATTTATGAATGGAATAACTTGAACATGACTGTTTGAAATTACTTTTTCTCCAATTCATCTTTAACACCCATGCCTATCTTTTCTAATGTTAACGGCTTTTTAATATATTTGCCCGCACCTAATTTTTGGGCTTTCTTAACGGTTTCTGTTTCAGCGAATCCACTAACAATTATCGCTTTTTGATTGGGATGAATCTCTATTACTCTTTCGTAAGTCTCACAACCATCTATGCCCGGATCCATTATCATATCAAGCAATAGTAAATCTACAGTATTTTTTTTTAAATACTCAATAGCTTCTTCGCCACTGGAAACGGATTTAGTTATGTAGCCAAGTTTATTAAGCATCTTGCAGGATATATCCCTTTGGCTTTTTTCATCATCAATGATCATTATCTTTTGCGCGTCGCCTTTTAAATCTTTAAAAGGTATGGACAAATTCTTGCTCAATATTTTTTCCCTTGTTATTGGAAAATATAACTCAAACGTTGTACCATTGTCGTTACTATTTACATCGATGTACCCTTTGTGGTCATGGACGACATTCCAAACTACAGCTAATCCTAATCCGGTACCACTCCTGCCCATGACCTTTTTGGTATAGAAAGGCTCGAATATCCTCTCAAGGTCATCTGATGATATTCCCGATCCATCGTCTGAAACTGCCAGAACAGCGTATTCGCCTGGGGTGATATCATCATACCCCCTTAAAGGTTTATCTACATAACGGTTCGCAGTCGATATGGAAACATTTCCGCTGCTCCTGATCGCTTCCGAGGCATTTGATACCAGGTTCATTACCACCTTTCCGATATGAACATAGGAGCCACCTATATGAAGCAAATTTTTTTCAAGGCTGGTCTTGACCGTCACCGTCGGATGAAACTGTCTGAGCTTGTTAAACTCGGGAGAGTGTAAATAGTCAGCGATTAGATCATTTAAATTCAGTGGTTCTTTTGTGGTGGCCACGCCCCTTGCAACGGTTAACAAATCCTGGACAATGGCAACCGCCCTATCTCCGGACTCCTTTATGGTCTCAATCGCTTTTCTAATATGGCTGTCCTCGGGCAAATCCAGTAATAGTAGTTCTGGATAGCTGACGATCCCTGCAAGGACGTTATTCAAGTCGTGGGCTACACCACCTGCTAAGAGGCCAAGGGATTCCATTTTCTTTGACCTGGCGAGCTTTTCTTCACTCTCCCGCAGCGCCTCCTCAACCCGCCTCTGCTCTGTTATGTCTGCCATGAAGCCTTCATAGATAATCCGCTTCGTTTGGTCTTCGATTACTCGGACACTTACCCTTGCCAAAACAATCTCACCGTCTCGATTCCTAAACCGAATTACGACATCGTCTAGGAAATTTTTGGTTTTTATTTTCTCTATAACCGACGCTCTCTCCTCCGGATGAACATAGAGTTGGGAAATATTTTCAACCGAGGCTAAAAATTCTTCAGGGGATTTGTAGCCGAACATCCGGGCAAATCTATCGTTCACTAATAAGAAATTCCCGTCATGCGTAACCTGATAAATCCCCATTACTGCATTATTCACAATGCTTTCCAGCCGTTCCTTACTCTGGCGTAGAGCATCCTCTGCTTGCATGCGAGCTGTTATGTCCACAAAGTTTACGACGACTTTTTCCAGTTCATCATCGACAGAGAATACTGGACTTGCATTGACAATTACCCAAGTTATATAATCTCTGTCACGTCTTATGATTCCAAGAACGTAATCATGTAACGGTTTTTTGGTTGATAATACTTTATTTACAGGATAGTCGCCAACCTTCATTATAGACAAATCCTCATGCACAAAATTCCATGCAGGATCAATCGCTTTTTTCCCCGACATTTGTTCAAACGTCAGTCCAAGGATATTGGTAGCCTCTGGATTACTGAGTAGAATACTTGTATCACCGGCGTGTACAACTACTCCTATGCGAAGGTCATTCAGCGTTAATCTGTATTCATATTCGCTTGCCCGTAGGGCACTTTCAACCTGCTCACACTCTGCAACTTTTTGAGCCGTAATATCACTGCCGGCGCCACGATATCCGAGGAAAATGTCATCTTCACTAAAAAACGCTTTGCCACTTATTCGTATGTAGCAAGGTTTGCCGTCAGGAGTGTCAACTTGATATTCCAAATTACGAAACGGTCGCCTGTTCAAAAGAGTGGCTTCATGATCCTTCCATTTTTTAGGATTGGTTTTGAGCTCACAATCGGAAATAAATTCTAACCTTGTTTTTCCAATAACCTCTTTTGGGTGTATAGAAGAAACTTCGTAAAATTTGTCTGAAATATATGTAAAGCGATGGTCGGAATCGGTTTCCCAAAACCAATCGGAGGCCACTTCCGCGATATCACGGAACCGTTGCTCGCTTCGGTAAAGTTCAGTACGTATATCCTGGTAAGTCCTTTTTTTATCTACTTGCGTTTTTTTTGACATATCAATACTTTTTTTATGGCGCATTTATTACTAATAGATGGCCTGCAAAAACAACCGGATAGTCAATTAGTAGCTGTCTTGAGGATCTGATTCAAATCCAATAGTCATTTATATCAGATTACATTTAATCTCAAATTTTGGTATGCAAGATCAAATCTAAATTTTTACAAGGCAATGGATCTATAACTTGGAGATCACCTTCTTATGCAGCCAGCTGGTTGCATGCGCTGAACCAGTCAATGTTAATGCCATTGGCAGTGTTAAAATTATCAATTTTCTCATTGCTTTTTCATTCCTCCGAAAATAATTATGGCCCCTGAGATTTGTCTGTCCAAGCAGATAGGACCGGCATGCTTCACAACATGCCGAATCTCAGCGGCCAAAATATAAAAATCGGTAATTCAAAATGCCAAGGATTGGCGGTTATTTGCCTGCTTGTTTAGACGATTAAGATCTGATCAAACCTTAATTGATTGGCAAAATAGCACACCAAACACGATTGTCCATGTCATTTTCCGCCAATCGTTTGGCATTTTCCGTCAAAATATGATAACCATCTCAGCAGTTCGACTTTAAATTAAAGTCTAAGGATCAATTTTATATAGAGGTTATAATGCCTTACACAATACTTGCATCCACGAAAAACGTTCTTTGGAAAGTAATCGAGCTTTATGACCATAATCCTGAACACATATTTCTGGAAGCGGGAATAGATCCAGAACTTTTAAAAAACCCCGGGGCTCGAATTAAATTTTCATCGGTCAATAAGCTATGGAATATATTAACAAAGATAATTGATGATCCTTGTGTTGGTCTTCATGCTTTAAAATTTTGGCATCCGTCTAATTTGCACGCCTTGGGATATGCATGGCTCGCAAGTCACACTTTGCGTGATGCGCTAAACCGGTTTGCACGCTATAGTCGCATTTTGTCTGAAGCAGATAGCATTCTATTAGAAGAGGATTCGGAGACTTTTTCACTAATTTTGGAGTCAAAATTTGCAAAAATACGCTTACCTGAACGTATAGATATGATTTTGGCAATAATTGTTCAAATGTGCCGGGCTAACTATGGCGATGAATTAAAGCCAATATCGGTAAACTTTGTTCATTCCGAACCGTCATGTTCAGAGCGATTCTTTAATCATTTCAAATCTGAAGTTAGTTTTAGCGAATCCAGAAATTGTATTGTATTTTCTTTAGCGGATATAGATAAATACTTATCAGGATCAAATCCATATCTTGCAAATATTAACGACCAAGTAATACTTCAATATCTATCAGGCCTTGGGAAAGATAATATCTCTGACCGTGTTAAGTCGTGTATTATTGATATGATTCAATCAGGTAATGTCTCTGGGGCCGAAGTCGCGAAAAGGCTTGGTTTGAGTGAACGAGGTCTTCAGCGGCAATTAATGGATGAAGGCACCACCTTTCTGACGCTTAAAGATGAGGTCCGCAAAGAATTATCACTCAGCTATGTTAGAGACAGGAATATCGAAATATCTGAAATCGCTTTTCTTTTAGGATATTCTGATCAAAGTACGTTTTCCCGTTCATTTAAAAGAATGACCGGAATGTCACCGAGTGAGGTAAGGGGGGGTAAAAGATTATCCATTATTTGAAATATCCGGTAGTATGAACTTGGAAATCATCATAGATCCATGCATTGAAATTATTCTAAGCAGCCCCTTTAGCTTCTTCGAGTATACGTTTCATATGGCGTAAGTTGGAGCCGCAGCAACTCCCTAGAATATTGAAGTGCGGAAATTGTCTTCGCAGCCCTCCAACCTGAACACCCAGTTCGTCGGGATCACCATCGTCGAGCTCCTCGGCAACATCTAGTTCAGCATGGCTGCAGCGGGAGGCATTCGCCACGACTCCGCGTAAGCGTTGCAACCATGGTCCATCGTTGAAAATGCTTGTGAAGTGGTCAGGATGTGCGCAATTGATCAGGAAGTACAAGGCACCGCCATCGGATTCGGCATCGACTTGCTCGATAGCCTCTTTGACGGATACATCTGTCGGCAATCGTCCGTCAGTCTCAACCGTAAACGAAATGGCAACAGGCATATCAAACCTTTGCGCTGCGCGTACCACACCCGACGCCTCTTCGGGATAGCAAAGCGTAAATCCACTAACCAGGTCTGCTTCGGTACCAGAGTAAACTTCGATTTGTTGTGAGTGATAATCCTCGGCTTCCTGAGTCGACATTTGATCAGCGGGAGCATAGCCATCACCCCTCGGACCGACCTGACCACACAGCACGGTAGGCAAATCGCCTTTCTCTTCTCTCACATCTGCAATTAGTTCTATTGCTTCGATGTTAAATTTCTTCAAATCGTCAGATGAAAACCCAAGCTCAGCGCCCCGATCTCGATTTGCTACCCAGGTTACCGAGTCCAATATCAAGCCCACATTTTGGTCACGAGCCAAATCTACGAGATTGCAATAATAATTGCGGAGCAAGTTTTTATGCTCCCGATTCAACAGTAATGGGTAGGAAGCAAAACCCGGCAAATCAATACCATCTCTATAAAGAAGCTCGGTGTCCATCCCGATATAGCATGCAAAAATATCTGTACCTAACTGAGGCAAATTTTCTCGGTAATTTGGCATTTTTACTCCCCCTTTTCAGGTTTCATTAATTCAAATTAGGGGCTGCAAGGGGACGGTCATGAAAAAATGCATTTCTCAATTTATTAGCTGTATATTCATATCTCGAGATATTTTTTCGCCTCGCACGACTGCCCGACTTACGGCCGGTTGGCCTAATCCCAGCAGTTTACCAACGCTAGTACCGCTCATCCCCAATTCTCTTACCGCCCAAAAGCACGTCAGACTCCTGGCTCTCACTCGCAGTGGCTGATTGCCCGGTTTCCAGATCTCATCCACGTCAATTTCTAATACGTCTGCCACCCTTTTCACAACCTGTTCAATATCATAGCCTTGTGCCCGGAGCCAATAGCGGCGATTAAATTTCTCCTCTTGCCCTGACAAAACTTCTTTGACAAAATACTGTGACCACAGTACGGATATTTTGCCAGATCCGTAAACTTGACAACTATCCATGCGCGCAGCGGATTGAGGTGAATATATCCCACCAGTTCTTTCAGATATAGCTCTTCCTGACATAAAATTGATTTAAATCGGTTTTGCCTCCGGCTCGGAGAGAAACAAATGCCCGGTGCGACGATGCCGCCGGTTATAGCTGACGGCATAACCGGTCAATCCGTCTTCGGCAGTTGCCAATTTGACCTCATGCCCCCTGCAAGCCAAAGCGTGACCAAATACCAGGAAGGGTTGAATATCACCTCTTGAACCTATTGAGCAAACAGCTATTTTCATTCCTCAATCTTTCTCAAAAAATCACCTAAGATTCGGTTGAACTCATCGGGGTTATCCATATTGGTATTATGGGCAGCATTTGCAATTATCTTTAAAGGCCTCTTTTCTCTTTCTGCCCATCGTCTGCAATAGGTTTGAACCCGACCAGTTCGATCATCGCCTCCCACAATAATCAGTAGATCAACCGGCAATACACGATCATATTGATACTTTTTAACTCCACGGTAAACTGTGCCCATTATTTCGGAGATCTCTTTTTTCGATAATTTCTTTAAAGTTTTATGAGCATATGCCTGAGATGTCGCCTGGATAGCAACTTGTTTCGCAATTGTTTTTATCAATTTACTATGCGGAAAGAGACGCAATAGCGATGGTGTGATCGATAACAGCCAAATATCCAATGTGGTGTAATATGATGGTTGCAAGGGCGAAGAACCCACAGCTGTCAAGCTCATTGCTCTTTCCGGATGGTCACGTGCAATGTATTGAATAATGTAACCACCCATAGACTGTCCCACGAGATGAGCTTTTTCGACGTTTTCACTATTTAATATTCCTATTAAATCACTTGCGGCACCTGGTAATGAAAATCCTTCATAGGGTCTTGATAGACCGTGTCCAGGTACATCCCAAACAATGACCGTATATTTTTCGGCAAAGTAATCCATTTGATACCGGAAGAGGCCATGATCCATGGTAGCTCCATGGGTAAATAAAATACAGTAATCTCCCTGACCTTTCACCCAGTAGTGAACTGAACCATAGGTACCAGATTTAATTTTGTGTTCCACTATAAACCTTTTGTTTTGGAGAAATCTAAGATTGATAATCAATAGACGCTGCGTTAATAATCACAGGGTCCATCAATTCAATAAAGCGGCTTATCCTCTGATCGAGTCCGGAAAAAATCAAGGGAAGCCTGCCTTACTTTGTCACCTTCCTTACCCCACCAGACGAAATGACCACCGGCTCGCACGTACATCACTTTAATATCCGGAACATCCCGTTCCAGCCGTTTAGCATGGTCGATTTTGACATCCGTGTCGATGGTTGAATGTACTGCCAGCACCGAGCAGGAAAGCTTGGTCCAATCCGTCTCGATGAGACGTGTGGCTTTTTCCACTTCGTCGATCATACCATCGTAGAGTTGGCCCATCGGCGTCATGGACTCCACGAAAATCAAAAACTCTCGCCACCGGTCCGGATGTTGAACGATATGTCTTGCGATTTGGTTGATTTCTTTGCGCTCCAGATCAGATTCGGTTTTCAGAAAGGTTTTAATCGTGGTCTTTGGAAATAATCGGGCCGAGGTGCGTAGCATCCACGACACTCCTTTTTTCCCGGTACCGGACAATACAAGTTTGCCCAGCATTGAGTTCGCCGCTTCTTCATTAACAACATACGGGCCGGTAACAGCGCTCCAGAGAACCATGGATTTGACCGGGTATTTCGAAGCGTAGTACAGGGCCGAGAGCCCCCCTATCGATACGCCAAAGACATGGACCGTTTCAATTCCCAATTTTGTAAGTACTGCGTTGTAAATATCCGCGTGACCTTCGAAGCCGTCCACCACATCCACCGGCAGGTCGAAATATCCCGGTCGATTGACGGAAACCAGTCGGAAACCTTCCTTCGCCAGCCAATCGAAGGCCTGGACCGAGTTGTATCCGGCCCCGCCCCCGGTGGAAAATAAAATCACCTCGCCATTTGCGCACCCCATATCGACATACCGAATTTTCCCATAGCGGGTCGATGCAACCTGGTAATCGTTGTGGATTGTGTTCACTTCGGCCTCAGGCAGTGACGCCCGCCCTATCACGTTGCTGGCCATCAGCACCATGCTGACTCCTATATCGATATGATGGAACTCTTTGAGATCAAGTAAATCTTGTTTTGAGGGATTGTAAAGTGGCCTTCGTCTTTGGACAGGTTAGAGCATACAGAAGGGTTTTAACATGAGGTTTGCATCATATCCAGTGTCAGCTCAACTTTAATCCGCGTCCGCCGTGTATCTTCGATAGCCTCTTTCGTCCGTGCCGACACAAATTCAATCACCTCAACCTCATCCATGGATTCAATGATGGCGTGGTAATGATAGTCCGGTGTCTTAATTAATGATCCTATCTTCTTGATCACATGGCTTTCCGTTTCTCTTAGTACCGAAGAAAGATAACACATTGCAGGCCCCGTGTCTTTAAGAATGTCATCACGTAATGCGGCATGTTGTTGCGAGACATAAAAGAATGCATTACATAATATCATCAACCGGTATTCCAAAATTTGATCAATTCAGACATCAATGGTCACATTTAAGGCATCCAGGTACTAACTAGGTTCAAATATCCGAGCGGTTGAATTTAAGAATAATTATCCGAAGATGGAGTATTCAACGGACGAGTTTATTAAGGATACCAATATAATGAAAAACTTGATAATATCGGATACGGCAGCAGGCCACAAGTTATGGAGCAACTCCCTGAGAATGGCATGGTGTACCATAAACTTCCTTACCGGATTTCTGCCGTTACGAATCGCATGGACAGGGAGAACTGGCTAACCATTCGCTTAAGCGGACCGGGAGGGCATAGGCCACACCGGGGCTGAACTGCAAAAAAAAAAACAAGGTGTCGAACTAAGCTGTACCAGGCCTCTCCTGGCAGCATAGCTCCAAAGTTGACCGTAACATTCTATGGGTAAAGAGGATGGCATATGCCGAGCCTCGGCCAGATAGAG
>JASJCE010000014.1 GCA_030066155.1 Desulfobacterales bacterium | reverse complement strand
TTTGAAAAGCGAATATCGAATATCGAACACTGAATGTCGAATGTCGAAGTAAGGCATTCTGTCGATTTTACTTAAAAGACTGAGCGAAGCCTCCGGCTCGTAGGGGTTTTAGCGACTACGCCTCGGAGAGCGAATCCTTCCTTCGACATTCGATATTCGATATTCTGCGGTTCGCTTTTTATTGTAGTTTTATATAAGGAGGATTCAACCTTTGAACCCTGAACCTGGAACGCTTAAACCTGTCTGATTATCTCACATAATTGTAATGCTTTCAAATTATTCTGAAAACCTTAGTTAGAGCGGCAAACTGCTGATGGGGGGAACTTTTTAAACTGACATCAGGGGTCGACCTGGTCGAATTGCTTTAAATATTGCTCCCATTCCATTGGGAGAAGTTGCTTTTTGGCATTATTGCAGGCTTTGCAGCAGGGCACCACGTTTCCTCTGGTGCTCCTGCCGCCGCGGGATACCGGCACAATATGGTCCATCGTCAACTCTTTCGGTGGTGCGGATCTCCTGCAATAATAGCAGCTTCCTTTGGCCAATTGCCGTTTCCACCACTGGGAATTCCTCAACTCGCGAGCCTTGCTGCGCTCCCGCTTGAGATCCTCCTGTTCCCAATCGTAGGCAAAGGGCTTTATGGTTTTTTTGCGACCCATAATTATGATTAGTTAAATGGTTGATTCGTTGAATAGTTGACTGGTAATTAATCCGCTAATTAATCCGCCCGCACAAAAACACTTTTACGGGATTTAATTGTTTATTTGAATGTCGATAATTCCCGTTATTTTAAAAGATCGGCGGATAAATTACTATTCAACCAGTCAACCAATTTACCATTCATCCAATACCATCCAGCCAGGCCTGGATTTCTGTCTTTAGAATGCCGTAGTATGCATCTGATCCGCCCAGACCTTTTCGGCCAAAGAAATAATTGATCTCAAGCAGCAGAGGGGCGGGATCTTCAGCGTCTTTCGAAAATATAACATCGAATCCGGCCAGATTAATCCCGGTCCTTTGGCAGACGGTTTGAACGACGGCTTCTGCTTTTTGCTGCAGCAAGGGCTGCTTGTCCGGCGCGATAAATGCGCCTGCCCGCAGGCTGGAATAAAAGTTATGGGTGTCAGGCTGAACGCGCCAGTAGGAAATCAGCCGTCGCCCGATGGCTGCCACCCGCAGGCTTTTTCCATCTGATGGAATGTACTCCTGCAGCAGAAATCCGGTTTGTCCGGATTTTTCAAAATCGGTAATCAATTTTAGGATTCGCTGCAGGGAGTCTGCCGAGTTGATAAAGTAAACCGTTTCCCCCTCCCCGCCCCAGTCCAATTTGACCACAAACGGAAATTGCCGGGGCGACATGACTCGATCGCAGCCATGCCGTTTTTGGAATGATGCAACATCCGAATATATCCGGGATTCCGGGTGGCGGACATCAAGCTTTCTGAAAAGACGGATCTGTCCAAGCTTACCCGGATAACGGAACCTGGCATCATAATTTGGAAACACATTCGGGCAATTGGCACGCGCCATTGCATACAATGATTGATAGCATCCCTGCCCCAGGATCACGGCTTTCGCTGACTGAATTGCCGCCAGATCTTCAGCGTTCGGTTGACGCCCGGCGCAGATGATATTTCGGTCAGCTTCGAACAACGGGTGGTAGGAGACGATCATAATCAGTTAAGATAGTAAAGTGCATCTTCAAAGTCAAACGCCCGCTATTGTTGAATTGTAGGGCCAGTGTAACGTCAAAGTAGGCTCTAAGCCGGTCGAATTTGAATACTTAATCAGAAAATTAAATTCCAAATCTCAAGCATCAAATTCCAAATAAATCACAAATTTCAATATTCAATGACCAAAACTATGACGATATTCGCATCGCATTTATTCTTATACCCTATTTTGCCGGTCATGATGCCGATGGGCACCATTGTAGGTGAGTCATTTGTTTGGAATTTTAATTTTAGCTCTCCACGGTTTCGCTGAGGTTGCCGCCCAGCTTATGGTGGAAACAATTCCTTCCAGTAGGTGATCCCCAGTCTGACCGACGGTTCCTTGACGGTGTAAATGGAGCCGTCGTCAGAGCTCAGGTATATGACCTCGATCATCTCGCTCAATTGCAAGATGGCAGGCGGTAGAAGATTTCCGGGCAGTCGAATGCCGATTGGCGCGACCCGTCTCGGATTCGCATCCGAATTAAAGGTGACGTCGAACAAATCCTCATCATTGATAAGACCGTCATTGTTGATGTCGAAGATGGCGGTGCCCGCGATGTAGCCGGTACCGGAATCGAATTCCATAAAAAAGGAATCGCCGCCATAGTTGCACAGGTCCGGATCCGGTGTGAAGCCGATGGCAATCAATCTTCCATCCCGCAAGAGGACGTCGCTGACCACGCGCTCCCCGCTTTGCGGTAGATCGAAATACCAGCCCGCGTGACTGACCAGCGAACTTTCCGGCTCCGGTATGTGGATGTCCGGTAAATTGGGCTCCCCGTTGGGACCGCTGCCATCGGCCGCGTCCGCCGTGGTTCGCCAGGAGACATAATTGCCGTCGGATGTACTGAACGCTCTCAGATTGACGATATTGCCCTTGATATCAGCCGCAAATCTGACACTGGTCTGTGTTTTCAGGCTGATGTTGACGGGCTCGATATCTTCCTGACTCATTTCCGGGACGTAATTTTTCGACAGTTTCGGCCTGACGAAAGCGCCCTGATACTCCGTGTCGTCGTCATTGCTGTAGTTGCCCCAGGAGCCCCGGAAAAAGCTTCGGTCCCCGTAATCCCAGATGCCGTAGACGGTCTGGGTCCGTTTGTCATAAAAGTCGGTTTTCCCCAAAAATTTTCCGGTGCCGAACATAACCATCAGTCCATTCTCCCGGGGATGGAACATGACTTCGGGTTTGGAGGTTATGGGCTGGGGATAAAGTCTGCCGTTGGAATCGCGGCCCAGGGCGGTGAACAGCGGCCGATCATAGGTTTTGTCGTTATAGGCCACTTTCCACTCTGAGGCGCTTTCGGCCGTCAGATCGAATTTCCAAATATTGCCGTACAGGTCGCCTGCAAAGACAAAGTCCACTTTCTTGTCAAAATTCACATCCACTGCAATTGGGCTGGATAATCCATTTCCCTCATGGCCGGTCGATACGTCCGGTACGATTTTGCGGATAACCACATCCTGATTGCCGGCCGGCTTTCCCGGTCTGAGGATAAATAGTGCCGCCCTGCCGTTTTTGCTGGCATAGCCGTTGCCGGCAATGACGGCCCAGAATTCATCGTCGGCCGTACTGTTGGTCCTTACCACCACCGGCTTGCTGAAGGAATACCCCATATCATGCCTGTCTTTATCACTGGAGTTTTCGTTCGGAAATTCCCACAGCACATCGGTTTCAGATATAGACCGGGGGGTGGTGATATCGAGGGCGAAATATCCCCGGCCGCCTTTGCCCAGGCCGCCGACCAGTATGGTCCGGCTAGCTGCGCCGCCCAGCAATCCCACGCTTTCGGCCACTGTCGGGGTCAGATCCACAAAATATCTGTGTCTGTAGTTGGGTTCGGTCAGGAATTTGAGATTTGAATAGACCAGATCGGGCAGGTAGGCAAATATTTCTTCCCCCCTGATCCGGCCGCCGTTCATCCTGATTTCGAAAGCATGCAGCATCCCGTCATTGGCACCGACATAGAGGACATTGTTTTTAAACACCGGGGATGAATGAACGATATCGCCCAGATTGGATGATCGGACTCGATAGCCCTCGACCGGTGACCCTCTGATATAATCCACAACCGCCTCATAATCCGAGCCCAATATCTCCTTTTGCCGATCAGCCAGCTCGCTGGCATAAAATTCGATGCCGGTCTCTCCGTCGTAACTGAGAATCTTTCGAGTGTTGGGAGCTTTGGCGTTAAGGCTCTCAGCTGCGGACCATTTCGAACCATCCTCTCGGCTGTCTTGGGAGTCGCCATGCAGCAGAACATCTCCGGCGACGGTATCGATGCCATATGCTTTGACATCCCCGGTCCAGCCAAAGGTCTGGTAGCTGGCCTGAAAAATGAGCACGTGGTCTTTAATCTGACCGTAAAGCGCATCCCCGTTGGTGGTCACCGAGGAGGACGATCCCAGACGGTTAATGATATTGTCCGCGAGCCTGGACAGCGCATTCGCCAGACTCTGGGGATCTTTGGCAGCCAGTAATTTGCCCCGGCCATTGACCGATGCATGAAAAAGGTCATCGATGGTTTCTGTGGACCGTTCTTTAATCCCGCCGCCGGGGTTGGGCCATTCCGGGTATTTACCCAATTCACACTTATCTGCATTTATGCATTTCAGATAATCGTCACTGCCGGGATCATCCTCGTAATCCGCCGGGTCCAGATTCCCCGCAACGCCGAACGCCAGCCCGTAAGTCAGCATATGCTGGTGGAGCGCGGTGTTGATACGGGTCTGGTGGAGCCGTTGCGGATTATAGACCCGGTCCGTCAGTCCTTCTCCCCCCGGGCTGTCATCGGCGTCGGGCGACAGGTCATTTTTATAATAATACATGGCCACATCGGCCAGGGTATCCGCAAGCGAATCGGCATAAAACCCGCCATCAAAGGGATTGTCGCCATCATCGCGATCAACGTTGCCGACCTTGATGATGTTCTTTGACGGATAGGTGTAGTATCCATCGGTCATGATGATGGCAACGCTTTTCTGGCAGGGCCCGCCCTCGTCTTCCCCGAAATAGGGCGGAGCAGAGCCGCTGACACTCCCACCTCCATGGTGGACCAGTTTTTTGTCGTTTTTGCGATAATACTCGCCCACATCATACAGGCATTCCCGCAATGGGGTGTCTCCGTATGAGGTCGGGGTACCGTACAACGTGTTGAGAATCGATTCGGTTTCATCGTTATAGGTGTCCCCGTCCCACACATCTACCGGTTCAAGGGGTAAAATGATCGTGCCGTTTATGGCCAGTATGCCGACTCTAAAGCCCTCAAGTTTTTTGACGACATTCGCGATGGCGTTTTTGGCGACGAAATCGCGTCGGCGGTGATAGGTGAACCAGTTGGCAAAATTCTGGCGTGCCGTGTTGTAGTCGGATTTTACGGCAATTCCAGCCGGAATATCTCCGGTGTCGACCTTTTTTATATGTTTAACTTCTTCGGCATATCCGGTTCCCTCGGTATTAATCACCTTATAATAATCGACACCCTCACGATTGCCGTCGATTACGACCAGGTAGATGTCACCGGATTCAGCCCGGTCGAAATAGTGCGCATGTATGATTTTGAAGTCATTCATCAGAACGTCATCGGTTTTCAGCTTAACCGTAAATGAGGTTCGATCCAGATCAAGGATCGCGGATTCAGTTGGTGAGCGCCGGGGCGTGTTCTTGTCTGCATTTCCGAATTTTAAATCTCCGTGACCGGGCCAGGGGCGGTAGGTCACATTCGGATTGTAGTACATAACGTTGTCGCCATAGTACTGAGATCTCCAGAATTTCCGGTACGTTTCCCCCATATAGCGCCAGTTGTCTTTGAAGGCAACGTCATCCTTTTGGTAGTCGAAGACGTAGCAGAACCCCATACCTTTATTGTCCGATGTATCATCGGGACTCGGATAGCTGCCGTTGGTCTGGCCAATCACGAGTATGTCATATGTCATACTGCCGGAGTCATCCAAAACAAACATAATGTTGGTCGGCGCCGGTTTGATCTGGGCCATCAGGGGTTCGTCGGCCAGATCCAAAGGCCTGACATGCGCCTGAAGCGGCAAACTGAGCATGATAAAGCCGAAGCAGACAATGCTCATTATTATATGCAATCGACGCCATATGATTTCGGTAGTTACAACATCGGATGCGACATCGTTTCTATGAGCTTTAGGATTCATATAAGCACCGCCTCTGGCCGCGAGCGCCCAGTCTAATCAAAAGAGAAACTGATGAACGTCCAACATCGAACGTCCAACGTCCAACGTCGAATAATGAATTTTATCTTTTTAAGGATTGAGCGAAGCCTCCGGCTCGTAGGGGTTTTGGCGCCTACGCCTCGGAGAGCGATTTCCACCATTCGTCATTCTTCAATCGTCATTCGCCATTCCAGTTTCATAAGAGGACTCCATTGATGCCGCTTAATCCGGAAGACCGAACATCGATACATTCTGTCCGCAGGTGATGTGTGCCGTCCAGCTGCCGATTACTCGTAGACATTGGAATACCCGACTTTTAAAATCACCTGACCCCTGTCTCCACATCGACCGTAGATGCTGAACGTATGCTTGGTGGGTTTGCCCATATCCAGAGAGTTTCCGGAGCCGGTCGTATGGTGAACGGCCACAAAGCTGGTATGGTCGTTATCGACTACCGCAGCCCGGGGAACGACGACGCGTTTCCGGTCGTTATCCGTCCAATAATCGAAGACGGTATCTTCGTTGATGCGGGTTTCGTCCCGGTCCATCCATTGGGGCAGGGCCGCAGCCGGATTCCCGCCGTTTTCCAGACGATGAACGACCTCCATAACGGCCCCTTCGGCGCGATAGAATGAGCGCTGGTACCGGTATTCATTGCCGGCAATTTTGACCTCCGTGAAGGCCGTCCTTGAGGCCGCAATGCCAATGATGGTCAGCAGGGCAACCAGCATCAGGCTGACCAGCATCATGACGGCACCGCGTTCGTTCTGCAAAATAAGGGTTGTTTTTTTCATATATCGCTTGCCCCAAATTTCAAACCAGCCAACGACATCCACGGGGAGATTGCAATCAGCAACCGTTCCGGTGGGTTTGGCACCTACAGACCAAGATTGCGGCAAATGACGCGAGTCTGGTAAGTCCGACTGACCGGCCGGCCCCTCCCCAAGGGCTCTTTTACTGTCAACGAAACTTCCACAACCCGAATGGCATCGGCATTAGCGGTTTCATTGTTGTTTTTGTCAAGATACTTGAATGTTAACCCTGAAACATTGTCAACCAGGGATTGATTGGAGTTTGATCTGCCGTCTATCTGCCGGATCAACTGGTTGTTCGCATTGCGCAGATATTTGATATCTTCGGGCGGCTCTTTACCCAAGTCGACCTTTGGCTCGATACTGCCGCTTCCATTCAAATCATAGCTGAATCGAAAGGCGTTCGCGGATGCTTCAACAATGCCGACAGAATTCACATTGCGCGGATTAAATCCGGCCATGCGGATATTACGCACCATAATGTCGAGACCTGCACGGGTGACATGCTGAACACCGGCGACTGTGGTCTGCGTCATATAGGTGCGGTTCAGGGACGTCGCCAGGCTGATCATTGCGGTCATGACGATCATCATCATGCCGAGGGCCAGGATCAATTCGGCTACGGTAAAGCCTGTGCTATCCGTCAGCAGGGGGGGCTGTGATTTATTCAGATTAGCGCCGGACGCCAACGTAATCATTATGTTCCACCGCCGAGGGTCATTGTTTTTAGCGTAACGTCACGGTTCTGCCCATTGTGTTTCCAGCTGACGGTCACTTCGATGATATTGGCGCTGCTGGAATAGGATTCATCCACGGTGCATCGCCGCTCAAAAAAGGTGCCGATTTCTTCCGGTTTCCCGTCTTCCGGACACCGGTCCTTCATGGCGTTGATGGACTGCAGCTTCAATCTTTCAATTTTTTCCTGGGCCAGCATCGTGGCCCGGGTCAGGGTGTGGCCTGTCGTGTTGTTGCGAAGGGTCGCACCGACCAACTGGCCGATGCCGAGCATTCCAACGGCAAATACCCCAATGGCAATCAGGACTTCAATCAGCGTCACCCCCGCTCTATCCGAAAACCTCGAATGAATGTTTGGGTCGTATTTCATTTTGGCTTATCCTCAATTTTTATCCTTCCCACGGCACTTACCTTAACCCGCTTTCTGAGACCGTTTGAATTCACCAGATAGATCGAACCGGACCTGGCCGTGCCTTTGCCCTTGAAATTGATATTGGTAGAATCCTTTAAATCGATATTGACACCGGGCGGCAGGGATCTGGCTCTATAAAGCTGTTCGCCTGAGTCCCGGGTATAGGTGAGGCCGCCGCTGTCATGAAAGATCTCGTATTCGTCTGCGGTAAATTGGATCGCGACCGGACCATTTATCTGGGCGGCTTTGAATTTTGCCAGTTCCAGGTCGCCTTTCAGGTTGTCTGCTGCGGACCTGATTTTGGCCTTATTGCGCCATGCGATTAGATTGGGCGCTGCAATAGTCGCAACGATGGCGATCAAAAAGATGACGACCAGCGCTTCCAGCAAAGTAAATCCACCGCATCTTCGCACCGGTGGTGACCTCCATATTGATTGAGTTGAATTTGTGACCGTACGCATAAAAAAAGCCGGGTATTATTGTCGCTTGACCCATGGTACCGGCTGAACGGTTATTGCGTAGCTTGTGGCAAGAAGCATACCACCTCTAAAAATACAAAAATTTTATTACGACAAGTAGCGGTGAGTCCGAATATATCGGATCATGAGCAGATCAAAATCGGGTCCGGGATTGGGAGGTAAAGGAAAGAATGAGTGAGAAGAAAAAGTTAGAAAATTAGCAATTCTTCTATCCATCAGCAGCAATTGTTGCAGAAGTTGGAAACCGCTATAATCGGTTGGCGACAACTGCCGATTCTGAAAATCTAACGTCTTGTTCGTGTGATATTTTTGTGGTAACCAGGGGGTTTTACAGGGAGGCTGCATGTTTTCAGGTGTTCAGGAAATTCTGGTGCTGGTGATTATCATCCTGGGGATCTTGTTCTTGCCCCGGATTTTGAATCGTGGTCAGGAGAACCGGCCGGCCGCAGCCAGTCCGGCATTTACGCTGAGCGGGCGTATGCGATTGGCACTGGCAGCATCCGTAATCTGGCCGGCTCTGATCGCGGCTTTTCTTCAGCCCTGGAAACAGGATCTCATAACATTTCTGTATGTCGGCCCCGGACCGGTTGTGGTTTTATGGATCGTCTACTGGGTAATCACCGGGTTCAAAAACAAATAGGTTTAAGGCAAAAGGTATAGGGTGTAGGGTTTATGGCCTAAAAGGTAATGCAATGAAATTATTTTTTTGACTCTGACTGCTTGAAGGGACAGCAGGTATCAAATTTTAAATCCGCAATCCGAATTCCGAAATCCAAAATCACTCTTGATTGCCCTGCAGCCCGATCTCGTCCGCCACCTCGCGCATGCCCATAATGGTGTCCGAAATGACATCTGATAGTTCCATGCCCAGCATCGCGGCGCCTTTTTCAATAATGGAGCGGTCTACTCCGGCGGCAAATCGCTTGTCTTTCCATTTCTTTTTTACGGATTTGGTTTTGACATCCAAAACACTTTTGGACGGCCGCACCAGGGCGGTGGTCACCACCAGCCCGGTCAGCTCATCGATGGTAAAAAGGACCTTTTCCAATTCTGACTCGGGCTTCACATCTGAACATATACCCCAGCCATGGCTGACGACCGCACGAATATAATCCTCCGGCCAGTTGTTTTCGCGCAAAATCTCCTCCGTCTTGCGGCAGTGCTGTTCCGGAAATTTCTCGTAATCCAGATCGTGGATCAGACCGATGGTTCCCCATTTATCCTCGTCCTCACCGCGCTTGCGGGCAAAATAACGCATGACACCTTCCACCGCCAGGGCATGTTTAATCAGGCTTTCATTTTGATTGTATTGTTTCAAAAGCGAGAAGGCCTCTTCCCGCGTCGGAACTTGCTGGCCCATTGATACACCTCCAGTCTCCGGCTAACACACCGTAAATAATATAAAATTTCGATGAACTGTATGGTATCGGCATGACCTTGTCAAGGAAATATCCGACCGCGAGGATGATACCGTTATTTTTCTTGATCCAATTCGCCGGGACGGTTATTTTATATTCCAAAACTAAAACCTGGTTCTCAGGGCAAGATCAGAGACAAGTGAAGCTTGAAAAAATACGAAAACCGAATCTCGAAAACCGAAACAAATCACAAATACGAATGTCCAAATGTTCAAAACGGTCAAGACAAGACGATAAAAGCAGTGAGTAGAATTGTTCAACGCGCTTATCGCCAGATTCCCAACTGTCTCGGAATTGTTTTGTCATTGGTATTTATTTCATTCGAATTTGTTTCGGGCTTCGTGCTTCGGATTTCGGATTTAAATCGTTGTGCCAGTGGGTCTGCCCTTTCCCAGGGGGGTTCCTGAGGCCTCCCGCTTAGCAAGAGGAGCGTTCACTTTTGATTAACCATAAGAAGAGATAGCAAAGCATTAGAATGGCGCATCCAAATTCAGCCCAAAAAGTTTGATCGGATTTTATGGATGATTAGTGTCTAATTATTGAACTTAAATCATGTTTGTGCAGGATTTGAGTAATGATATTCCGACTATTTTTGTGGGAAGCGATATAAGATTGATAGAATACCACTAATAGTCATTATTCAATATTCAATATTCATTTCCGGCTTCGCCGGTTTGGGTTATAGTTTTAACTACATCAAAACAAAGAGGAGGTATAATGGGCAAAAAAAGTCATGGGATCGAAGAGCTGAGCGGTTTTGCGACTGATTTCATCAAAGAAGCCGGTAAGAAGGCACTTGCATTTTACGGCAAAGGCAAGCCCCAGGTTAAATTCGATCAGGGCATGGTAATTGAGGCGGAAGTGCGTTTAACCGATCTGTTTCAGGAAAGACTGGCCGAACGATATCCGGAGCACCAGGTGTTCAAGTTCGACCAGGTCAGCGAAAACTATTCCCATGAAGGCAAACGATACCTGTGGATCTTCGATCCGGTGGAAGGCGTGGCGAACTTTCAGGCCGGTATTCCGATATGGGGTATGTCGCTGGCCGTGCTCGATAATTTCTGGCCAATTTTCGGTGTTTTTTATATGCCGTCTACCGGTGATTTATTTCATGCCAGGGCCGGGCAGGAGGCTTACTGGGGCAAAAAAAAGATCAAAATAGACGATGGCCAGAGCATCAACGATGAGAGTCTGCTGTTTACGTTTTCGCGTTTTCACCAGCACTACCATTCGACCTTTCCCGGAAAAATCCGCAACCTCGGATGTGCCTCCGCCCATATCTGCTATATAGCCAGCGGCCGGGCCGACGCCGCCATCATCGCCAACGAATCTTTCCAGGGGATGGCCGCCGCCCGGGTGATCATCGAGGCGGCCGGCGGCAAAATCTGTAATTTCGACGGATGTAATTTTCATTTGAATGAATATCTGGACGGTCAGCGAATCGACGACCCGCTGCTGGTTGCCACACCGGAAACATATATGCAAATTAGAGGTTACCTGCAGCCGAATTCATGAATCCCAAAAATGAGATATTCGCATATCGAAAGATTATCACCGCCGTGGCGGACAACCGCCTCCTGGGATGAGGCCAACCGCATAATTCGGGCGCTGGTTGAGCGGCAAGCCAGCAGGCTGGGATATGCCGGGTCTCTGGCCTCCTCGGTGTACCTCGGACTGGAGATCGGTTTTGGTTTTCTGGATGAGCTCTGCCTGGAGACCTGTCCGCATTGTCCGGATCCCTGTTGCCTGTCCGCCAGTCCCTGGTTCGATTATCGAGATTTGGTTTTTTTGCACCTCAATCATATGGATATTCCGCCCCGTCAACCGGTTTCAACCTGGAAAGCGACCTGCTGCTATATTCGTCCGCGGGGTTGCACGCTGGACCGGTTTTTCCGCCCCTGGATTTGCACCTGGTATATGTGTGCCGTGCAAACGGCGAATTTAAGAAACAGGCGCATCGGTCAATGGAAAGAAATAAGCCGGATATTCAGCGAAATGAAAGCTCGGCGCAAAGAGATGGAGGATGAGTTTATTCGGGTGATTACTTCGTCCCGGGCAGTCAAGATGCTTGATAATGAACAGGATGGGGAATAATTGCTAAGATGGCATCCCTTATTGTCTTATCCAGCATCAAGCATCCAGTATCCAGTATCGAGCATCCGGTATCGAGCATCCAGCATCCAGTATCCAGTATCCAGCATCCAGTATCCAGTATCCACAATCAGGCATCGGCTGCAATGTGCCAATTTTTTCAAACTCAGATGCTACTGCGGCAACGATAACTTATGCCGACAAAACTTAAAGATATTCCCCGACGCGTTTATATCCGTTACGGGTTGCTTTGCCTTCCTGGAACAGCGGTATTGATTTTGGTACTGGTTGTCGTCCAGCACTGGGTGCCGATTCCGTTCTGGATATGGACGGCCCTCATTATTTTGTGGATTGTCAAAGAAGCGGTCCTGTTCCCGTTTGTCTGGCGATCATATGACCATTCGCCCGCCGATGATTCCCGCTCAATGGTCGGCAAGCGGGGGGTTACCCGGGACCGGCTGGCGCCAACCGGCTATGTCCTGATTAATGGTGAGCTCTGGAAGGCCGAAAAAGTAGGGCATGAAGCACCAATTGAAAAAAACCGGCAGGTGCAGGTTAGATACATCGACGGCTTAAAATTATTTGTGGCGCTGGATGACGCCGATATCTGATGCCCAACCCAGCAGGGCCACGTCATTTAATCAGTCAATTGCCTGGAATGAATAGAGTGACTCGCTTATCAAAATCATGAAAATTCCAAGCACCAAAAAACAAATTTCAAAAAAATACCAATGACCGAAATTCAAAATTCAAAACAAACTAAACAACGCCAAAACTCCGATAAGTGATGGTAATGTTTTAAGCATTGGAATTTGTAATTTTGATATTGTTTGTAATTTGAGTATTGTAATTTGGGATTTTAGTGACGTATCCAGCAAGACAAATCGCTTCTATCCAAATCAGTTAGAATTGACTTTGACGTTTCCCCGGTTACTCCAGGTGGGGACTTGCTGAAAATATGGATATGTGCGAGACTGGGGTGTAATTCCGCGCATGGTTGTGCCGAGCGATTTACCCTGCATCCGTGCAGGGTGACCCGGACTTTTGGGCCGGGTGACGGCTTTGCTTTTTATTCGTCACCTTTTACTTCAGTGACTGCGTCAACGGGTCTAAACAGGCATATGGCAGATAATGATCTTCAAATAGTTTTTCCCGAAAGCGACGATGTACAAACATGCCCGAAGTGCAAAACCGCCAATCCACTGGAGTCCAATTTCTGCTTGAATTGCGGCTCCCGGCTGCTGACCCCGTCCCGAAGCGGTCTGAAGTGGTCGTGGATCATTTTTGTGGTTATCTGCGCGGTTGGTTTTATTTACTATTACTACTTTCGAGTCTTGCAACTCGAGCCCCGGCAGGAAGCGCCGATCCAGATCTCACCGGCTGAAATACCGGCCCCGCGCAAGGCTGAAGTAGAGCCTTTGCCTTCAGCAACCTCTCCTCCAAAAGATGAGGCTGTTTCCGTAAATTCCACCGCAGAAAGCAGTATCCCGGTCGGATTGGTACTCATCAAGGACATCAGCGGCAAGGTGATTAAAGAGATACCGGTCGTCATAATTGGCGGCGGCTGGATTGCGTTGCCCGTGCGCGCCTGCCTGGGAGGGGCTGAATGGACGCTTAAAATGGGGCCTGAGCTCGAATTGAATATCTCGGCCGGTATATACAATGAGTACGACAAGGTCGGACTCTGGCGCATTTTGGAAGACTTCAGAATTGAGGGCCCGGATCTTCGTGCGTGGGTCGCGGAGGAACAAATTACCTGGCTTTCATTGACACCGCAGGATACCCCGGAGCCTGTCGAACTGATGAATCCGGTTGTGCAAGGGCAGTTTTCCGAAGGAAAGCTGACAGGCGATTATGGTGAAATCGGCGTTCTAATGCAACAGGAGCGGGTTGTTGGCTGGACCTTTGGTGATCTGGTTGCCGGCGCATTCCTCTGGAATGGTGATGAGGGGCGGTTTCTGCAGCCCGATACCCAGGTCGATGATTTTTATCGAATTACGTTTGCCAATAGCAGAGAGGAAGAAATCACCCGCGCTCTGGCAATGGGAACGGACTATTCAAATATTGAACGGTTGGAAGTCTTGGCCGGCGCTTTCCGGTTTGATCCCAAACTCAGCCCTGCAGATACTCCCGCCCATTTGCAAAAGAAAGTCGTTATCGACTACATGAACAAACTGGTCGAAACTGTTTCAACGGCCGGTTTTAACCGCGAGCTGTCAAATATTTTCGACGCCCAGATCCTGATCGAAGCTGCGGATAGCCAGCTCCTGGTGAGCGTGGTTCAGGCAACATCGCAAAGTTTTGGATACGAAGAGGCCATCGATCTGGTCGATAATGTCGCGGATGGTTTGCCGATAACAGCTGCGCCGGATGCCAGACTTCTCGCTAAGGTCTACTCAGATCTGTATCGTAATTGGATTGCAGTATCATTAAATCAGGGTAATCTGTCCGGTGCCTGGCAAGCCTATCGACTCGGCGGTCGAAAACTACCGGAAGATATGAATATTCACCTGATGGGAGTCGAGCTGGCTTTGGCTGAAAACAACTGGGTCCTGGCTGAAGAAATCCTGGCGATGATGGAGTACCCGGCATCCTTCAACGACAAAATCCGTAATTTGCAAAGTCAGATCTCGGATGTAAAGGCCCAGGAGGGTAAGATTGTCATTAATTTCGCACCGGGATCTCGCCAGATACCGTTGACCGCTGTGCTGAACCGCAGCTCGAATCAAAAGTTCATTGTTGATACCGGGGCTTCTATGGTGACCATACCCAGTTCGACTGCTCGGGAACTGGGTCTGATTGTGGACGACCGCAGCCCGGTCAGAAGAGTTTTCACCGCCGGCGGCGTAAAATATGCTCCTGAGATTACGCTGAATTCGATTACGGTCGAAGGTTGGGAGGTTGATAATGTGAAGGCTCTGGTTTTGGATATTCCGAATCAGCCCGAATGGGGACTGCTGGGATTAAATTATCTACAACGATTTCGGATGGATGTGAATACGCTGGAGGGGGTTCTGATGCTCGAACCCCGCTAGAACTCTTCGATTATTTCTCCTTTTTCAACGAATGCGTTTACATTTGCCTGGGCATCTATCATTGCCTTGATGGCAGATGCCAATTTGATGAACACCGGATCATTTTCTCCCAACAGGGACTTGGATTTGTTTAACAGCTTTAAACCATCTGCCAGATGGTGATTCAAGTCCTTTAATATTTCTTTGCGGCGGTGATGCCGTTCCCGTTCCTGCTCGATCACCGGCAGTAAACGCTGAATGGAAAATTCCACCAGTGCGTCGCGGGGCGCCTGGAACCGTTTCGAGATTTCATCAAGGCTGGAGAGTGTCCTGCGGCTGATCACAAAGGTTTTCTGAACCCGGTCTGGTGGACGAAATTTATCCACTTCAAGTTCCCGGGCAATCTGGCTCAAGGAGCGTGCATCCTCGATTAAATGATCGAAGAGGGATTTTTGTTTGATGCCCAGGTGTACCGATACGATACTCATGGCATCAATGGCCCTGGCCGACAACTTGAACGTTGCCCTTACCGACTGGCGTCCCCGCAGATCATCCGTTGAAGGCCGGGGTAGCGCATCATTATCCATCCAAAATTTTTTATCTTCATCCATACGGTGCCACCTTGGTTACATCTTTTGATTCCGGCATGAAAATTATGATGTTAGCGCGAGTTAAACCCACATCATAATCAAAACCTTTCATTACTATTGTATAATATTCATTAAAAGTAATATTTCAAATCTTTTTTCTAACACAAATGAATACGCCTGTAAATGATAAAAATTACGGTGTAAGGAAATTTGAACCTTAAAGACCACCAGGATATTGGCATTAAGATCGGGGTTGCCCCCCATGGTATTCGGTCAGATGTCTTTTTTTATTCCCAAGCCGGCGAAGCCGGAAATGAATATTGATTATTGAATAATGAATATTTGTGGAATTCTATCGATCTTATATCGCTTCTTACTAAAATAGTCGGAATATCGTTACTCAGATCCTGCGCAAACATGATTTGATTTCAATAAATAGATACTAAAGGACCTTTTTTGATCTGGAGTTATTTCTGATGTCCTACAATTGCAACCACATCTCTGACACTAAATTGCCCGGTCAGTTCGTCAAAGGCGGGATCAAACCCATGATGGCGATGATCGAAGTGACCAACCGCTGCAACATGGCCTGCCCGATTTGCTATTCCGGTGCCGAGCAAGCTGCTGCAGATATTTCCCTGGAGAAGATACGAATTTACCTGGAGCAATTGCTGGATTTGACGGAAACCCCCATTCCGTTGCAGATCAGCGGCGGAGAACCCAGCCTGCGGGACGACCTGCCGGAAATCATTGCCCTGGCCAAACAGATCGGCTACCGTAACATTGAGTTGATCACCAACGGCCTTGTTATCAGCAAGAGTCCGTCCTTTTTAAACCGCTGCAAGAATGCGGGATTAACAGCCGTCTATCTTCAATTCGATGGGCTGAAAAGCGAAACGACCCGCAGAATCCGGGGTCGAGACATGACCCGGACCAGACAGCTTGCCGTTGCTGCTATCCGGGATGTCGGCCTGTGCTGCACGCTGGCCGTGGTGGTTACGCGGGGGATTAACGAAAGTGAGATTGGCCAGATCGTAAATTTCAGCCTCGCCAATCTCGATGTTGTGCGGGCGATTAACTTTCAATCAGCAGCCCGTTTCACCGGACGTTTCGGCATCGGCGAAAATTACCAGGGATACAGCCTTGAAGAACTGCTGGCGCTGATCGAGGCCGAGATCGGTGTTCCCGCCGAGACGTTTTATTCCGAGCATCTCGGGAATCCGTCCTGTAACGCCATGTCCCCGGTTTTTATCGTTGACGGCAAACTTGAACCCCTTTTCAAGTATATCGATCGGAAAGATCTAATCGGGTTTCTCGGCGAAAACCGTCGCGATATTCTTCTTGCCACATTTGCCGGGAAGAAAAAATTTTTCTTTCGTCATTTGTTAAATCCCGGGGCCTGGAAATTGTTTGCCAAGGCTGCTCCGATCTTCGGCAATAACCCGTATAATATGCTGAAACGCAATCATCTTCTGCTTTTCGCAAAATCATTTATGGAGAAGGAGTCCCTGGACCCCCAACGGATGCGGGAGTGCTGTTATGCGATCACGGGTGAGGCAGGTATATTCTCTTTTTGCGCTTATAACAATCTCCACCGTTTTACAGAATTTTATGCGGATCGAAGGCATCTCGCAGACCATCGCCGATATAGTTGATACTCAGCACCGTCAGAAAAATCATGAATCCGGGTATAATTGCGGTCCAGGGGGCCGCGAATATTTGATCCAGAGCGTTTTTGAGCATGTTGCCCCAGGTTGCGGTGGGCGGCTGGATGCCGAGACCCAAAAAACTGAGTCCGGATTCGGAAATGATCGCATCCGCCACACCGAGGCTGGCCGCGACGATAATAGGGCCCAAAGCGTTGGGCAAAATATGGCGGATCATGATGCGGCCGGTTCCGGCACCCAGGACCCGGGCCGACTCGACATATTCCTGGTTTTTGATTTCGAGAAATGAACCCCGCACCAGGCGGGCCACATCCATCCAACCCAGTATTCCGATTACGACCACCACCCTCGCCACCGGCATTTTATACAATGTACCAAAAACGAAGACAATGATCGCATTGTCGCTGAATGGCGGACGCATAAAGATGATCGCAAACAGAATCAGCACGAAGATTCTGGGAAATGCCAGGGCAAAATCGGTAAAACGCATCAGGAAATTGTCGACGGTGCCGCCGAAATACCCGGCGATAGCCCCGATGAGGGTTCCGATGGTCACCGCTACCAGCATGGCGAACACACCCACAATCAGCGAGACCCGTCCGCCGTGCATGGTACGGGTGAACATGTCGCGTCCCAGTTCGTCAGTACCGAAAGGGTGCTGAAAGCTGGGAGGTGCCAGCATGTTATTTAAATCGGGCGTTTCCGGATCATACGGGACAATCTGATCGACGAAAACCACCATTACGATGATGACGGCCATGATGACCATGCCGAAAACCGCCATCTTATGACGGAGGAATTGCCGCAGGGTCATGAACCACAGTTTGTTTTTGTGTTCTTCGAAAAAAGTGCTGGTTGCCATTGAAACCCCGCTAGCTATAGGTAATTCGGGGATCTAGAATCCCGTAGATGACGTCCGCGATCAGGTTGGAAAGGACCACCAGAAATGCAATCGCTGCGACAATCCCCATGACGATGGAGTAATCGAAGCGGGTGGCCGAGTCCACGAACAGGCGCCCCATACCGGGCCAGGAGTATACGGTTTCGGTAAACAGCGCGCCGGCAAATAATACCGGCAAATCGATGGCGACTACGGTCACCAGCGGGATCGCTGCGTTTCGAAACGCATGTTTGTAAATGATGATGCGGTCTTTCAGCCCTTTGGCAGCGGCGGTACGAATGTAATCCTGGTGGATGACCTCGAGCATGCTGGTTCGCAGGAAGCGCACGTATTTGGCGGCAATCAGGGTCGACAGGCTGAGCATGGGCAGAAACAGATGGCGCAAACTGTCGATAATCGAAAATTCTTTGCCCAGGGTATGCATGCCGCCGCTGGGAAACCAGCGCAACCAGATACTGAAGATAATGATCAGCAGCAATCCCGAATAGTAGACCGGCATTGAGCGTCCGACATAGGTCAAGGTCGTCGTGATATGATCGAATATGGAATACTGTCGGGTAGCGGATATGATGCCAACCGGTATGGCGATAATCAGCGCCAGGATCAGGGAAAGCCCGGTCAAATAGATGGTGTTGGGCAGTCGATCCCAGATCTCGTCCAGCACCGGTCGTTTCGTCGCAAAGGAATAGCCCCAGTCGCCACGCACAAAATTTTTCAACCAGGCCCAGTACTGGACCGGTATCGGACGATCAAGACCCATTTCGTGGCGCAGCCGCTCAATATCTTCCTGGGAGATTTCAGGATTATTTTCATATGCCGCCAGCGGACCGCCGGGAAGCATTTGCATCAGAACGAAGGTGGCAAACGTGATGATAAACATCACCGGTATGGCCGACAGCAGTCTGCGTAGGAAAAATGTGTAGCGCATGCTCTTATCAGTGGGTTGAAGGGTTTAGCTATGCTTATGGCAGCTTAGCAGGCGGTAAATTTAAAATTGTTACTGATGAACGTCCAACATCGAACATTGAACGTCCAACGTCGAATACGGTATATTGTCGATTTAATAATAGGTTGTATAGCCCGATTTTAACCCTCAAAATTAATCTGACTTCATAATTTCAGGGGCCTACTCACTGTAAAAAATAGATTAAGCGCAGCGTCATCAACATTGGAAGTTGAACGTTGGACGTTCGATGTTCAACGTTCAATCCGCAGCCGTACTGATCAGCTTGATCCTCGTACCAGCGTACTTGCAAAATAACCGATTATTAATTGCAAGTCTAACGTCAGACTGCGCTTTGCTGTTAAAGGATGGTGCGCAGTCTGACGCAGATCAAAGCTTACCGACAGCGGCTACTCCACATACCAGTCGGCCACATTCCAGGTTTCAACGGCATCGATAATACCGTAGCCATTGGGTTTCCAGCCTTTGACATTGTTGCGAAACACATGCACATTCACCCGCCGGTACAGGTAGATGTGCGGGACGATCTGGGCGACCCGTTCCTGGGCCTTGCGATAGGCTTCAGCCCGCTTTTCCATACTCGGGGCTTTGCCGGCCAGATCAAGCCACTTGTCCAGTTCGGCGTCGCGATGACGGGTGTAGTTATACCCGCTGCCGCCATTGGCCACGGTCGGAATATTCTTGGAGTGGAAATATCCTTCGTACTGCTGATGGGGATCGATTCCGGGGCCGGTGGTGTACATCAAAATATCGTAACGGCCTTTCTTGCGGTCGGCATCATTGGACCAGGAGCCGAACAGTACCGATGAGGGCACGTTTTCAATATAAAACTCGATGCCGACGGCCTTCATCTGGGCCACCAGAACCTGCTCCACCATCTCTCTCAATTTGTTGCCGGTGGTGGTCGTAATCTTCAGCCGCAGGCGGGTGCCGCCTTTCTTCCGGATTCCATCCGATCCCGGTTTCCACCCGGCCTGATCGAGTAGCTGCATGGCTCTCTTGGGGTTGTACTCCGTTGATTTGACATTGGGATTGTGCGCCCAGCCGTCCGGGATTTCAGTGGTGCCGGGTTGGGCCTTGCCATAAAGAAGTTTATCGATGATGGTCTGTTTGTCGATTGCGTATTGAATAGCCTGGCGCACTTTCACATCGGCCAGGATGGGATGGGGATAATCCGGATTGCCGTTGTTGGGTGCCACCGGTGTACTGTGGTTCATGATCAGTCTTTCGGATACCAGGGCGCTTGACAGGCAAAGGCTGACTTCCGGATTCCTTTCCATCATTGGAATCTGGGCCTCGATCAGGTCCCAGACGCCGTCTATATCACCGGCCTGGATTTGGGCGATACCGACCTCCCGGCTGGGGATGATCTTGAAAAACAATTTGTCGATCTTGACCTTGTCAGCCTCCCGGTAGTCGGGATTTTTGACCATGGTGATGTGGTCGCCCGATACCCATTCGGTTACTTTGAACGGCCCGGTCCCAACCGGCATGCGGTTGTATGGGGCGTCATTCATATTTTCCAGTTTACCCAGGATATGTTTGGGCAACACCGGCGCAAAACGGGTTAAATAGGGGGCATAATACTCCCTGTATTTCACGACTGCCGTGTAGTCGTCGGGCGTTTCGACGGATTCGATCAGTTCATATCCGGAACGGCTTTTGACCAGGTTTTTAGGATTGACCAGGGCTTCCCAGGTAAATTTGACATCTGCGGAAGTGAAGGGCTGACCGTCACTCCACTTGACCCCCTTTTTGAGTTTATACGTAATGGTCAAGCCGTCTTTGGAGACACCCCCGTTTTCCACGCTCGGCACCTCTGCCGCCAGGACTGGAACATACTCGCCTCTGTCATTGACGTCGATCAAATATTCGGCAAAGGGACGGTGAACGTAAGTGATGACGGTTTGCACGCCGATATAGGTATTGAGGTTTTCTGGCTCCTGGTAAATTCCAAGAGTGACAACCTTTTCGGCCATGCCGATTGCCGGAATGCTCACGGCGATGCTGAAAACGAGAGCTGCAAGGAATACTTTTTTCATCTCTGAACCTCCTTTTAAGAATGAGAAGATACGGGCAGTGGGCGCCGGTTGCAGCATAAAGACAGATCCAATCCGCCTGTGCGCAAGCTATATGCCGGCCGGCAGCTCAGTAACCGGGCAGGTTTCGGTATAACAGCAAATCCATGAGGCTTAGTCAAGAAATAATTTATATTCAGCTACCGCCCCGATTGTATCTTGACAGGGGGGTTGGAATCGGGTTAGGTAAATTGAGTTCTGAAAGGAATCTCAATTAATGGAAAAGATTAAAGAAATGACTTGCTTATGATGGATACTGACAGCTATCTGCTCCAGATTCAGGATCTCAAAACACACTTTTTTACCGATGAAGGGATATCGCCGGCCGTGGACGGGGTTGATTATGCCGTGCGCAAGGGCGAAACGCTCGGGGTGGTGGGAGAATCCGGTTGCGGTAAAAGTGTGACTGCTCTTTCCATCATGCGCTTGATTCCGGATCCACCCGGCAAGATCATAGGGGGAGACATTTTATTCGAGGGACAGAGCCTGCTGTCTTTATCGAACGACGACATGCGCCGGATCCGCGGCAATAAAATTTCCATGATTTTCCAGGAGCCGATGACGTCACTGAATCCGGTCTACACCATCGGCAACCAGATATCCGAGGCGTTGCGACTGCACCAGGGCCTCAACAAGAAAGATGCCCGTGACCGGTCGATCGAAATGCTGCAGCTGGTGGGCATCCCGCTGCCGGAGCGCCGCGTAGATGAACATCCTCATCAGCTTAGCGGTGGGATGCGTCAGCGGGCAATGATAGCCATGGCCCTCTCCTGCAATCCCAGCCTGCTGATAGCGGACGAGCCGACAACCGCCCTCGATGTCACCATCCAGGCCCAAATACTGGATTTGATGGGATCGCTTAAAGCGGATTTGAACACAGCCATTATTCTGATCACCCATGATCTGGGAGTTGTGGCTGAAAGCGCGGCCCGGGTCGTGGTCATGTATGCCGGCAAGGTCGTGGAAGAGGCGGATGTTTATGCCATATTCGAAAATCCGTTGCATCCTTACACTGAGGGCCTGCTCGAATCGATACCGCGCATTGACCGCAGTGCCCAGAAACAGGCGCGACTGAAGGAGATTCGGGGCGTTGTCCCGATTCCGTCACAACTGCCTCAGGGCTGTCACTTCAATCCCCGCTGCCCCAAGGTAATGGATATCTGCCGCAATGAAATACCGGCATTGAAAGCAGAAAAATCTGATCACCGGGTCCGCTGCTGGCTGTATGAATGAAGGATCGAGATGCCATGACCGAGCGCATACTTGAGGTCAAGAACCTTAAAAAATATTTTCCCGTCAAGGGCGGGTTCTGGTCAAAGACAGTTGGCTATGTTCATGCGGTCGATGATATCAGCTTTTATCTGGATAAAGGCGAGACGCTGGGTCTGGTCGGGGAGAGCGGATGCGGCAAATCAACCGCCGGCCGACTGATTTTAAGGCTGCTGAAACCAACGGCCGGCACGATTTTGTTTGATGGTCGCGACATCAGCCGGCTGGACCGCGAACAGCATAAATCACTGCGCCGGGACCTTCAGCTCATTTTTCAGGACCCATATGCCTCTCTCAATCCACGTATGACAGTCGGCAGCATCGTCGGCGAGGCGCTAAAAATTCACAATTTCGGCAATGGCCGCGAGATCGAGGACCGCACGGAGACGCTGCTCAAGAGGGTCGGACTGCATGCCGATCATATGCGCCGCTATCCGCACGAGTTTTCCGGTGGCCAGCGGCAGCGCATCGGCATTGCCCGCGCACTGGCTCTGAATCCCAAGATTATCGTGGCTGACGAGCCCGTATCGGCGTTGGATGTATCAATTCAGGCCCAGGTTATCAATTTGCTGCAGGAACTGAAAGGTGAATTTCAGCTCTCCTACCTGTTTATTGCCCACGATTTGAGTGTGGTGGAGTATATGAGCGATCGGGTAGCGGTGATGTATCTGGGAAAAATTGTTGAAATGGCACGTGGCGCCGAGCTGTACAACAACCCGTTGCATCCTTACACCGAAGCCCTTCTTTCTGCGGTTCCCATTCCCGATCCGCGTTTAGAGAAAAATCGTCAGATTCTGCAGGGCGATGTACCCAGTCCCATGAATCCACCTTCTGGATGCTACTTCCATCCCCGCTGTATGCACCGCCAGGACCCGTGCTCTCAGCTCCGACCCGAGTTTTTTGACAATGGGAATGCCCATTATGTGGCCTGCCCGGTCAGAGCCGGCGGCCGGTTTATCGAAGATTAGTCCATGCCAATTTCCATATAAAAACTGCAACAAAATCATTATCCAGCTGAGTTGCTTTTTGTGTGTTGTGAGTTGGATGCTGAGCCCTGAAGTTCTCGGAATTACTTTGGCGATTCATAGTCCATATTCGTCAAGGTTCGCCAGAATGTTTGTGCGATCACGAGCCAGGCATGCGGGACCAGCTCCTGAAACATTGTCATCAATTCCGGGAATAGCGTCGGGTTATGAGCCATTTCTCGAAGGATTTGAGACAGACGGCCAAATTTTTCCCGAACTAAATCCGGCTGACGCACATGACGCAACAGCGACGTCACGATAGCGATTTTTAAGCGACGATGTACTGTACGACGTCCATGGCGGACCAGGTAACCCTCAGGGTTTAATTTAGATAATTGGGTTATGAGATTGTCCAGTTCATCATTTCCCGAAATGGATCCGATAGTGCACAGGCTTGCCGTTTGGCGCCAATTAAATTTAAGCAATTCAATAATATCCAGGATGGCAGCGGCAATTTTCGCTTCGGGATCCTGCAGGTGACCCACAGCATATTTAACGGCTTTTTCATGACGGGGATGGGTGAATTCGGATATCGTTTTCAATTGGTTCTCGCCAAAGCGGCTCCGCAATTCCTCCGGTAAGTCCAACGCGATTCTGCGTTCGAAGTGCTCATAGAATAACGAACGAGCCAGAATCGGATGCAGATTGCAGCCCTCATCGAGCAGTCGCGCCTGCAGCTGTTTTGTGAATCGCCGAATATCCTGCTGCAGAACAAAGCGCATTTCGCGTCGGATCAACTCTTTGCGGGTTGCCTGCCCCGCCGGCTTAATCTGATTTCGTTTTCCTGAGGACTCTGTCATCGCAATACCCCTTTTTTGTAACAAGTTTCTACTTACTCATCCTCAGACGGTTTTGCAAGCATAGATACTTCGTATCCGTTCAGGGGTTTGGGGTTCATCAGGTAACCCTGAAGGGTGAACCCTTACGATATTTCTTGTGGTCTGATAATTTCCGTGTTAACCGTCGTTGCATCGTGATGTGGGGGTCGGTTTAAGATATTCCGAGATTTTATCGTTAATATACTCAGGGAGAATGATGAGATGCGTGAGCTTATTGAAGATCGGTTCGAAATATTTCTGAAAGATCTTAAAACAATTGTAAATATTGACAGTGGCAGCGGCTACCGTCCCGGACTGGAAGCTGTTTGCGATTTTTTCCAGGAACGCTTCCGACAGATTGGATGGCGTGCGACCCGTCATTCCTTCGATAACGGCAACGTACCCTGTCTGGAGGTCCTCAACAAACCGGCGGACTCAAATGAATCGGCGTACGATTTGCTGTTTATCGGCCATATGGATACGGTTTTCGGTCAGGGCACTGTCGCTGACTGGTCTTTCTCGCGGGATGGCGACCGGGCCTTCGGCCCCGGGATATGCGATATGAAAGGGGGTCTGATGACGATGCTGCATACCGCTGAGATACTGCAGCAAACCGGTGTATCGGACAACATTTCAATTGCCATGGCATTCAACAGCGATGAAGAAATCGGATCGCGGGCCTCTCGACCCTGGTATGAAGGCCTGGCACAAAATAGCCGCTGTGTCTTCGTTTTTGAACCCTGGCGCACCACCGGCGAGCGGGTCCTGCAGCGCAAAGGTGGCGGTAATTTCGATGTCATCTGCCATGGGAAGGCGTCTCATGCCGGCGCTTCGCCGGAGGACGGCGCCAACGCGGTAGTCGAATTGGCCCATCAAATCCTGGCCGTCCAAAAATTAGACCGAAGCGACCGGGGCAGTACGGTGAATGTTACGGTAATCTCCGGTGGAACGGCTGATAATGTGATTCCGGATTATGCCAAGGCCAGTGTGAATGTGCGGATTACCAATGAAGATGAAGGCCGGAGAATCGAGAGCGGTTTGCGGGCCCTGAGCAGCAATATCCATACTCCGGGTGTGCGGGTAGAAACGATCGGCGGCATCAATCGTCCGCCCATGGCACCTTCGGAAACGACCCAGAAATTATGGGAACAGATAGCCGTTATTGGCAAATCAATCGGGCTTGAGATGACCCTGACACACACGGGGGGATGCTCTGACGGCAATTTCACTGCTGCACTGGGAATTCCAACCATTGATGCCATGGGAATTCGCGGCGGCTCGGTTCACAGTAAAGATGAGTTCATCGAGTTGGATAGTATTGTCCCTAATTTACATCTCATGTGCGAAATCGTCACCGCCTTTTCAGAAGGCCGGATCACCTATTAACATAGTTTCAACCCTGCCGGCAATTTCCCCTGCCAGATGTGGAAAGTTTCAACCGGCCAGATCATGGCAGATACCGACGGCGCTCCCGTGTTGCGCAGAAACATGGCGTGCTGGGTTCTGTGGCAGAGAGCGGCGGCTACCTTCTTTTCCAGCCAGGGGCCGATGTCGTGAATTATATCCGCGCGGTCATTCCGATTTAACACGCGCTGTCGCTTCGGTGATTCATACCATGCTGACCAGCTCAGCAAGGCGGTTTTTCCGGCCCCGTTGGTCATTGCCAAACGCGTCGCTTCATGCGTGTAAATGTGCTGTGGATGGCCGTATTCGCCGTTGGAGCCGTGGGTAAGAACGACATCAGGCTGAATTTGCTTGATGAACCTGGTGATCGCGTCGACGAAAACGTCCAACGGCTCGCTGATGCGACGGGCAATACCATTGATTTCCATGTGGGGATCGATAAACGGCAGAAAATAGATTTCGCGAGCACCCAGGGCTTCAGCTGCTTTGCGCACCTCCCGCTCCCGAAACGGCCCGAGATTCTCCTGAGTCGTCAATGCTGGCTCGCCCACCTCACCGCCCTCACCGCGTGTGGTCTCCAGTATATAAACGTTGTGGCCTGCCTCGGACCACTTCGCCAACGTTCCGCCGGCAAACAGAGTTTCATCGTCGGGATGTGCCGAAACCGCTAAAATTGTTGCCATTTTATACCAACCTTCGAACTCCGGTTTTTCTGGTCCGGAGAATCCAGCATTTAATTCCTAAATTTTGACCGCATTTAACCGATATTAATTACGATCCGGGACTTTGCAAATTTCAGATTGGCAATTGACGGGGATGCGAGGCTCTGATAAACTAAATTATTATTTTAACCAAGTCGTTTTTTATCCATGAAAAAGCCAAACCTGTCGAGAGGCAGGGACGGAAAGCCAACGGGCCTCTTTGCAAGGCGGCCGAGGTTGCCATCGGATTGCGTTTGTAAAGCCGGGTAACCGAAGTCGGGTCATCCGGCTTTTTAATTTTTTGGGCTTTGTGATTTCTGAAATAGGATGAGAGGGGATCCAGCGGGATGTTGTCGTTTTCGATGCCTCTATATGAGGCGAAATTTGAAGAGGAGGATGAGTGGCAGGAAATATCCGAACTCGAACTCATGGATGAACTTTACCGATCTTATAAAAAAGTGACCCCGGCGATCAGAGAAATGATTCAGGGAAATGAAATCAAAACGCCCCACGGAGTTTACCGGCTTAAATTAAAAGGCGGTGAAAAATCCGACAGCCCACCGAAGTTGTCCCCATCCAACTACCATCACCAGGCATCGGACCCGGCCGCATAGAACCCAAAAATTTGCGAAGTAAAATTAATCAATCCGCCAAGCCTTGTTTTCCAGAAATATCCTCAAGGAGAGTGAAATCCGGCTAAACCTATACCCTAACGTTGCATAAATTCAATCAAACCAGCGTTACCGTTATATGCGAAGTAGTTGCCATCAAAAGACTGATTCTGGATTCTGGATACTCGATAACCTGTAGGACACCCTTGGTGGCGTCAAGAAACATCGAGCATCCAGAAACCAGTATCGAGCATCAGTATGTTACAGCAAGGGTTTTCCTAAGACTCTCTAAAGTTAGGCGTAATTTTTATTGCAACAAAAGGGTATATATAAAAAATCACGGAGTACCGGGTGTTGTCGGATTTAGATCTGATTCTAATCTATGGGTTGTTTACCATTTTGCTGCGCCCGGGATCTGAGTATTTTTTGCGCCTGTCCGATCCAGTCTTCCTGAACCATATGACCCGATATGGATTCCAGGGCTTTCGCCAATTCACTGATCACATCAGGGGTCAACGCAGCCATCTGCTCGTAAGTGTAAATATTCAGCGCATTCAGCTTGCCCTCCAGGGCCGGGCCTACACCGGAAATCTTCTTTAAATCGTCGGCTTCAAATGCACTGGCCGGCGGCACGCAAACTGGCAGCTGTGGGACAAGGCTCGGCCGGCAGGCTTCCTCCATATCCGCCTTGTAAGCCTTCAGAGTCGCCCGGCATTGATCCAAATCTCTTCTAAGAGATACTATTTTTTTCTCTCGATTTGATATTTTGCGATGTAGATTATCCAGCTCCTTTTGAATTTTCCTGGCGGACGATTTCCGCAACAGCCATCCGGCAATGATGCCGAAAACCATCGCCAGGACGATCCAAAAGAGAGTCTGGACTGGAAGGTAAAACATTTTGAGTCACCCCTTAAGAACCTCCGCCTATTTACTCCTCCTTTTATGCCGGTTGTCTTTCATCTGTTCCGCGTGATCCGGCATTGGCTCTTTTTTGTCAGCATATTATTGCCGGCCAATGGCTTCAAACCAGCGCAATTAAAATCCGTCTTCACCCCCTTCACAGAGCAAAATGCTTACCAAATCAAATTGATGGACGTTTGACCACCATAGTTATTTGATATTATTTGTTTTATTTTTCAGGGAGAATAATTGCAGCAGGCGGAATAAGGCTTGGATTTAGGTGATTTCACCGGACCTGGTGCATTTGACCCATATCGAGTCCCGATTTGGTCAACAATGAAAACATAGTCCCTGGAATCCGGTCAAAGACAAATGGCTATAGCACAGGCCCAATCTGTTAAAGGTGTCAGGTTTCAGGTTTCAGGTTTCGGTGAGCACCGATTCTTAATCTATGAAACCTATCAGAGGTAAAACTGAAGACCACCGCCGGAGAAAGACAATGCTTTGATGAAGACCTTTGATCAAACGGGCTGAAATCTTTTTTGAAACCTGAAACCTGACACCCGAAACCTGAACACAGCCGGTCGAGGTAATTAAGTCTTAAATTCCTATGGAATGGTCCAGAACCTACCCCTCTGGCCCCGGATTTTACTACGCCAGTCCGTATTTTTCCATGCGGTACCTGAGGGTATCGCGGCTTAACCCGAGCAGGCGGGCAGCCTTGCTTTTATTGTTGCCGGCTTGTTGCAGGGCCGAGGATATGAGGTTGCGTTCGACATCATCGAGTACCAATCCTCCAGGTGGAACCGACCATTGCCGCTGACCTGAGGAATCGCGCTCGAAGAGGACCAGATCGGATGTCAGAATGTAATCGGACTCGATAAAAATCATAGCGCGTTCCAGGCAGTTGCTGAGTTCGCGAACGTTTCCCGGCCAGGCATGGTTCAGCAGAATCTGCTGGGCTGCCGGATCGATTCCCTTGACCTTCTTTTTCAACTCAACATTGAAAATTTTAATAAAGTGATCTGCCAGCAAGAGAATGTCAGAACCCATGGTCCTCAACGGCGGAAGATCCAGGGACACAACATTCAGGCGGTAAAACAGGTCTTCCCGAAAGGTTTTATCTTCCACCGCTTTCCGAAGATCGCGATTGGTTGCGGCAATGAATCTGGCATTTACCTCATTCATGGCAGTACTTCCGAGACGACGAAATTTTTTGGTTTCGAGCGCCGCCAGCAGTTTTGACTGCACGTTCAGGGGCAATTCACCGATTTCATCCAAAAAGATGGTCCCTTCCCGGGCCTCTTCCAGCAAACCCCGTTTGGGGGCGACGGCATGGGTGAAGGCTCCCTTCTCATAACCGAATAGCTCTGATTCAATCAAATGTTGTGGCAGGGCCGCACAGTTTATTTCGACAAAAGGGGGTTCCCCGGGGGTGGTGCTGTCGTGAATCACACGGGCGGTGTGGCTTTTTCCGGTGCCGGTCTCGCCGACGATCAATACTGTCGCTTTCGGCGCCCCGCTCAGTTTCTGAATCAAATGCCTGACGGCTTTGATTGCCGGAGATTTACCGATAATACTTTCGTACAACCGCTTTTTGCGAAACTGTTCGTCGTGTTTCAGCAAAAATAATTCGTAACGCTGCTGGTTTGCCTGCTGAATTGCAAGACCTTTCTCGCTCACGTCTTCGATGACCAGCAAGCCGTCTTCGGATGCTACATGCCGCAAAACCAGCAGGTGAAAATAGCGGGTGACACCGGCCCTGTCAACTCGATTGATGTAGTCAAGCCGATATTCTTTTTTCTTTCCAAGCAGAACTTTTTGAATGTCTTCTTCACTGCCGATGAATTCCGGAAGAGTGGACAGCAGATTATCTCTGACAGCCGCCTCACCGAGAGTGTCAAGAAACTTCTCGCCGCATCGATCGATTTGAAGGATTTTGAACTGCCGATCGAATATCAGCAAGCCCATTTTTTTTGATGCCAGCAGGCGAGTAAAATTCTCATCCATCTTCAGAGCCGATTTTTTTTGACAACTCCCCAAACGCCTTCTCTACGTGGCGTCCGGTTTTGGCGCTGGTCAGCAGATAATCACTGGAAAAGGCACGAGCAGCTTTTGCGAGATTGGAAATGATGATTTGATCGCTTTGGAAAAGGTCAACCTTGTTGCCCAGTATCAGAAGCGCGGCCCGGGGATTGACCGACAGAAATTTTTCGCAAAACTCATGCAACCGATCAATAGTCTCCGGAACCGTCAAATCGGCCACTGCCAGGGCGCCGGCGGCGCCCCGGAAATAATTCATGGCCACACTGTCGAATTTTTCGAGCCCGGCGATATCCCAGATCAGAAAGGTGTGCTGAACTAAACGCGCAATGCCGGGGCTTTCGACCGGGGGCATTCGTTTGCTGCTGATCTTGACCCCGACGGTAGTCAAATATTTGTCTTCAAAACGGTCGTGAACAAAGCGTTCGACAAGACTGGTTTTACCGACCGCAAAGGAACCTAGCAAACAAATTTTCTTCTTGATCGAGTTCATGGCGTCTCAACATATAAGCAGTAGTATTCTATATTTTTTCGAAGACCAACAATACGAAAACTGCAATATCAGCCGGTCCTAAGTGACCGAACCCGGATCAGATCCATGTCTGACTAACGTAAAATGATGAAAAATACAAGAATCAAATGATCCGTCAGATGGCTGTGCTGTTTGGGTTAGGGTATGCCGGATATGAATTCGCTTGCAAAGTTGATTTCCTTGGCTTACATAATATCGTTAATATATAAATGGGTTAGGCTGAATCGACCGGTTCCATGAGGTCTTTGACGGGAATTGACAACAGAAAGGAGACATTACTGTGAGCAAAACGACAAAGAAAAAGAAACCGGCCAGTCCAAAGATGAAAAGTAATCCCGTGCCCCTGGAAGAGAACGGTCTGCAATACTCCGGCCCGGAGGCAGCCGACACCGGCAGCGTTGACAAAATCAGAGATATCATATTTGGAAATCAGATGCGCGACTATGAGAGCCGCTTCCAACGTCTGGAACAGCGTATATTGAAAGAGATCAGCGACCTGCAGGATGAGATGGGCAAGCGGTTCGATTCGCTTGAGCAGTACGTTAACAAAGAAATGGAGTCAATGGATGCCCGGCTGAAGAGTGAGCAGGATTCACGGGCGGAATCGGATAAAAATTTGGCCGGGGAAATTAAAGAGGCCTCCCAATCCATTACCAAAAGTATTGACCGGCTGGAACAGGTTCAAATAAAAGATTCGCGGGAATTGCGGCAGCAGCTGCTGGAGCTGAACAAAACGTTATCGGCGGAAATTCGGGAAAAAGATAAAAAAGCCTCGCTGGCACTCGATCAGGCTGCAGATGAGTTGCGTGCGAACAAGGTCGACCGCTCCTCGTTTGCTGAGGTCCTGTTGGAGATCGCAGTGAGAATGTCTGACGATCTGGCAGACAAGTTAAATCTTAAAACGAAAGATAACAAGAATGAGTGAATCTTCGTCCCCGGATGAGTCCACCAACGGAAGCCCGGAGACCCCTGCGGCGACTGATGCGTCACTGGAGAAGTTACGCGATCTTTTGCTCCGTCCCTTTCGCAAACAGCTCCAGCAACTGCAGGATCGTCTCGACCAACCGGAACTGCATGCCCGGGACGTCAGCCGGATTCTGCCGGAAGCCATCGCGCACAGATCGGCCCAAGATCGAAAAATAGAACTCGCACTGGAACCGCTAACTGCCAAGGCCATTCGATCTTCGATAAAAAGAGATCGCCAGGTCCTTGTCGATGCCCTTTTCCCGGTCATGGGTCCCGCTATTCGCAAGGCAATCGCGGCAGCCATCCAGGGCATGATCCAGAATTTCAACCAGGCCCTTGAACACAGCTTTTCAATCCAGGGCTTCAAATGGCGTATAGAAGCCCTGCGTACCCGGAAACCATTTGCCGAGATTGTGCTGCTTCATACCCTGGTCTACCAGGTAAAGCAGGTATTTCTCATTCATCGGGAAAGCGGACTGGTTTTGCATCACGTCGAGGTCGGTTCCCATGAGACCCGGGATCCGGATCTGGTGTCCGGCATGTTAACCGCTATCCGGGATTTTGTTCAGGATTCCTTCGGTGCCGAAAAAGGTGATGCCCTGGAAACCATGCGTGTCGGAGACCGCAACGTCTGGATTGAACATGGCGAGCGTGCCTTTCTGGCAGCGGTTATCCGCGGCAACCCGCCCATCGATTTCCGGCAACAGCTGCGCGATGCGATTGATGAAATTCATTTCAAAGAGAGCCGGACTTTGGCCTCTTTTGGCGGCGATGCGTCACCGTTTGAAAGCGTCAGACACATTCTGGCGGGTTGTCTAAAGGCTCAATTCAAAAAGGATAAACGAAAAAGATCATATTTGCTGCCGATCCTGGCGGGTGCTGTTATACTGGCGCTCTTGTTCGGGATGTTTTCCATTTATCGGGATCATCGGCAATGGTCTATCTTCATGGATGGTTTACGCGAAACGCCGGGGATTCTGATTTCCCGGGTTGAGAAGCAATCCGGTCGGCAGCACGTATTCGGCCTGCGCGACCCCCTCGCACCGGATCCCAAAGCGCAACTGTCGGAAGCCGGACTGGATCCGGCGAAAGTTGTTTTTCACTGGGAAAAATATCATTCACAGCACCCGGCCTATGTCCGGCAGCGAATCCAGACTATTTTTCTACCGCCACCCAGCGTCACCCTCGAATTCAATGATGGATTTCTGCGTGCAACCGGATCCACCAACCGGCATTGGCTGGAGACGGCAGCCCGCCTGGCCGCGGTCGTGCCCTGGATCGAAAACTTCAGCGTGGATGACGTAACCGATATCCATTCGCATCTCAAACCGCCGGATAGCGTCACCCTGGAACTGGCGGGCCGCACACTGCATGCGAGCGGATCCGCCTCCCATGATTGGATTGAAGCAACGCGCAATGGCGCTTTAACCCTGCCCGGTATTGATGCGTATGACGATAAAGAACTCGTCGACCAGGATTACCTGGAGTTTCAACGGATCTCCGCCAGGCTAAAAAAAAAGGTATTTCTGTTCAAGCCCGGACTGAGTGAATTGCGGGCCGGTCAACAAGACGCGATTGCAGATCATGTGAAAGAGATCCGCAAGTTTTTCTCCTATGCTGAAGCTTTGGGACTGCGCTATGTGCTTGCAATCATCGGGCACTCCGATGCATCCGGATCCCAGACCCGAAATCTGACCTTAAGCCGCGAGCGGGGTGAGGCATTTCGAGATCTGCTCATCGAGCGCAAGTTACCTAAAGAATACTTCTTTGTTATCGGGGCTGGTTCCAATGAACCGGTCAGAGAAGAGATTTCCGAAAGTGATCGAATCTTCAACCGTTCGGTGACATTTAAGCCTATTGAAAGGAAAGATTGAGGGGCTGAGGTAAATTTCCGTCAGCCAATCAATTCCACATATCTTCATCTATTTGAAGTTTCATACGAGCGCCGCCTCCGGACTGAAAAGACGGCCAGTCTGATCAAAAAAACTTAAGTAAATTGATCTCTCACAGAGTCCTCAGAGTTCTCAGAGAAAAATCAAAAAGCTCTGCGCGCTCAGCGGGCTCTGCGAGATATTTAAGATGAAGTTTCATAATCGGTTTCAGGTGTCGGTGTTCAGCCCCCCCTGGTGCGATATGACTAATTTTTGCTGTTCACGGTTGAAGATCTCAATGTTTGCGCAAATTATTAAACCCGATATGTTTCCTGCATTATTTGTAACGCTCGATCTCGCCGGAAGCGAGGCGTTTCTCATAGTCCTTCATGTCCACCTTTAGTTCGCCCATAAACATATATAGTCCAATCACATTGGCAATGGACATGGCGAAAATGGCGGCATCGGAAAAGTCGATCACCGGTCCCAAACTCGCACTGCAGCCGATCACCACAAAGATACAGAAAATTACCTTATAGGATATTTCCGAGCCCTTGCTTTCACCGAACAGATAGGTCCAACATTTCAGACCGTAATAGGACCAGGAGATCATGGTCGAAAAGGCAAACAGGAGCACGGCGGCGGCCAGCAAGGTGCTGAACCAGGGAAAGACGCTCTGGAAGGCGGATGAGGTCAGCGCCACCCCGCTCAAGCCGTCGATATTGTAGGCGCCGGTAATCACGATCACCATGGCGGTCATGGTACAGATTACCACTGTATCAATGAAAGGTCCGAGCATGGCCACATACCCTTCGGTGAGCGGTTCTTTGGTCCTTACCGCGGCGTGCGCGATAGCTGCCGAGCCAACCCCGGCCTCGTTGGAAAAGGTGGCCCGTTTCAGACCCTGAATCAGCACGCCGATAATTCCTCCGGCAACGGCCTTGGGTGCGAAGGCACCCGCTAGGACGACCCCTATCGCGGCTGGTATCTGGGCAATGTTGACCAGTATGATGATCACGGCCGTACCCACATACATTACGGCCATAAAGGGTACGATCTTATCGGTCACTTTGGCGATGGATTTGATGCCGCCGATGATAACCGCCCCCACCAGAATTGCCAGAATGATTCCGAACAACCAACCGCTGTCAACAAACAGTCCAAAGGTACTGGAGAACATTTGATGCGCCTGGTTGCCCTGGAACATGTTCCCGCCGCCCATGGCGCCAAAGATGCACATGATGGCAAAAAACACCCCCATAACTTTACCGAGCATTGGCTTGCCCTTTTCGGACATCCCCTTGCTAAGATAATACATGGGGCCGCCGGAGACGGTCCCGTCAGGATATTCATTACGATATTTGACCGCCAGGGTACATTCGGTAAACTTGCAGGCCATGCCGAAAAACCCGACCACGATCATCCAGAAAGTGGCCCCGGGTCCACCAAGACTGACTGCCACTGCGACGCCGGCGATATTGCCCAACCCCACGGTTCCGGACAACGCCGTGCATAGGGCCTGGAAATGAGAGACTTCCCCGGGATTTTCCGGGTCTGAATAGACCCCGCGCAGCAGATCGATCGAATGCTTGACCATCTTGAATTGGACAAATTCAAATTTGATGCTGAGCACAACGGCAGCGATGAGCAGCCAGACGACGATCAATGGAAAACTGACACCGTTGATCGACACAGAGAAAAAGATCAAGGAAACAAACGGTCCCAGAACGGTGTGAAAGATCTTGTTTACGAATGCATCAACACCGCCTCCGGCTTCCTCGGCAAAGGCCAACATCGGCATCGACATGAGCAGCAAAAGCGTCAAGGCGCCGGTAATTGTAAATTGCTTTTTCATAATCGGATCTCCTCCCTATAATTTGATTAACTGTCGGGTTGCGATTTTGGCCGGCTAGGGCACGATGGTTACCGGAATGTGGCTGAGCTGTATCAGCTTGGCGACCACACTGCCAAAGATCAACGTCTTGACGCCGCTCTCACCGATCCGTCCCACCACGATTTTAGTCGCTTCATGCTTTTTGGAGATATAAATCAAGGAATCGGCCACCTGGCCATGGCGTACGACGCCGGTAATCTCGAGACCTTCAGATGCAAGGGATTCCAGCATCGGGTCCAGCACCCGCTCCTGTACGAACTGAATATCCTCTATCTTGCGCTTGTGACGCCGTTCGTTCTCCTCAGCGGTTTGGAAAGTGTAGGGCGACCATTTGATGACATAAGCCAGAATCAACTTTGCGTTGCTTTGTTTGGCCTCTTTGATGGCGTAATCCACGGCGCGACGATTTTCTTCGGTACCGTCAATACCGACTAGTATTGTTTCACTCATTATAGTTTCCTCCTTTGGATTTTTTCTTTACAGGCTGTTGCCGGAGACAAGTACTCATCACCATGAGCCTTAAGTTAAACGACGGGGCCTGTGAAAGGACTGAATATCTTTTTTAAAGCGATCCGTTGATTTACTGTATCTGTCCAAATTCTATGAAAGAGCCGAATCTGACATAAACGCCCAATTCGATGATCACACCGGAGACATCCCCGGCCTTGTCAAATTCGAGGCTGCCGGTGGCGCCCTCATAGTTGATCTCCTTGCCTGCCTTGAGCGAGGCCTTGGCTTTCTGCCATTCACCCGGAAGGATAACCTCGCCCGGGGCAGTTGCCACATCCCGAAGGGCTTTGGAAAGTCCCGCGCGCTCGGCACTGCCATTCTTCTCTATTGCCAGCGCCAACAGGAAAGCAGCGTCATAGGATTGAGCCGCAAAGGTTGCAGTGGGGTTCAGATCATCTTCCCATGCAAGCTTTTTGAAGACCCGCGCGCTGGTGGTATCCGGCACCCCTGGCCTGGTGGCAATCATGCCGCGCAATTTATCAGCGCCGATAGCACCAATAAGGGAATCGTTGACCATCCCGTCACCCCCTACAAATTGATCAAAATCTCCACTCTCCACTGCCTGGCGAATAATGGTCTGACCCGAGCCGTTGGCATAGGCCAGCACAACCAGCGTATCTACCCCCGAAGCGGCCAGGGTGCGGATCTTGGCACGATAGTCCGCTTTTCCCTCTTCATGGGGTTCGTTCGCGTCGATCTTGCCACCGGCTGCCAAGAAGGCAGCGGCCAGCGCATCGGCAAACCCTTTGCCGTAGTCATTGTTTACATAGGTAATGGCAATACGATCGATCCCTTTCGACCGCAACAAACGGGCCAGAACGTTGCCCTGATACACATCAGAAGGCGTCGTACGAAACATAAGATCCTTGTCCTTTAAAGATGTGATGGCAGGGGAGGTCGAGGCTGGGGAAACTATGGTGACCCCGGCGGGTATGGCCACATTTTCAGCCACTGAAATGGTGGCGCTTGAACAGAGTGCGCCCACAAGGGCGACGACCTTTTCGGAATTCACCAGGCTTTCGGCCGCTTTCGCCGCGGCAGCGGTATCCGCACAGGTCGTATCCGCGTTGGGCATGATGATTTTTTGCCCGTCGAGTACACCGCCCTGATCATTGACGTGCTTGACGGCAAGCTTCGCGGCTTTGTAAACCGACGGTGTCATGCTTTTAAGCGGACCCGTGAATCCGCCCAAAAAGCCGACTTTGACTTCGGCCATAGCAGCTCCGGAACCGATCAGCACCGTGACCAGAGCTGCTATAATAAATGAACGTTTAAGATGAATTGGCATTGACTTATCCTCCTTATGATTAAAGGTTATTGGTTATAATGTACCCAAGATATTGGTACGCTCACCCTCCGTGATGAATCAAGCTATCGCAGCTAGCTGAGGGGAATTAAACCTTAAAGGAAATTAAAGCAACGTCTCTATCGGAGTGTAATCAAGACCAAATGCTTCAGCCACCGCTTCGTAGGTCACTTTGCCGCTGATCACATTAGCGCCGTATTTGATTTCGGGATTCTCTTGCATGGATCTTGTCCATCCTTTGTTGGCAATTTCGACTGCATAGGGAAGAGTGGCATTGGTCAAGGCCAGCGTGGATGTTCGGGGTACTGCTCCGGGCATGTTGGCCACGCAATAATGGACCACGCCATCCACGGTGTAGATCGGATCCGAGTGGGTCGTGGCCTTGGAAGTTTCAAAGCAGCCGCCTTGGTCGATGGCGACATCCACCAGCACCGAACCGGGCTTCATGGTTTTGAGCATCTCCCGGGTAATCAATTTGGGCGCCTTGGCCCCTGGAATCAGCACTGCACCGACGACCACGTCAGCTGTCGCGATCAGTTCCCGCAAGGTCGCCGGGCTGGAAAACAAGGCATAACAATTGGCCGGCATCACATCGCTCAAATAACGCAGGCGGTCTAAGTTCATGTCCAGGATGTAGACTTTGGCGCCCAGGCCGCAGGCCATCTTGGCCGCATTGATGCCGACGATGCCGCCGCCGATAACCACGACATTGCCCGGATCCACCCCCGGCACGCCGCCCAGCAAAACCCCGTGACCGCCCTGGGCCATTTCCAGATATTTAGCCCCCTGCTGGATGGCCATTCTTCCGGCCACTTCGCTCATGGGTGTCAGCAATGGCAGGGAGCGGTCCACCTTTTGGATGGTTTCATAAGCAATGCAGACGGCTTTACTCTTGATCAAGGCATGGGTCAGTTCTTCAGCTGCTGCCAGATGCAGGTAAGTGAATACAATCTGGTCTTCCCGGATCATTTCGTATTCAGACGGCAATGGTTCCTTGACATGCATCACCATGTCAGATCTCTCAAAAATTTCACGGGCGGTTTCGGCGATCTCGGCGCCGGCTTTGAGATAGGCCGCATCCTCGAAACCACTGCCGCTACCGGCGTTCTTTTCCACCAGAACCGAGTGGCCATTTACCTTCATTACCTCAACACCTGCCGGCGTCATGCAAACCCGATTCTCCTCTGTTTTGATTTCTTTTAAGATTCCAATCAGCATGATTGCCTCCTTTCTTGGGTTATTGACGATTGAATGGAGCGGGTGAAAATTCCGGTTGCAGATTCATTGTAAACACAACCTGCAGGCTATTTGAGCAAAACGCTTGCCATGTCCCATTCTGAAGGCTTCAAATATTGATCTTGGCCGTATTTTTTGACGGGTGCTTTTGATTTATGAAATTATAGATAGCAAATTCGGTATCTTAGATATTTGATTGAAGACAGGGTGATGAGAACAAGTTCAACGCCGGCATTCGCATTTTCAGTTTGGATACTGAAGCAGTTTACTGAAAGTGGTAATAAATCGCACCAGATATAAGGCAGAAAGGATTCTAATCAACCGAAAATACTGATTTTACAAAGTTTGGTTTGTTTTGTTGCCAGTGGTTTGTTTTGTTGCCGTTTCGATGTTGTATTTTTTGAGTTTATTTAACAGGGCCGTATGCGAAATCCCCAAACCCTTGGCTGCTTTGCGGATACTGTTGGATTTTTCAAGGGCTTTAAGGATAATAGTTTTCTCATAATCAGCCAGGACGGCTCTGAGCGGTTGTTGTCCCACGCCATTGATGTGAAGATGATCTTTCACCTTTTGCATCTCGTTGCCGATTTCATAATTGAAGAGAATATAAGCGTCATCGATGATGTCTGCGTCGCACAAGATCGCCGCTCGCTCGACGACATTTTTCAGTTCTCGGACGTTCCCCGGCCAATTGTGTTGATGCAACTTGTCTATTGCCTTTTGGGTGACGGTCTGGATATGTTTATTCAGTCTTGAAGCCAGTTGGAAAAGGAAATGTTCAACCAAGAGCGGTATATCGTCGGCGCGTTCCGCCAGGGGCGGGATATGGATTGGCAGAACGTTGATGCGGTAGTACAAATCTTGCCGAAACGATTTTTCTGCTACCATCTGTTCCAAATTGCGATTGGTGGAGGTGATGATGCGGGTGTCGATCGGAATTTCCTGCGAGCTGCCGATTCTGCGAACACTTTTTTCCTGGATGAGCCTTAGAATCTTTGCTTGAGAGCTGGGTGGCATTTCCCCAATTTCATCAAGCAAAACGGTCCCATTCTGGGCAATTTCAAAAAGACCGGGTTTGCCATCCTTTTTGCCGCCCGTAAATGTTCCCCCCACATAGCCGAACAATTCGCTCTCCAGAAGCTGTTCGGGCAAGGCGGCGCAGTTAATTGGAACATATAAGCCTTTCCTCCCACTTGCGGCATGTATGGCAAGGGCAAAAAGTTCTTTGCCGGTACCGCTGGCACCCCGGATCGAAACAATCGAATCCGCGGCAGCGATTTTTTGAGCAAATGATATCGCCTGAACTATCGCATCATTCTGTCCGATGATATCACTAAAGCTTATGCGGCTTGGTTCGGATATCGACTTGGCAAGCCTTTTTATTTCCTGCATATCTTTGGCGATTTCAACGGCTCCGATGATATGGCCGGCTGAATTTCGAATCGGTCGGCCGGTGGCAAAATATTGGTAGCGCCCGGTTGCGGTGAAAAGGTCCTTTTTGAGATTATTGAATTCATTCCCCTTCAGGCACTCCAGGATATTGTAATCAGGGAGTTTGAGCTCTTTGATGTTGTGGCCGACGATTTCATCGCCCAGGCACCGCAAGGCTTCCCTGGCCACCCGGTTGATGGTCGTTATGTGGCCCTTAGTGTCAATAGAGATGACACCGTCCCTGATATTGTCCAGCACGACCCGAAATCTTCTTTCTCTTTTCTCCTGGGGCAGGGCATGAATGAATTTGATTTCCATCAAATCTTGGATGTTGCCAAGGATTTGAAAAATTTCTTGCTGGTCGGATAGCCTGGCGCCATTTTCGGCTTCAAGATATACATGTGCCCTGTCAGCGTGCCTTTCGACTTCCATGGAAAGGATGTTCAGGGTATGTCCGGCGAGGATTGCAGAAATATCGGCGACAATTCCCACTCGATCTTTGAAAATGAGTTCGAGTTTGAGGTTCATTAAAATCCTGCCTCCGCGTCATTTTCCTTAAGGACTATAAAGCACTATCGTGACGAATAATCAACCTATGATTTTACCCATTACACTGCGAAGGGATATTAGTGCGTCCTCAGGCCACACCACGATACCGGATCAAATTCATGGCCATCATGGTGGAAACAACCTCCTTTTGCTGATTGAGCATCTCGCAAAAGGAGAACAACACGCCCCGATCCAGTTTGCTGCGGGAAGGCTTCACTTTGTGCACGGTAATCCGCAGGGTCAGTTCGTCGCCGGGGCGCACCGGCTTGAGCCAGCGCAGCTCGTCCACACCCGGACTTCCCAGGCTGGCCGGGCCCGGCAGGTAGTGTTCCACAAACAACTGCATAAACAGACCGCAGGTATGCCATCCGCTGGCAATGAGGCCGCCATACACCGTTTCTTTAGCGGCCTCCGGATCGGTGTGAAAGAGCTGCGGATCAAACTGTCTGCCGAAGCGGACGATTTCATTTTCCGTAATAGTAGAGGGGCCAAACTCGTGGACATCTCCCTCTACGAAGTCTTCCAGATACCGGTCATGGGTTGTGGTGCTAAAAACACCTTTGCTCATTCAGATTGTCCTCCTTACTGGTTTTCAGAAATTAGGTATCGGTGTTCACTAACACCTCACATGAAACTTCAAATGGCTTAAATCGTGAAAAGATTGAACGTCCAACTTCCAACGTCCAACATCGAACGTCCAGTGTGGATGACGCTGCGCTTTATCGATTTTATTCCCTGAACGAATCATCGCTTACGACGTGCTCTCTTCGACATGCTTGGACCTGAGCTTGTCGAAAGGCAATTGGGTCGAATTCTCAAAGTTATATTCGCTGGAGCAACATATGCGTTGCCTGTTTTTCATTTTTAGATTGATAGAATGCATTATTCGACGTTGGACGTTGGACGTTGGAGGTTCGATGTTGAACGTTCGTCAGTTTCTTTTTCGATCAAACTGCTCGCTTGTCAGCCGGGAGGCCGAAATGACAACTGAGACCTTTAATTGATTGGCCTATGGCTTAGCCAGTTGTCTCTGACCTAGCCCTGATGACCAGGTTTTCGATTTGGAATAAAAACTTCCCATTAACCCATCACCTGAATTGCAGACTCGGGGTTCGTTTCGATCTCATGGGTTTCCTGAGATTTCAGCCACTGCGAAATCATTTCTAAATCTAGTTCTTTAAATTCATGGCCGGCGCCGGTTTTATTGCATGCCGATACCCTGGTGAACGCAAGGGTGGCAGACGTCGTTCGATTTCGGCACGCATGGTTTCATACTGATCCGGAAGTCTCAGGGAGCTGCCCAATTCATTCTCAGACTCATCCACAGTGAAACCCGGCGGATCGGTGGCAATCTCAAACAGGACATTTTCCGGCGCATGAAAATAGATGGAACGAAAATATTTGCGGTCGCGAACATCGGTCACGGCGCGGCCGGACGCCCTTAAATTCGATTGCCAGCCGATCTCCGTGGCGTCATTGTGCGTGCGAAAGGCGATGTGATGAACCGTTCCGGTCCCTGGCCTACCTGCCAGCGAATCCGGTTCGACGACAATGTCGTAGTAGTTTCCAGGAGCCGCCGGTTGGCTCATCCTGAACCGGAACCGGTTTCGTTCCTGACCATGCAAGCTCATGCCCATAATGTCAATTAGTAGTGCCTTGCTTTCATCCAAAGAGGTTAGGGTTGCAGTAGCTGAATGAAAACCCCTCACGGCGTGGGTCTCAGGAATGGGTCCATTCTTGCGGTACTCGGTTGAGAGTGGTGCCGCCACACCGGTCAATTCGATTGGCAACCCATGAGGATCGGCAAACTGAATTACGGGATCGCCGAATCTCTCAACGGTTTTGATGGGAATATTCCGGTTCCTCAAGCGCTCACTCCAGAAATCGATGGAATGACGCGGTACAGCGAAATTAATCGCGGTTACCATGCCGGTACCGGCTTTTCCTTGCGGCAGGTTTTCCCAGGGGAAAAAGGTCAGGATCGTGCCCGGCGACCCCTGATTGTCACCGTAATAAAGGTGATAGGTAAACGGGTCGTCGAAGTTGACGGTTTGTTTTACCAGCCGCAATCCCAGGATATCCTCGTAGAACTTGAGATTCTCCTTCGCCGAGGATGAAACGGCCGTAATATGATGAATTCCGGATATATTTTTTTCAGTAATCATGTTAACCTCTTCCAGTATTATCTTGATATAAAGATTTGAAGTTTAAAAATTTTAATCTGGTTGAATTTTTTCCGCGTGACGACCGATTTTTTTCAGCAAACGGGACAGTTCGTCGCGTTCTCTGGCCGTCAACACTTCCGCAACCTTGTCGAGATTCCGGGCGTGTTTGGTATAGGCCTTTTTGATGGTTTTTGCGCCCAGTTTGGTCAGATGCACATAGTAGCAGCGGCCGTCCGCAGGGTCCTGGATCCGGGCTACCAACCCTTTCTTTTCCAGTCGGTTTACGGCTGCCGTCATCGAACCACTGGTCAGCAGTACCTTGTTCCCGATGGTATTGATCGGCAGCGGACCTTTGTGCAGCAATGCTTCCATGATGGTAAAATCACTCACATGCAGGCCTGTTCCGGCGATGCTGGCGCGATCAACCTTTTCGATGGCCTTGCCGGCTTTCCACAGCAGCAGTCTTATGTGCGTTGCTGATTCCATGATCATACCCTACTCACTTATATCTTGATGTCAAGATAAAATTTAGCATTGGAGCGATGGAATTTTGGCCCCGATGAAATGCAAAGAGAGATTTCACGGGGCAAAAATGTTAGGATTGTTGGAATGAGATCTTATTTCAACCCAGGTTTCAGGTTTCAGGTTTCGGGTGTCAGAAAACCGGTATCTATTTTTTGCAGCACTAATCCGGTGATTTAAATTGTAGAACTTAGATCTTATTTTAGGTACAATTTTCATCACGAAAACGCGAAAATTTGAAAGCACGAAATAAATTCATATAAGCAATGAACATTTCACCAAAGATAGAAAAAATGGGTTTTAACTCCTGGTTTCTTGAAAATATGTCCGAGGAGGCAGACGGGTTTGAGATTGCCAGGGTTGTTGCGGTCCACAAGGACAGATTCACCATCAGCGATGGTGAGCAGGACATATTGGCTGAACTCGTTGGAAAAATGTTATACAGTGCCGAATCTCCGTTGGATTTTCCGACAGTCGGAGACTGGGTTGTGGCCAATTTTTATGATGACAGAACATTTTCGATTATCCATGATATCCTGCCGAGAAAATCTATCCTGAAGCGGAAAACACCGGGCAAAAAAATTGATTTCCAGTTGATTGCTGCAAATATCGATGTGGCCTTTATCGTCCAATCGCTGGATGATAACTTCAACCTGAGACGGCTTGAGCGGTACCTGGTTATGGTTAACGAGGGCAACATCAATCCGATTGTGTTGTTGAGTAAAAGCGATCTGTTGTCATCCGAGCAGATCGCTGACAAATTGGATCAAATCAAAGTTATAATGCCGGACCTTCCGGTTTTGCAATTCAGCAATGTCAATAAATCCGGTTTGAAAGATGTTAAGGATCTATTGAAAAACCGGCAAACGTTCTGTCTGCTGGGCTCTTCAGGTGTCGGCAAGACAACGCTATTAAACAACCTGATTGGCGAATCTGTATTTGAAACCAAAACCGTCAGGGAAAAAGACAGCAAAGGGCGGCACGCCACGACCCGCCGGCAGCTAATCATCCTGGACAACGGCGCCATGGTGGTCGACACGCCGGGGATGCGGGAACTGGGGAATTTTTCCGTGCAGCAGGGCCTTGGTGAAACATTTGACGAAATTGAGGTACTTACGCAAAATTGTCAATTTCGTGACTGCAGACATCTCGATGAAAGCGGCTGTGCTGTCTTGAACGCCGTATCTGAAGGTCATCTATCGGGAAAAAGATACCAGAGTTACATCAGAATGAGCAAAGAGGCTGCCTACAACGACATGTCATACCACGAAAAAAGGTCGAAAGACAGGAAACTCGGAAAATTCTACCGATCTGTGATGAAACACAAGAAAAACCAATCATAATAGCATGAATCCATATGCGCTCCCCAATATTGTTGCCTTTGTACTACTCCTGGTCTTCGGTGTAGCTGTAATTTTTCAGAATGCGCGGGATAAAAGCAATCGACTATTATTCGCACTTTGTTTGAATCTGGCACTGTCCGTCGGAGCCGGCGGTCTTCTGCATCTGTCGACGAGTGAAGCCCAGGCCAATTTCTGGAATAAGTGGCCCTATATTCTTGGTCTTCCAAGCACTATTTTCGCTTTCGAATATGCGCTTCAAATTTCCGGGCGTATTCATCGGTTAAAGGAAACGCTGCTTGGGGTTCCGATTGCTGTTCATCGGTGGATCATCTATGGTAATGTGCCGATCTGGCTGCTTATCTTAATATTTACCGATCTGATCCTTGCTCCGGCAAAGTTTTACACCCCCACAGGTTGGGAACACGGCTACGGATCTCTTTTCCCGGGCGAAGAGAATAACGATATGTTCTTCACGATTTGGTATGGTGTTTTTAAAAAGAGCACCCGCGAGCTGACTTACGCCAGCGGCGGCCATCCGCCGGCACTTCTTATTGGCGACAACGCTGCAAAAGATTCTGGGGCCACTCAATTGAGGACAGCCAATAATGTTCTTGGTGCGATGCCGGACGTAACCTATATTAAAAACCAATATTTGGTTGGTGAACGCACTACACTGTATATTTTTTCCGATGGGGTCTATGAGGTCGAAAAATCAGATGGCTCGATGTGGCAATTTGCGGAGTTTTCTGACTTTATGGCCAACATAAAATCGGATAGCCAATCACGGTTGGATCGCCTTTATCGCCATGCTGAAAATATCAGCATCCAGGACAGCTTTGAGGATGACTTTACCATATTGGAAGTGGCTTTCGGATAGACAACTGTAGCTGCAGAAGTTGTCTTTTTTATACAATTACGTTGGTGACGATTGGCCTGTTCTCCAGGATTCTTTCCGTTCCGAAAACCGACAAATCCATGCTTGGCTCGGTTCCCGTGATCAGTTCTTGCAAATGCCGCCCCACGGCTGCAGCCTGCTGAAAGCCGTGGCCGGAAAAACCATTGGCCAGGTAAAAGCCCTTAAGCTCGGGCCATTCACCCAAAATAGCGTTCGCATCCAGGGTATTCACGGCATACAACCCGGCCCAGCCGCGCATCAACTTCAGAGTGTTCATTCCGGGAATGAATTCAGCCAGCTCCGGCCAGACAATTTCCATAAAGCGCTTGTCATCCCACGAGAAATCGAATCCGATGGGATCTTCGGCCATGGTTTTGCTGACCAGTACCAGTCCTCCGGTCTCACGTGCCATGTAGAGCCCCGAGGGAAGGACCGTCAGGCGCGGAAGATTATTCAGCTTCACTTTGGGATCTGGATTCACCGCAAACACCTGTCGTTTGACCGGTACGACCGGTATCTCCACTCCGGCTGTTTTTGCAATTTGACCGGCCCATGGACCCGCGCAATTGACGACGATTTTTGCCTTAAGGTCTTTGCCGGAAGCCAGTTTGACGCCGGAGACACTGGCCTTATCTCTTGTAACCTCAGTGACCTCATCCTGAATGTATGTCGCGCCCAGGGATCTGGCTTTGCTCTTATAGCCCATGAGCACGGCATAGGGGTCCATGGTACCATCGTCAGGTCCATAGGTGGCGCCAACGTAATCCCCTAGATTGCATTGGGTCAATTGCTGTTCCAGTTTTTCCCGTGACCACCACTGGACATTGCAGCCGAGTTCCTTCTGCAGGGCCATATCTTCTTCGGATCTGGCCCTGCCCTGCTCTTCCACGAGAAACAGATTGCCGTCGCGTTGCCAGGTTATCCGGGGACGCACGCCGTCGACTTCCATCTTCTCTTCGAAATCCGCCATAAATTCAAAGGCGTATTTTGAAATCAGGATGTTTTCCTTGAGATTGAATTGAATGCGGACATTGCCGATGCTCAACGGAGTAGACGCCTTTGCATAGGCCGGGTCCCTTTCCATCACCGCCACCCGCAATTGGTCGTCCGCCATCAGGTGATAAGCGATTGAGCTGCCCATGACACCCCCGCCGACGATGATGATGTCATACATGTCTTTTTGCATGCTTTAACCTTATGAATTTAGTGATAATTTTGGGTGGATTTAATTCGGTTTCGCGGTTATTCATGAAGTTCAAGTCCGAATCGATAGTTTGATTACTCACCACGAAGAACACGAAGATCACGAAGGAAGAACAGCATAGATCGAGTTTCCCTCTTCGTGCCCTTCGTGGTTAAAATGCCAATAATTGAGGCTTCTGCATAACCGTATTTGGTTTATTGTTGACGACAGCGCAATGAAAATTAATTCTTCAGATTGACCTTAGTGTGTAAACCTATAGTTAACTATAGATATATTATAAAAATTTATATAGTGTCAATAGAAGAGATTATAAAATATTTAATAATATAATATTTGTTGACAAAATTCGGCTTTTGGCTTTATTACTTGAATTTGCACGAATCAGGTATTGTATTCGATAATTGCATTGGATAACTTTATTTGCACAGATTGAACAACATTAGGCAATAACATGAAAAATTCCGCAGTATATGATTTTGATACGCTGGTGGAGCGGCAAGGCACAGCCAGTATGAAATGGGAGAAATACGGCTCGCGGGATATTATACCCATGTGGGTGGCGGACATGGATTTCCAATCGCCCCCGGAGGTATTAAAGGCCATTAAAAAACGGACTGATCACGGTGTGTTCGGCTATACCCTGCCGCCGGAGGAACTCAACCGCCTGATCGTTTCAGTGCTGGAGAAAGACTATGATTGGGCCGTGGATCCGAAATGGCTGGTGTGGCTGCCCGGATTGGTAACCGGCATAAATGTCGCCTGCCGGGCAATCGGCCAGGATGGTGATGAGGTGATGACTGCCGTACCGATCTATCCGCCCTTTCTAACAGCTCCCGGTTTCAATCGCCGTAAACTGGTTAAAGTGCCGTTAAAAGAGGAAAACGGGCGCTGGCAGTTTGATTTTGATCGGCTCGAGCAAATGATCACCCCAAATACCCGGATGTTTATGCTGTGCAGCCCCCACAATCCGGTCGGGCGGGTATTCAGTCGCTCTGAATTGGCCCGGCTGGCTGCGATCTGCCATGACCACGACATCATCATCTGTTCGGATGAAATTCACTGCGGGTTGATTCTGGATGAAGACAAGGAACATATCCCGACAGCCACACTGGGCTCCGAAATAGCCGAGCGTACCATCACCCTGATGGCACCCAGCAAGACGTATAATACCCCCGG
>JASJCE010000224.1 GCA_030066155.1 Desulfobacterales bacterium | reverse complement strand
GGTGTATTGAGTGTGGCACGTAATTTTAGCGTTCGCAAAAAGATGGAAGAAACGCTGATCAAAACCGAGCGACTTTCAGCTGTCGGCGAAATGGCCAGCGGCGTGGCCCACAACTTTAACAACCTGCTGCAAATGATCATGGCCGGGGCCGAGGCTGCTAAGAACAAACTGGAAGCGGGAAATATCAGGGACTGCCTTGAGGCCATTCAGAACATCATCAATGCTTCCCAACGAAGCGCCGATGTGGTCCGCCGCATCAAGGATTTTACCTTGGTGACGCCCGGTGGCATGGACGAGGGATCAGTGTTCGATCTGGAGGTCTTGGTTGCCGAAGCGGTCGAATTGACCCAGCCCATGTGGAAGCCGCCTTCCTCTCCAAGCAAATATCGTCTCGATCTCCTGAAAAAAGGCGACTGCCACATCAAGGCAAAATCGTCGGAAATCTATGAGGTCATTGTTAATCTCATCAAAAACGCCTTGGAAGCCATGCCCCGGGGCGGCGTCTTGACGCTCTGCACCTATTCGCAGAACGATACGGTATCTCTGAGGGTTACGGATACCGGGACGGGAATACCACCTGATTACTTCCAACGCATTTTTGAACCGTTTTTCACGACCAAAGGTACCCAGAGCAGTGGTTTGGGGCTCTCATCGTGTTACGGTATCGTGAAAAAAAACAACGGCGAGATTTATGTGGAGAGTCAACTCGGCCAGGGCGCTGAATTTGTAATTACCTTCCCCAAATCCACGCCCCGTAATATTCCGGAAAGGGAGACCGGAACGGTCGCCGGAAGGAAGAATCCCATCCGTTTTCTCCTCATCGATGATGAGATCAATATTCTCAGAGCGATACAGATGTATTTCGAAAATACCGAAGTCGACCTCGCTACTGCGCAGACAGCTTACGACGGATTGGCGGCAATCGAGGCCAAGCGGTTCGATGTGATCTTATGTGATCTAAGCATGACAGACATGACTGGATTGGAAGTGGGCAAATGGGTGCTGGACTACTGCGATCGCATAGGGATTCCCAAAATTCCATTCCTGCTGTACACTGGCCTGGATAAGCACCTAGATACTGTTAAACTTCAAAATTCGGGCATTGACGGCCTCGTCAACAAACCAACCCCATGTCACGATATCTATCATATCATCAAACAACATGTAAACCCTACTGAGCGTAGGTCTCTGCCAACACCTTGATTATTTGCGCATTACGTTCACCGATCTATGAAAATCAAACAATTTTTTTCACAAACGTCTCACCTTGCACCAATTTCATTTAAGTATTGTCCACATTGTGGCAAACCTCTCCAGCATCAAAAATGCCCGGCTTGCGATTATAAACAATATTTTAATCCCGCTCCAACAGTTACCGTCCTTGTTTGTAAGGATGGTAAATTATTAATCGGGAAACGTAAAAACGAACCGCAAAAATGGGCCATTCCGGGTGGTTTTATTTCGTATGATGAGTGCTTTTTAGAAACTGTTCACCGGGAAGCTTTTGAAGAAACTGGGTTGCAGTTAGCGTTGAGGGGTATCTGTAATGTGATGACAAGTCATGTTTCACCATTGGTTCAAACTCTTGTGATTACCGTATTGTGCGATGTCATTGGCGGACAAGAAACACCATCAGATGATCTCACCGAATTAAAATGGATTCGAAGCTATGATGAAGCAACTGATATCGCATTTAAAACCGACGATTACCTTATATGTGCCTATTTTGATAACAAGCTTCCCTTATTTCCCATAGATGAACGTTTTATTCGACATCGTTAGTCTGATATAAGCCCTCCATCTCTGGTGGATGGCTTATATCAGACTAAGCCGTCTTCCTTGTCTGGATCGGTGGGGCACAGATTTCCTGAATCAGCCGCAGCAGATCTTCACAGGGAATCGGCTTTTTTACAACGCGGTCGACGCTATGATCGGCAAGCTTTTTGGGATCCAGTTCTTTTTCCAGACCGGTGTAAAGCAGAAACGGGATTTTGGGTTTGCCGGCCCCCTCACAAAAGTCACGAACCTGCTTGCTGAACTCCAAACCGTTGATGTCATCCAGGCTCAAATCACAAAGAATGGCATCGAAATCATCCTGCCGAATTGCGCTTAATCCCGCTTCAGCAGTCAGAGCTGTGACCACATGAACTTCGGTGTCCTCGAAGAACATTTCCAGCATCTTTAAAATGTTGATTTCATCATCGATGACCAGGAAATTTAATCTGTGCTGTTTGATCGGCACCGGCTGGGGTTGTTCCCGCACGTCCGGCTGCTGCGCAAGGGGTAGTATAATCGTAAATGAGGTGCCCTGCCCCGGAATACTTTTGACATGCAGGTCCCCCTGGTGTTTTTTGACAATCCCATAACAGGACGAAAGCCCCAGTCCGCTTGATTTGGAGCCCTTGGTCGTGAAAAACGGCTCAAAAATGCGTTGAAAATGCCCTTCCGGTATTCCATGTCCGGTATCCGACACCGTCAGGTGAACATGGTTGTTCTGGTGCGCGACCGAAATGGTCAAAAATCCGCCGTGGGGCATGGCTTCCAGGCCATTTTTGATTAAATTCACCATCACTTCATAAATTTCGGACGGTTGACCCTGAACGAAAATTTTTCCGCCTTTTATATAGTTGACGCGATACTTGCGGGGAACTGACGGCGCACTCCAGAGGGTCTTGGTCAGCTCCACTGCCTCCTTGATCAGCTCATCCAGATCGAATATCTGGGCCTGGTCCATCTGCTCAGTTTTGACCAGGGTAAAATCTTTGATTCGACGGACCACATCGGCACCGCGCCGGGAAGCATTCAAGATGTTTTGGATAGCTTCCCGGCATTCCCGTATTTTGCCCGACTCCAATTTGGCCAAGGCAGCTTCACCGCCGCCCATGATCATCTGCAGCAGGTTGTTAAAGTTGTGGGCCACGCCGCTGGCCATTTCGCCGACAGCTGAAAGTCGCTCGGTTTTGATCAGCGTTTCTTCCATCTTTTTGCGAACGCTAAAATTACGTGCCACACTCAATACACCGGGCAGACCTTTGAATTGAATCTTCCGGGAATGAAACTCAAAGGGGATCGCCACCCCCTTTTTAATGACCAGATTCAGTTCAAACCGGACTGTCTCCCCCTGCTGAATCCGTTTGCCGACATCGGACAGGATATTTATTTGGGCCGGTTGGACCAGATCTTTGACCGCCATTTGCAACAGCGTCTGACGCGTATAGCCGAAGCTTTCGCACGCGACATCATTGACTTCCAGAAATCTTCCATCCGGATCATTTATAAAAACCGGGTCGCTGACATTTTTGAACAGCTCTTTATAGCGGGAGAGGGCTTCAATTTGTTTGCGCTCGGTTATATCCCGCACAAGGGCTACAAAACATTGTTTATTCTGGAACCCGACCAGCGTGCCGGTCACTTCGGCATCCGCCACAGCTCCGTTTTTTTTGATGAATCGCCGTTCCTGAATGTGCACAATCCCGTCATCTAACGCCTTGCGCATATTTTCCGGTATACCCTTGGCACCCTGCTCCAGGATATCGTCAACCTTCATGGCCAGCAGCTCCTCACGTGAATAGCCAAGCCATTTCACCGTAAAGGGATTGCAATCCATGATCTGGTGGGTATCGATATCCACTATGTAAATGGATTCCGGGGCATTCTCGAATATCGCCCGAAAGTTCGTTTCAGATATCCTGGTTTGCTCCAGCGTCTGCTCAAATTCGACGCTGGCTTCTTTGAGCAGGTTGGTGAGAATGTCGGACTTTCTTTCCGACACCTCGAGCAATTCTTGCAGTTCTTTTATTCGATCTAAATTAGTGGCATGACTGTCCATGATTTAGATCCCAATTCAGGAATTTCGCCGGCAAATTGAATCGATCCATTCTGGCGGTCAACCGACCTGGTTGCCCGCAACAGTAAATGCTCGCTATTGGCGCTGTCTTCATATTGACCAACTACTCCCAATGGATATTCCACGCCCACTGCAGGATGGGTGGCAGCCAATTCGAAGTCAATTTGATCCGAGGCAATGCCGCCCAAGACAGCAGAATCGACACTTGGGGCAAAATAATCTTAAGTCCCACGGCCATCTGGATCTTCTTCCTGTGACTAGCATTACACCATCAAGACAGAAACGAGGAGTTGCCCCCGGAAACTCCCCGTCTTTGATTTTGCGCACTGTTTTAACAGTGCTACGTACGCATACTACCAGTTTAACACCTGGTCCAGTTTTTCATCAAACTCCTTGTTGGCGGCCCTGTACTTTTCCGGAGGCTGTTGTCCGCCTGGACGGTTACACCTTCTAAGTTGATAAACACCTCGTGTAATGTGTCGTCCTCATTAATTAACGTTATCAGGCATTCATGACAGCTTCCGTTTTCACCCTCACACAGTTTTCGATACAACCGGGATCCGCTATCCCCAATTTGCGTTGGGTGTGGTAGGCGATGGCCGGACATCCCCCGTGGCAGAGATCAAACCTGTGGCAGGACTCGCAGGACTTGATTTCAAGCTCCCGGAAGGAGAGAAAAACACGGGCATTTTGCCATATATCTGCAAAGGGCTCTTGGGGAAGTTGTCCCGCATAGAATTCATCTTCCTGTAAAAAGGCGCAGGGGTAGACCTTGCCCTGGGGTGACAGACAGCAGGTAAGTTTGCACGCACCGCACATGTTTAGGCCCAGAGAACGCCTCTCTTCGGTGGAAACGGAAAAGAAAGAATCACCCGTGGATACGTGCAAGTGTTCTGAGAGCCAGGTGGAAAAGTCAAGCATTTGATTTCGGGAAACATTGAGCTCCGACCACGCCTGTTTACCTCTCCCGGACGGCCTGAACCGTGAAACGCGCAGTTTAGCACTGAAATCGGCTGCTAAATCCTTTAGCTTGTCCAGTTCATCGATACTGCGACGGGTCAAAACGGTGTTTATGCTGACTTCGATGGATTCCCGTTTAAGGTACTCCAGCGCCTGGATCACCTTGCGAAAACTGCCCTCACCCCGAATGGCATCGTTGGATTCGGGGGTGGCTCCATCCAGGCTCACCTGGATATAGACAAGGGGATGACGCAACCTTCGCGCCGTTTCGGCATCGATGCGGGTCCCATTGGTGCTGATGCAGGTTACCATCCCTTTTTCATGGGCATAGTCCATAAGCTCCAGAAAATCGGGCCGCATAAAGGGCTCGCCGCCGCCAATATTGAATTGAAACACCTTGTTGCGGGCCAAGTCGTCAATTACCTGATAGCATTTATCGGTGGTGAGTTCGCCCGGCCTTCTCTTTCCGGAGTCTGAAAGACAATGGATACACGACAAGTTGCACGCGTAAGTAATCTCCCAGGTAACGTTTACCGGAGCACGAAGACCTTGTTCAACGTATGAATTGCTCATATACGAGTCCCTTCGTTTCCAATTGCCGCAAAAAGGTCAACAGCTGTTTTTCGGTTTGTTTTTTTGACCATCCCTTCCTTTTTTCGATGACACGAATCAGGTCGGAGACAGATTGGCTGCCGGAAAAGAAACTATCGTCAACAAGGTCTTTGGAGGGTACGAAATAGATTTTCGGGCCTGCGTAATTGTAAAAGAGAAGACCGAATTTTTCCGATCTGACCTGAACGCCCTCGCAGAGCCGGTACATGGAATCGGTGCGCATGGTTGCATTCTTCATCGACTACCGCTTTCTCTTTGTCCGGCTGGAACCGAAACGCCGATATGCCCGGTCCCATAAATTGCCGCCAGACAACCGAAATTGAACTCACTGACTAGTATACGCCGCAAATTCCATCCACGCTCAGCTCTTCAATTTCGAACTCTTCAATAATCATGGGTTGTTCTTTTTTCTGATCCATCTCTTCCCGAAGTTCCTTGGGGCTTTCTTCAAAAGATTTTTCTTCCACGTAATTTTCCTCCTTGCTTAGAACGTTAGTTCGGGCCCATCCAGAAATTTCCAATTTGCCCGAAATCTGTGCTGCGCTCAACATTGTATCCTCGGGGTATCAACCATGTGCCGGCGATACCCCTCGAGATTAAATTGATCGCGCGCCTTGATTTCGGCCTAATTTTTCGATTTCTGGATGGACACCGTTGTTCATCGCCGTTTCCCTCCCCACAGGGTAAGAGGGGAGTGGAAAGGCCCATTTCCCGACTGAACTCGATACTATCGATTGCCGAAGTCTACTTCTTCCCCCATACAACGGCTGAACATCTTTTTCGCATCTTCCATACTCACATCCTGGGGATTACCTTCGGTGCAGATATCGTTCAGCACACCTTTGGCGCAGACATCCAGATCTTTCTCTTGCATCCCGAGATCCTTGAAGTTCTTCCGGATGCCCAGTTCGCTGCGAAGTTCTTCTACGGCATCAGCGAACTTTTCGCCTGCTTTGTAATCCGACATGCCTTCCGTATCGAGACCGGCCGCTTTAGCCATCGTCTTGAAGCGTTCCGGGCAGGCAGGCAGGTTGTACCGGCAAACATCAACAAGACCAATCGCATTACATAAACCATGGGGTGCATCATAACGTCCACCCAATACATGGGCCATGGAATGAACGATGCCTAATCCGGCACTATTGAAACTGTAACCAGCCGACATTTGGGCCCAAACCATTTGTTCGATGGCCTTATCATTGTTTCGGTTGGCAGCTGATTGCCGTAAATGACTAAAAATTTCGCCGATGGCCCATAATCCGGGCCCGTAGGCGGACTGCACCAGCAAACGCGATGCGATTGCTTCCACCGCATGGGTCAGGGCGTCCATCCCTGTATAGGCAGCAATGTCGCCGGTCATACACTGATGGAGGGCCGGATCATTAAAGGCAAGGGTTGGCGTGCAGTTGGGATCAAACAGCGCCATTTTGTACATATCATCCGTATGATTGATGATGGAGAAACAGGAGACTTCCGATGCGGTGCCGGACGTCGTATTAATCGCTATATGGGGGATCTTGTTGGGTTTGGTGGCCATGAATGCGCCTTCAAATGTTCTGACGTCCTGGCCGTCATGACCATGAACAAGCTTTATGGCCTTGCAGCAGTCCGTCGAACTGCCGCCACCAAGACTGATAAATCCGTCAAAGCCATCAGCGGAAAGTTGTTTATAGCCTTCCATGACTTCGTGGTCTTTGGGATTTCCCGTTACATTGTCGTAAACGCTGGAATTAACATCGGCAGCTTTAAGCACCCCCTGGATTTCTTCAACAATCCCGGTCCCCTTCAAGCCCGTGGTAACGATGAAGGCATTATTAATGCCCAAATTCTTGGCTTCCTGCCCCACCATGGTATGAGCTCCCCAACCGACCACTGCTTTTGGGTAGGCATGCATCATCTTTAGGGGGTATTCGACTCTTTCATTTGAAATACTACGCTGGCTGTCTGCAAAGTGTCCCATGGTAACAATCCTCCTTCTTTCCTTAATGTTCTTGAAAATCCCGACTCTGAGCAATGTCCATAAAAAATTAGTAGTTGAATTGTTCGGACACTCGAGCGGGCGCTAAGCGCTACTGCCGGCCACCTCGAACCTGCACACCAATGATTAAGGTGCTTACGGATTCAACGAAGTAAGACCAAGTATTGGGTATCACCTCCTTTCCGGGTCTCTTGCTGGGTTGGATGAAAAGGTTCGTTTCCAATTCGTCTTTGCTCACCGTCGGCGCAAAATAATTGCCGGTTCAACATTGGGTGGGACGGATAACGGTGACGCAGGAAACCATATCATTTCAATGGGCTAAGCAAATACCGTACCGGCGCATACGGATTCATCATGAAACCGTATTTACATGGAACTAAATGCAATTGTATTAACTGATATTTTAATCTGTTAGGAACAATCCGCGGGGATGAAGATGTCTGGAATACAGGACGAACAAGGTGGCTAAAATGTCAATGGTAAACGCGGTTTGAGGTTGGTAATAATCGGATAACCCTTTTGAATATTAGATAACCAACTGTTTTTTCATTTATTTATAGTGAATGTCGATGAATGGGGTCAAAAGGGACACCCTGCCACAGAAGACGATTCGCATCTCCATGGATGCTTGTAGTATTAATGGCCCTGACAATTAGGAGAAGATTTTAAATTTGTGAATTTTTTTATAAAGGGTTTTGCGATTGATCCCCAAAATCTCGGCAGCCTTGGATTGATTGCCACCGGTCTCCGCCAATACGGCAACAATGTGATCCTTTTCCATCTCTGCCAGGGTTTTAGGCCGGCGAGTGGGTGTTTTACGGCTTACCGACAGATGACGGGGAAGGTCATAGGCGGAGATGATATTGCTGTCAGTAAAAATCAGTGCTTTTGTGATGACCGATTTCAGCTCGCGGATGTTGCCGGGCCAATGATACGTTGCGAGTATATTCAAAGCCTCGTCCGACACCTCCCTTTGGTTGTCACCGTATTTGGCGATCATATGGCTGACGAGCGGAGGAATGTCTTCAGGCCGTTCCCGCAAGGCAGGAATCGTGAGGGTGACGCAATTCATGCGGTAGAACAGGTCCTCGCGTAATCTTCCCTTTTGCATGGCGGAATGCAAATTGACATTGGTGGCAAGAATCATTCGGGTATCCACCCGGGACTCTTCGGTCTCGCCAACCCTTCGAAAACATCCGGTTTCGAGAAAACGCAAGAATTTTTTCTGGAGGTCGAGATCGATATTGCCGATTTCATCCAGAAACAGGGTGCCCTTGTGGCTTTTCTCGACGATTCCGATCTTCTTCTCATCGGCACCGGAAAATGCCCCTTTTCGGTGCCCGTAGAGTTCGCTTTGCGCCAGGTTGTGGTTGAGCATGCCGCAATCCAGAACAACAAACGAGGCCCTTTTACGTTTGCTGGCTTTGTGAATCTGGCGGGCCAGAACATCCTTGCCCACTCCGGTTTCACCGTCAATGAGAACGGTCGCATCGGTGGGGGCGATTTTATTTATGGCTTTATAGATTTGCGCCATGGCCGGACTCGGGCAGAAGATCTCCTCGCCGACGTCATTCATCTTGGTTGTTTTTGCCGGTATACCCGAGCCTGTCGACAGCCGATCCTGCATGATTTGTCTGGCCAGCGTGAGCAATTCATCCAGTTTGAACGGCTTGGTGACATAGTCCCGTGCGCCAAGCTTCATTGCGGTGACCGCGGATTCGATCTCGCCATGCCCGGTGATCATGACGACTTCCGTGGAGGACGATTTCCGTTTTAATCGCTTCAACGTCTCCAGGCCGTCCATTTCAGGCAGCTTCAAGTCCAGAAGAACCATATCGAAGTTCTCTTTATCAAAACGCCTGAGTCCATCCTCACCGCTTTCGGCAGTGCTGACCTGAAATCCCTCGAGCGTGAATTCGCTTTGGATCAAATGGCGGATATTTTTCTCATCGTCAATGGTCAGAACCTTTCCTATTGCCATAACGAACACGCTCCAATATCGTGGCTATGATTGATTCGCAATTTGCTTCTCCCTATCGCAATGCAGGGGAATCCAAAGCGAAAATGCGGCCTTGCGATCGCCAAAATCCGTAAACTGGATATCGCCCTGATGGTGTTGTACGATATTGTGACAGATGGACAGATCGATGGCATGACCGTTGCCGCCGGTGCGGTTTAGATAGAATGGATCAAAAAGGGTCGTATGGTAACGCTCGGGATGAACGCATCCTGAATGCAGGATCCGAATCTCCATCCGATTGCCATTCGTGCGGGCTGTCAATTCGAGCCTGCCGTCCTTTTCGACACAGAGAAAGGCATGGTTAAACAGATTTAAAAAGAGATGCTTGAGTTGAGATTCCTTGCCGATGATGGTATTGAATCCCTGGCCCAGGCAATTGTCGAAATGGATCTCGATTCGGCTGTCCTTGGCCCGCTGTCTGAATATCGCCATCGTATCCTCAATGATCCGATCGATGGGCAGGTTTTCGAATTCATCCCCTGAATTGCGACTGAAAGCCTGGAGATTTTGGATGATCGCCTTGCAACGGTATGCCTCTTCCTGGATAATTCGCAGATAGTCTTCAAAACCGTTGTAATTGTCTACATCGCCGCCGTCCCGTGCTTTGCTCAATCGTTTGAGCAAACCTTCCGAAAAACCGGCAATGGATGTCAACGGATTATTGATCTCATGGGCGACACCTGCAGCCAAAAAACCGATGGCCGCCATCCGGTCGGCCTGCATGAGTTTGAGTTCGTACTCTTTTCTTTGGGTGACATCTCTCATTAGAAGCAGGCTCTCGGCCACCCGGCCCCTGACGTCGCGGATGGGTGACGTGGTCCATTCGATATACCGACCGGCCAGTTCTCCCTTGCGAACCCGGATTTCACCCTGCAGGGTTTTTCCCGTCATCATGGTCTCCATGGACGGGCAGTCTTTGCAATGCGTCGCTTTGCAATAGTACGCCTGGTAGCATTTATCGTTGATAAGGGAATGGTCGGGAAACAGTTGTTTTTGAATTTTATTGGCGAACACGATATTCAGATGGCGATCCAGGATTGTCAGGCCATCGCTCATGCTGTTGAAGATTGCTTCAAGCCGGTTGCGACGCTGGGCCAGGGAAATGTTCAGCCGCTCCAGTTCACGGATTTTATCCTGGACTTCCTTGAAGTATCCAATTTTGGAACAGCCGATACCCTTGAAGTCATACTTGTCGTGGGAGTGGTTGGTTGCCATAGGTTTTATATAATTTCCCGATACATCGATTCAATCTCTTCCGCCAGATAGCAGTGCGGGTTGGTCAACATACACAGATCTTCACTGGCCTGCCGGGCCAGCGAGGGTATATCTTCGGGTTTTACCCCTACCTGGTAAAGTCTGCGGGGAAGACCAAGCGCGGCAATCAGGTTTTCGATCTTTTCCGGAACACAGGCGGATGCCTGGTATACGTCCTTGCCCCGGGTTTCGGCCCCCATGGCATTGGCAATGGCAGCGAATTTTTCGGGGGCATGCTCCATATTTTTATTGACCACCATGGGCAATAGAATGGCATTGGCCAAACCATGATGGAGATCGTAAAGCCCTCCCAATGGATGGGCCAGAGCGTGTACGGCACCCAGAATCGCGTTGGAAAAAGCGATGCCGGCTTCGAGGCTGGCAATGGCCATCCCCTCCAATGAATCCATGGATTTGGTTTGAACGGCATTGACCAGATGGGTAAACACGAGTTCGATGCAATGGATGGCATGGGGATCGGTCATCGGCCAGGCGAGTGAGGAAACATAAGCTTCGATGGCATGGGTCAACGCATCCATTCCGGTAGCGGCGATGAGCTCGGTCGATTTGGTCGTCAAGAGCTTCGGATCGATCAGGGAGATATCGGGCATGATCGCACGGCTGAGAATGGTGAGTTTGAGTTTCTTCTTGGGATCGGCAATAATGGCAAACTGGCTGACATCGGAGCCGGTACCGGCTGTCGTCGGCACGCAGATTAGTGGCGGGATCGGCTGAGTGATCAGATTGCAGCCCACATAGTCATGAATGGAACCTTGATTGTGGACCAGGATGGCAATGCCTTTGGCGGTGTCCATGGGGCTTCCGCCGCCCAGGCCAACGATTACGTCACATTTTTTTTCCAGGTATCGCTGCACCCCTTGATCGACTTGATAATCGCGGGGATTGGTGACCACATTGTCATAAACGACCGCTTCGAGTCGAACCTGTTTTAAAAAGCGTAAGGCTTCATCTACCCATCCGGCTTCGACGATTCCCGGGTCGGTAACCAGAAATACCCGTTCCCCGCCCAATCGTTGGGCACAGTCCCCGATACTTGACAAGGCACCGATGCCGTAGACGATCTCGGGAATATCAAATTTCAATAAATCGTTTTCAAGGGTTGCCATGCCTCTATATCCCAGGTATCCGGGTTGCGACCTGCAACCGTTATTCCGTATGGGGTGGACTGTCCCAATTATGGACATCCATAGTCCCATTCATGTGTCGCTGGATAAAAGAAAATGCCCGATCTCCAGAACTTGAAATCGGCACCGATATCCAATGAAGCGGAGGGTAAACCAAGGTTTCATCAAGGATTTACTGTGTAGCACAGTTTGCATGAAAGCGCCACTTGATTTTTCCATGCCCGCACCATGGCATACAAATTGCTCACAACTTCTGAATCAAGG
>JASJCE010000223.1 GCA_030066155.1 Desulfobacterales bacterium | reverse complement strand
AAATTCCAAACAAATGACTCACCTACAATGGTGCCCATCGGCATCATGACTGGCAAAATAGGGTATAAGAATATATCCGATACAAATATCGTCATAGTTTTGGTCATTGAATATTGAAATTTGTGATTTATTTGGAATTTGATGCTTGAGATTTGGAATTTAATTTTCTAATAAAATATTCAAATTCAACCAGCTTGGAATCTACATTAACGTCACCCTGAACGGTTTAGTTGATGGTTGCGGAAACAGGCTAAATCAAGTATAAATATAGTTTTTATTTGTTTCCCTGTTAAGCCAACAACTACCCTGAATTTATCAAGAACGGTTAATCAGCCTGACAAATGAATTCAACTGACCCGATAGCCGTCATCGGGATGGCCGGATTATTTCCCGGAGCAGACAATCTCGACCGCTTCTGGCAACACATTGTCGATCGTGTCGACGTGACGCGTGATGTGCATCCGGAGCGCTGGGGTATCGTACCCGAGACAATGCTCACTCCGGATCTGCAGTCCGACAAAGCCTACTCCGCCCGTTGCTGCCAAATATCCCATTTTGATTTTGATCCGCATGGACTCAATCTTGACCCGCAGTTGCTCTCATCCCTTGACCCGCTGTACCATATTGTTTTGCACGTCGGCCGGCAGGCATTGTCCGCTATACCCGAGACCAGCCTGGTCCGCGAACGCACCGGCGTTATTCTGGCGGCAATCGCACTGCCGACGGATTTTTCCTCGGCCGTCACCCGGGATATCATCGGCGCTGAGATTGCAAGCAGATTGTTTGACAAAACTCCGGCTGACGTCGGTCGGACCGCTTCCAGGTCGGATCCTCGCAGCCGATATCTGGCCAGCCGTGTGACCAGCCTGCCCGCCGCGATCCTGGCAAAGGCTTTTGGCCTTGGCGCTGGAACCTACACTCTGGATGCGGCCTGCGCGTCATCGCTCTATTCGGTCAAGTTGGCCTGTGACGAACTTCATTCACGTCGGGCCGACATGATGCTGGCCGGAGGCGTTTCAAGACCCAACAGTCTTTTTACTCAGGTGGGATTCAGCCAATTAAAGGCACTCTCCCCTTCCGGGAGATGCGCACCCTTTGATGCGCGGGCCGACGGTCTGGTCGTGGGTGAAGGTGCCGGTCTCGTAGTTCTGAAAAGACTGGCGGATGCCCGTCGGGACCGGGACTCGATATATGGATTAATCCGCGGAGTCGGATTATCCAATGACATGCGGGGTAATTTATTGGCGCCGGACATTGACGGCCAGCTGCGGGCAATGCGCAGCGCCTATAAATCCAGCAGCTGGTCACCCCATGATGTCGATCTGATCGAATGTCACGGGGCCGGTACTCCCCTTGGTGATTTGACGGAGCTGAAAAGTCTCACGCAATTGTGGGGGAAAACCGGCTGGCAACGGTCCCAATGCCGTATCGGATCGGTCAAATCGATGATCGGGCACTTGTTGACCGCGGCCGGAGCGGCCGGTATGATCAAGACGCTTCTGGCATTTCGCCACCGAATACTTCCGCCATCCCTGAATTTCGAGCAGGCCCCACCGAACAGCCCCCTCCATGAAGGGCCGTTTCGGGTTCAAACCCGAGCCGAGGACTGGAATCCGCGCAAGCCGGGACAACCCCGTCGGGCCGCAGTCAGCGCCTTCGGCTTCGGCGGCATCAATGCCCATATGCTGTTGGAGGAATATGACGGGAAGTCGGAAGTCGGAAGTCGGAAGTCGGAATACAAAAAAGGAAAAATTCAACTCCGGGAGGAATCCAGCGACTCGCTTGATCTACCAGACCGGCAATCCGCTACAACAGAAATTGTGGACGAAAAAATTCCCCATTCCGCATTCCGACTTCCGAATTCCGACATTGCCATCGTCGGAATGGCGGTCTCTTTCGGACCGACAACCTCATTGAGAGAATTCCAGGAACTGATTTTTAACGGTAGAAGCAATATTGGACCCCGCCCGCCGCAACGCTGGAAGGGGTGCGACCGTATCGGCACTGAATTGCTGGACGATCGATCGATGCCGGGCGGATATTGTCGAGAATTGTCCGTCGCTGCCGGTGAGTTCCACCTCCCGCCCAACGAAATTCCCGACATCCTGCCGCAACAGCTGCTAATGCTGAAAGTGGCGGCCGATGCCATGCGGGATGCCGGTCTGCCGCTGCGCCGGGAACGAATCGACATGGGAACCGTTATCGGCATCGACTTTGATATTGAAGCCACCAATTTTCAGTTGCGCTGGCAGCTGGCGAATATGATCGCGGCATGGACCCGAGCAGAGAGCCAGATCCCGGACGCATGGAACCAATCGGAATGGGTGGAAACATCGAAAGACGGCTGCAATCCCCCGCTGACCGCCAGTCGTACCCTGGGCGCATTGGGCGGTATGGTTGCCAGCCGGGTGGCCCGCGAATTTCGCCTCGGTGGCCCCAGTTTTGTGGTGTCGTGTGAGGAGGCCGGCGGTTTTAAAGCCCTGGAGATTGGGGCCAGGGCTTTGCAGCAACAGGAGGCGGAAACCTTTTTGATCGGTGCCGTCGATTTGGCCGGTGATGTTCGCAACCTTATCCTCAAAAACGGATTCAGCGCTTTTTCCCGCAGCCGGGAGATCCGACCCTTTGACGAGTCTGCCGACGGGACGTTGCCCGGTGAAGGTGCAGCTGCAATTGTCATCAAACGACTGGATCGGGCCCTGGCGGATGGAAACCGGGTATATTGCGTCATCAAGGGGTTCGGCAGCACCGGCGGCGGTGGCGTCGATCAGAAAACGCCGTCCCCCAAGGCTTACTTACGATCACTGGAACAATGCTGCCGGGAGGCCGGCGTTGCAGCCGACACCATCAGTCTGGTGGAAGCCCACGGCAGCGGACAGCCAGCGGAAGACGATCTGGAATCATCGGCGTTAAATACGTTTTTTAGCAGCTCCCGAGCGCCCTGCGCCGTCGGTTCGGTCAAGGCCAACATCGGTCATGCCGGGGCGGCATCGGGCCTGGCATCTCTTGTGAAAGCGAGCCTGGCCCTCTACCATGAGATCCTGCCGCCGCTGCCCAATTTTACGGCCCCGAAAAGTCCCTCATGGCTTCAGGGCGGATTTCATTTTCCGATCTATCCCCAATATTGGCTAAGAGATCGAATCGAAGGCAATCGCCACGCGCTGGTCGCCGCCATGACAGCGGATGGAAACTGCAGTCATATTTTGCTCAAGGGAGTTGAGCATCAAAATTCATATAATGATGAAGCAGCGCTTCTGCAGAAAATTCAAGTGGAGCGCAGCCGACCGCTGGGCTTGCGCAATATCGCCCTTTTTTGCATTGAGGGATTTGACCGGCAGGATATGGTATCCGGGTTGGATGCGCTTCTTCAGCACATCGAGCCATTCCGGGTCGCCGTTGAACCGGAAGTGTCTTCCGCCGGCCGCATCGACCTCGCGGCCCTGCACTGGTATGCCAAAAACGGGAGCCAGCCGGATCGACCGCATGCCATCGTGCTGACCGCCACCAGTCCGGACAACTTGATAAAGCAGATAGCTGCCGCAAAAGAAGCCGTCGTTTCCGATCGGTTAGCGGATGCGAAAAACGGAAGTGGTATATACTACTCTTCCCATCCTCACGGTCCAACCGGAAAGCTGGCGTTTGTCTTCCCGGGGTCCGGCAATCATTACCTGGGAATGGGCCGGGACGTCGCCGTGCAGTGGCCCCATATTCTGCGCGCGATGGACGCCCGAACTTCACGTTTGAAAACCCAGCTGTTGCCGGACTGCTATGTCCCCTGGCGCAAGTCCTGGAAACCGGGATGGCAGGCCGAAGCCTACCAACGAATTGTGTCCCATGCCCATCACATGATATTCGGTCAGGTGGTCCACGGTGGCGTCATGTCTGACCTGATCCAGTCCTTCGGCATTCAGCCCGCCGCCGTCATCGGCTACAGTCTGGGAGAATCAGCCGGCTATTTTGCAATGGGCGTCTGGCCCGAACGCGGCGAAATGCTGAAGCGGATGCAGGCCACCCCCTTGTTCAAGACCGATCTGGCCGGACCCTGTAACGCTGCGCGTCAGGTATGGCAAATCCCGCCGGAAGAGGACGTCAACTGGACCGTGGCGGTGGTCAATCGCTCGGCCGAAAGCGTACGACCCGTAATCCGCCGATTTGCAACCACACGCCTGCTGATCATCAATACGCCTGAGGAGTGTGTGATCGGCGGACGCCGGTCTGAGATTGAAGCCACCATTAAAGAACTGGCGTGCGATGCCTATTATCTGGACGGTGTTGTTACGGTTCACTGTGATGTACTCAAACCGGTGGCCGATGCATACCGGGACTTGCATGTATTTCCTGCAAGCCAGCCCCGGGATATCCGCTTTTACAGCTGTGCTATGGGACGGGTTTACACGATCACCGGTGACAAGGCCGCCAATTCCATCCTCAATCAGGCCCTGCACGGTTTCGATTTTAGCGCGACTATCAACCAGGCCTACCAGGACGGAGTACGCGTATTTCTTGAATTGGGGCCGTCCGCTTCCTGCACACGAATGATCGATCGAATATTAGGTCAACGTCCGCACCTGGCCCTCTCCGCCTGCGTCCGGGGCGAACCGGATCATCACACTGTTGTCAAGGTACTGGCAGCACTCATTGCCGAGCGGGTTCCGGTGGATTTAGAGCCGCTGTATGGCCGGGATGCCTACGGCCTTTTCACGATTGATCCGAACGATACTGAAGCGGTAAATCGGATCCGGATTCCGGTTGGACGGGTTCTGGAAGTCGGAAGGCAGAAGACAGATGGCGGAAAATACGAAGAAGTTGAGAAGGTGAGAAGGCATTCGGAAGTCGGAAGTCGGAATGTGGAAGTGGGAATGAAATTAGAAAAGTTGGAGGGTGAACCCTCCTCTATTTATAAGTTGATTGAGACGGCCGATGAGGCGGCAAAAAGCACGGCAGCGGCGCATCAGAAATTTTTAGAGCTGTCCAAGGAATTCACTCAATCCTATGCCGAGACCTTTAACCTGCAGACCGAGCTCCTGCAAAAGGCGCTTGAAGAGTCGGATGACTCGCTTCCATATTTTGATGTCGAAAATTCTGCTCCAGATACGCCCTCTTCTAAAGTCGAATTTCCAGGATCAGGAATTAAAACGACTTCCAATTCCGAACTTCCGAAATCCGCATTCCCCCTTCCGAATTCTAATATTCCGCAATCCGCAATCCGCAATCCGCAATCGAACGTGATTTTCGACCGCCGGGCCTGCCTGGAGTTCGCCATCGGGTCTGTGGCCAAGGTGCTGGGTCCGGAATTTGCGGCAGTCGACACCTATGCCGCCCGGGTCAGATTGCCGGATGAACCGTTGATGCTGGTGGACCGTATTTTGTCGATCGAGGGTGAAAAAGGGTCCATGAGTAACGGACGCATTGTGACCGAACATGATGTCCTGCCGGAGGCGTGGTACCTGGACGGCGGTCACGCACCGGTTTGCATATCGGTCGAAGCCGGTCAGGCCGATCTGTTTTTGAGCGGCTACCTGGGCATCGATCTTCAGGTTCAGGGTCAACGCACCTATCGGTTGTTGGATGCCACGGTAAAATTTCACCGGGAGTTGCCGGTGCCGGGAGAAACCATCCGTTATGAGATTGAAATCGAAAAATTTCTGCGACAGGGCGATACCTATTTATTCCTGTTCCACTTCAACGGATTTATCGGCGACACCCGGCTCATCACCATGACCGACGGCTGTGCCGGCTTTTTCACAGAAGACGAAGTCAGAAACTCGGGCGGTATTATCCTGACAGACGAAGATATTCAGTCCCACGCCGGAAAGAGTTCTTCCGATGGGGTGGATTTCGTCCCGGTCCGTGCCGGCGGTTATGACGATACCGCCATCGATGCATTGCGGCGCGGCCAATTGGGCCCGGCATTCGGCCAAGCCTTCGACGGTATTATCCTGCCGGAAAATCTGAGACTACCGGGGGGCCGGATGCGGTTGCTTGATCGGGTTCTCAATCTTGAGCCGAACGGCGGCCGATTCGGCCTGGGGCTGATCCGGGGCGAGGCTGATATTGACCCGGATGCCTGGTTTTTGACGTGCCATTTTGTGGACGACATGGTAATGCCGGGCACCCTGATGTACGAATGCTGTGCCCATACTCTGCGAATTTTTCTGCAGCGGATTGGGTGGATAACCGAAAATCCGGATGTGTTTTACGAACCCGTCAGGGAGCTCGAAGCCACCCTGAAGTGCCGCGGACCGGTAACCCCTGATACGGCAAAAGTCGTTTATGAACTGGAAATAAAAGAAATCGGCTATAGACCGGAGCCCTATGCCATCGCGGACGCGTACATGTATGCCGATGGTCGGCGCATTGTCTATTTTCATGACATGTCGATGCAAATGAGCGGCATCAGCCGGGATGAAATCGAATCCTTCTGGAACCGCAGAAATACGGTTGCAAGCGTTAGCTCCGGGCTACCAGCTGCCCTGCCCCTTTTCGACCGCAACCATATGCTTGAATTCGCTGAAGGCTTGCCATCCCGGGCTTTTGGTGCTCAATACGAACCGTTTGACAGTCAACGATTCATTGCCCGCCTGCCGCGGCCACCCTATCTGATGATCGACCGGATCGTCAAAGCCCAACCCCAACCCTGGGTATTAAAACCGGACGGTTGGATCGAGACGGAATTCGATGTAGATCCGGCAGCCTGGTATTTCAGAGCCGAGAGGACACCGGCCGCACCGATCAGCATCCTGCTCGAAATCGCATTGCAGCCCTGCGGATGGCTGGCGGCTTATATGGGATCGGCATTGCGGAGTCAAAGGGATTTGCGATTCCGCAATTTGGGCGGCGAGGCCACCCTCTCCGAGGAAATATCGTCCGATACCGCGATGCTTACCGTGAGCGCCCGGCTGACAAACGTTTCGGAAGCGGCTGACATGATTATCGAGCATTTTGATTTCGAGGTCCGTCGTCAGGAAAACATCATTTATGCCGGCAACACCTATTTCGGATTTTTCACCCTTGAAGCCTTGGCGCAGCAGGAAGGCATTCGGGATGCCGCCAGCCAGGCCTACGAACCGACGGCGGAAGACATACGCCAAAGTCTGGATCACGAATTCGTCGATTATGCACCCCTGCAGCCTCAAGATGAACAGCAGCATGCCTCGCCGCCACTGGCGTTGCCGGCCCGGGCCATCCGCATGATCGATCGAATCGACTCCTACATCCCATCCGGCGGACCCCAAGGGTTTGGTTTCATCCGCGGCGTCAAAAACGTCGATCCCCGGGAGTGGTTTTTCAGGGCCCATTTTATGCAAGATCCGGTCTGCCCGGGATCGCTGGGGATCGAGTCGTTCATCCAGCTTCTAAAGTTCGCCGCCCTCAAACGCTGGCCGGATCTGGAAACCAGTCATCGTTTCGCGCTAATAACGCAAAACCGGCACAGATGGATCTATCGCGGCCAGGTGATACCGGAAAATAAGCAGGTGACGGTCGATGCCGTCATCACCAAAATCCAGGATGACCCGCAACCGTGTATCCTGGCCGACGGGTATTTAAAGGTCGACGGGCTGCACATCTATAAGATGGAGAATTTTGGCATCAAATTAGTTCCGGTGTGAAGATGATGAGCAGATTGCTAAGGGAGCGGCCTATCGACTTTGATGAGCGCTTCGCTTAATGAGCGTTGCACTTGAAGTACTTACAACGAAAATAGCAAGCACCAAATAACAAATTTCAAATAAATTCCAATGACCGAATTTCAAAATTCGAAACTGAATAAGGCCACAAAAAGACGCTAAAGGTAAAGTAGATGACAGTCTTATTGATGAATGCCTGCCAAGGTTTTGATCATTGAATATTGGGATTTGAGATTTATTTGGAATTTGGAGATTGAGATTTGAAATTTTAGTTCTTAAAGACCATATTTAACTTTTTTGAACTTCAATTAACCGATCTAAAAAATTCATATGAAATACACAAAAGTATACCTCGAAACCATCAATTATGAACTGCCGCCCAATGTCGTGACATCAGATGATCTGGAGAAGCGGTTGGAGCCCGTGTATCAAGCGCTTCATATCCAGGCCGGACAATTGGAGGCCATTACCGGAATTCGGGAACGTAGATTCTGGGATCCGGATTTTAAGATGCACCAGGGGGCAATCAAAGCCGGTCGGAAAGCGCTGGATGCAACCGGTATCTCACCGGCGGATGTCGATATGCTGATATACGGTGGTGTTTGCCGTGACAATCTCGAGCCTGCCACCGCCTGTGCCGTCGCCAGCGGCCTGGAGTTAGACGGCAAAGCTCAGGTCTATGATGTTTCCAACGCCTGCCTGGGGATACTGACCGGAATGGTGCAGGTTGCCAATGCCATCGAATTGGGCCAGGTGCGGACCGGCATGATTGTGTCCTGCGAATCCGCACGTCAAATTATCGATATTACCATTGATCGCATGCTGAACACCCTGGATATGGCAGTTTTCAAAAAAACCATCGCGACCTTGACAGGCGGTTCCGGTGCAGTCGCGGTCATTCTAACCGATGAATCGCTGACGACCGCCGGTCATCAGGTCGTGGGCGGGGCGTCCCGTAGTGCTGCCGAACATCATGAATTATGCGTCTGGGGACCGGATACCGGCATACCGGCCAGCGGTCTGCACACCATGGAGACCGACTCGGTTGCCGTTCTTCAAAATGGCGTGGTGCTGGGAATCGATACCTTCAAGGCGTTCCGGCAGGAACTCGATCTGGCAGCAGACAAACCGGACAAGGTAATCTGTCATCAGGTGGGAGCGACTCACCAGCGTAACATTCTGGATGCAATCGGAATTGACCCTTCCAGAGATTTCACGACCTTTAGATTTCTGGGAAATATCGGCACCGTGTCGTTGCCGATCACGGCAGCGATCGCAGCGGAAAGGGAATTTTTTGCCCCCAAGGACCTGATCGGGTTTTTGGGTATCGGCAGTGGCCTCAATTGTCTGATGCTGGGGATTGAATGGTAGTTGAAGGTTTCAGGTTTCAGGTTTCAGTATGTGAGGAACTGAGGGCAGAAGTCAGAGGCCAGAAGACAGATGTCAGAAGTCAAAGGACAGAATCAATAGTTGTTATTGGTTATTGGTGATAGAACTAAACGATCTAAACACATTTTGAGCGATCCTGACGATCATAACCATCTAAACCATCTTAACGTTCACGACCATCTAAACGACATCGACATTCGGTACAGATAATTGCTTATGGCAACCCGAAAACCTATCGATATCTCGGCCTTCAAACACCTGTATCCATTCGATTCTCATTACCTGGATATCAACGGTTTTAAGTATCATTATGTTGATGAAGGCAGCGGGGAGCCGGTAGTGATGGTCCATGGCAATCCCACCTGGTCTTTTTATTACCGGGAATTGATCAAGGCTCTGCGCGAGGGATATCGCACTATCGCCCCGGATCATATTGGCTGCGGATTATCGGACAAACCGCCTGCTTCCCAATATGGGTATACGCTCCAGAGCCGAATAGAGGATCTTGATCGTTTGATGGAAACGGTGACCGGTACGGAAAAAATCACCCTTATTGTGCACGATTGGGGTGGTATGATCGGCATGGCCTATGCGCTGAAGCATCCGGAAAAAATAAGCCGGTTGATCTTATTGAACACTGCCGCGTTTCTCCCACCGGACAAGAAAAAAATACCCCTGCGGCTGCACTTAATTCGAAATTCAGGTCCCCTAGCCGCAGTCGCGGTTCTTGGATTCAACCTGTTTGCATTCAGCGCTCTGTATATGGCATCCCATAAAGGCCTGTCCGGTGAAGTCAAACAGGGGTTGACGGCACCGTATGACTCCTGGAGCAACCGCATCGCAACATTGAAATTTGTTCAGGATATTCCCCTGACGGAAAAAGATCTTAGTTACCGTATTGTAAAACAGGCCGATGAACAGCTTCATGTGCTTTCCAAACTGCCCATGATGATTTGCTGGGGAGAACACGATTTTGTATTTGACACCGATTATCTGGCGGAATGGCGCCGTCGCTTTCCGGCTGCCGAGGTCCATATCTTTTCTGATGCAGGCCACTATGTTCTGGAAGATGTTCCCGATAAAATCGTCCCCCTGGTTCAGGATTTCTTGCAAAGACACCCGGTGTGATTAAGGTTTAAGAATAATTTTGGCATTTAAATCAGAGTCTCCTGTAAGCTACTCAGGAGCCTTATAGAAGCTGGAGTGATGGAGTATTGGAGTTCTGGAGTATTGCTTTTTATCCATCACTCCAATACTCCTCTACTCCAATACTCCATGGCCTTGAATACCATGAATACAGCAGAAACGACTGTCGATGAAATCGTCAATGTCTCAACCCATTTGACCCGAATGGCCCGGGAGCAGCCCTACAAGCGCGCGGTAGTCTACCCGGCCGGACGCGATCGGCAGAAACGGGTGACCTACGCCCATATGACATTCCTGCAGCTCGAGCAGGAAGTGGACCGCCTGGCCCACGGCTTGAAAATGGCGGGTATCACACGCCAGACCCGAACCGTTTTAATGGTCAAGCCCAGCATTGAATTCTTTGCCTTGATATTTGCCGTTTTCAAAACCGGTGCAGTACCGGTTGTGGTGGATCCCGGCATGGGGGTCAAACGCATGCTGAGCTGTTACCGGTCTACCGGACCGAAAGCATTCATCGGCATTCCGCTGGCCCATGTGGTCAGAACACTGGCGCCCCGGTTCTTCAAGTCCGTTACAATCTGGATTACCGTAGGCAAACGCTGGTTCTGGGGAGGGCAGACCCTTAATCAAATTCGGCGGCCGGACTGGCAGCCGTTTCAGACCGCCGATACCGGCCGCGATGAAACGGCGGCCATCCTGTTTACCACCGGCAGCACAGGCCCTGCCAAAGGTGCCGTTTACACGCATGGCAATTTTGATGCCCAGCTGCACCAGATTAGAACCCATCTGAATATGGCGGCCGATGAAATCGATCTGTCGACTTTTCCCCTGTTCGCCCTGTTCTATCCGGCTTTGGGGGTGACCGCTGTCATCCCGGATATGGACCCCACCCGGCCGGCCCTGGTAAACCCGGAACGCATTATCGAAGCGGTCAACAACCAGGGCGTCACCAACATGTTCGCATCCCCGGCATTATTGAACCGGGTTGGCAGCTACGGCAAAGAAAAAGGCATCAATCTGCCGAGCCTGAAGCGGGTGGTATCTGCCGGTGCGCCTGTTTCTGCCGACAACATCGAGCAGTTCAGTGCCATGCTGAATAGTGACACGGAGATACATACGCCGTATGGAGCAACGGAGGCCGTGCCGATCATATCGATCCGCAGCAATGAAATACTGGGTGAAACCCGCCATCTCAGCGAAAAAGGCTACGGGGTTTGTATCGGGCGACCGATCAATAACATCGATATTCGGCTGATTAAAATAAATGACGAGCCTATCGACGTCTGGACGGACGATCTTTTGGTGCCGCCAGGTGAAATTGGTGAAATCTGCGTCAAAGGTGCCCTCGTCAGCCGCCAGTATTATGAAGATCTCAGAGCAACGCGCCTGGCAAAAATAACGGAAGACGGTGAGATCATCCATCGCATGGGAGATCTGGGATGGTTGGACGATAAAGGTCGTATCTGGTTTTGCGGCCGTAAAAGCCACCGGGTCGTTACATCCGACGGCACCCTCTACACGATTCCCTGCGAAGGGATATTCAATACCCATCCCGATGTGTTCCGCAGCGCGCTGGTGGGTGTCGGCCCACCGAAAAAACAAAAGCCGGTTATCTGCATCGAACTGCGGAGCTCCGGTACCGGCATCAAAAAAAATAAGGTAAAGGATGAACTTCTGGAATTGGCCGGAGCCAATGATTTGACCCGCAACATCCAAACCGTGCTGTTTCATAACGCATTCCCGGTGGATATTCGCCACAACTCGAAAATTTTTCGTGAAAAACTGGCGATCTGGGCGGAGACGGAACTCAAATGACGACAAACCACTCGAACGAGACACGGCCACCCGAAAAGGTCCTGGTTACCGGTGGTGGCGGATTTTTGGGCAAGGCAATTGTCAGGCGGCTAATAGAGAGGGGGGATGCGG
>JASJCE010000222.1 GCA_030066155.1 Desulfobacterales bacterium | reverse complement strand
GCGCTTTTCCAGTTGCGGGATAATCTCCATCATGCTCTCTTCCATGGCGATTTCGATGTCGTCGCGACGCCGAACCGCCCCCTGGCGCGCCAGCCCCATTGCAAGCATTTGCGAGATGGTGGATTTGTCCTTGCTGACCATTTCCCGCGCCTTGTCAAAGTCACCTTTGACCAGGACCGGCTGCAGGACATTCCACATTTTGCGGTTCACGCTGCGGATGCGGCCCAGCTGAAACCAGCGCTCCACTGCAATGGCCATGCCGGCCGCGAACACGAACAAAATGGGATACATGAACAGCCCGCCCTTTTGAAAAAATCCCACGATTGACGCCAATGAGTAGAATTCCATCGCTTTCCTCCTGAAACCTGAAATTGAGTAAGATTAAATTTTATATATGTCACTGTAATTGCGAATCGAAGCACTATGCTGCCGGTAGAAAGTCGATCGGATACAGAATCGTTATCTTCGGCACACCATCTTTGGGGCCGAAGTTAAACCGCTTGATGCGGTTAACAATCTTGGCAACGAGTTCAGGCGACTTAAGATCGGTTGACTCCACCTTACACAGTGACACCGCACCACTGGTTTCGATGCTGATTCTCAACAAAATCTTCCCACGCAAGGTCGGGTCCTTGCGCAATTCCCTGTTGTAAATCCGATAAAGCGTCGCCTTGTATCGATCGAAAACGATCTGGATTTCTTCGTCCGTTCGGCCCGGCCCGGCGCCGTCACTCAGCGGTCTCGTAGACTCCTCCACGCCCGCAATGGAACTTTCCACCGTGGTAAAGCCGATGCCGTCGCCCTTGCCGCCGCCGCTGCCTTTACCAATACCGCTGCCGCCGAGGCGGCCGCCGTTGCCGTTTCCAAGATTGCGGCTGATCCCGGAATTGGTGATACCACCGCTGGATCCACCCTGCGCCTGCATTGCCACCAGCGAGCGCTGAACCACTGCCTGCCCTTTCACCTTCGAACTTTTGTTGCTGATGCGGGCCTCCGTACCGAGCTTGGCAACCGGTGTTTCGTCCATAAGATCCCTAAATGTATCCTTGAAGGCCAGAACCCCCACGCGTCGGGCTTTTTTGCGAGCTGCCGCAGTTTTTCCACCGCCTTTTTTGGCCACCTTGGGCGGCTCCGGTGCCGGCGTTTTTTTCTTCAAGGCTTTATCCGGTTTTTTCTTCTCGGGTTCCGGTTTGGGTTCGGGTTTGGACTCATCCTTCATCTTCCGGGGCTCTTCCTCGGGCTCCTTCGGCACCGGCTTGGGCGCCGGTGACGGCCGGGGTGGCTCCTTCTTGACCAACTTAGCCAATCGTTCCGGTATGACGGCCACATTGGCCGTATAATCCGGTAGCGGCACGTTTATCCGGGGAATAAGAACGCCGAAGATAAGGCAGATGAGCATTGCCACCAGAACCGCACGGTGAAAGCGCCTTTCGCTCTCGGTCTGCTTTGTCCAGGGCATGATCATGGCACGATAAGGAACGGGTGAGATCTCCCGCTCAATGGCAAACTCTTCGCGACGCCGCTCCTCACGCTCATAGGCTTCCTGGACTTCCTGGTGAAGATAGGCCAGCTCGTCGTTCCGCCTGTCGATCTGTAACTGGAGCCGCGTCTGCTTTTCGTCCATCTCTCTGATCTTCTGTTCGAAACGAACCATGCGGCTTCGAATCCGATCCAGGTGTTCAGCGGCATCCGGATCCCCGGGTATTCCTTTCCAGAAAAGGTCCCCCGCCTTCAGCTCCGTTAGTTTGTCGAGCGCATCGCAGACATCCCGCAACGCATCGAATCGCTGCCTGGCGGCGGAAAACTTTTCGAGCTTTGCGCTTACAACGCCCAACTGTTCTTTGAGCATCTCGCGCTTTGCACGAATTTGCTCGATCCGGGCGCTGAGCGGCGCCAATTCTTGTTCTAATAAGGAGGAGGTCATTGCGATATTCCCACTATCCCTGTTCGGCCTTCTGAACGACGGCAAGGGAGATTCTGCCGTATCCAGAACCCGTGCAGGTCGACATTATTTTTTTAAGCACTTGAAACGGTATCGTTTTATCGGCAAGGATGGTGACCTCCTTGCTCTCAACCACCGATTTGGTGCTGGTCCCGATAATATTTTGTTCAATCTGCTTTAACCGCTCAGTGATTTCAGCAACCGTCTCCATCCCGGCATTCAGCAGTTCGGGGGTGTTTATCACGGCCTTGCCTTGAACCAGCACCATTTCCGGGCTGACCAGGATCACCACGGTTTCTCTCGGTTTGGTCTCGACCACCGAATCGGGCAGCTTGATTTGCTTGGGCGCTTCCATAACATCGCTGCCGGAGGCGTGAAATAACAGAAAGAACACCAGAATAGTGAAGACATCCATCAGGGACGTCAGGTTTAGACCGGTCACCTTTTTTTTGTTTCGCCCCATTCGTCTTATGCGTTTGCTGTTTCTCATGGTGCGTCTCCTATGGATATATCGGGAAAGAGTATCATTTTCTGAACCGCTTCGCCGCCATCTTCCCGGATTTCAGCGCCGCGCACGGCGTCCATGATTTGAATCATGTAGTCGTACGCGATCTCAGGTTCCAGAAGAACCGTGGCATCTTCCTTATCCGGATATTGGGCTTTCAAGCGCATGAGCATTTCCGACAGCATTTTCATATCGTATTGATCGTCTTTTTTCGGAATCGCCGCCTCAACATACGACCCATTGGCAATCTCCAATCCCGTTTTGCGTACAATCACTTCGATCGAGAAATTCGGCTTGTTCGATTCCGATCCGCCCGCGGAGGTCGGAACGCTCAACTCCATGATCGCCACGCGGGAGAAAACGGCGCTGATTAGCAAAAACGGTATCAACACCACCATCAGGTTCAGGAATGTGGTGACATCCAGTTGGGCTGTTTCCTGCATGCGTCTTTTTCTATGATTTCGTCTGGACATAATCAGTTCGCCTCGATTTGGCGCTTGGCAAAATTGGAGATGGTATTGAGCGCCTTGACCGATGCCATCTCCAGGCTGTCGATGATATGACCCGTGGTCGATGTCAGCTTGGCATGGAAAAGCAGAAGCGGTATGGCCGACATGAGGCCGAAGGCCGTGGTGTTCATTGCCACCGATATACTGGCGGAGAGCAAATCGGCCTTTTCGGCGGGGTTGGCATTGGCCACCGCGGTGAACGCCTCGATCAGCCCCATAATGGTGCCGAGCAGTCCCAGCAAAGTGGCGATATTCGACAGCAGTGCCACGTATGGGGTGCGCTTTTCCAGTTGCGGGATAATCTCCATCATGCTCTCTTCCATGGCGATTTCGATGTCGTCGCGACGCCGAACCGCCCCCTGGCGCGCCAGCCCCATTGCAAGCATTTGCGAAATGGTGGATTTATCCTTGTTCACCATTTCCCGCGCCTTGTCGAAGTCACCTTTGACCAGTACCGGCTGTAACACCTTCCACATTTTGTGGTTTACGCTGCGGATGCGACTCAACTGAAACCAGCGCTCGACCGCAATGGCCATGCCGGCTGCGAACACAAACATAATGGGATACATGAACAGCCCACCCTTTTGAAAAAATCCCACGATTGAATAAAATAATTCCATGATACACCTCACTTACATTCAAATCATTCTGCGGTGCTGACGATATAAAAATCCAGCTGCCGCTTGAAAACATCTCGATCAACCGGTACATCGCCCTCGTTCAGCAACGTATTCAAGCTAGTCTCCACGCCGATTTCCGAACTTTTCCAGGGAACGATATACAGAGACTTCGGGGCTTCATCGTTGCCGACGATGGACATACCGGACAGCTCCTTGGCGTCCTGTTCTTTTTTTGTTTCCGCGTCTTGTGCCACGGCCGTGACGGCCGTGAACAGGACTACACACAGACACAGTGATAATTTGCGATACATGTTGCCTCCTTAACGGCGTTTCAGCCGGTTGCGCAAATCCGCAATCCACAATTGAACCTTTTCATCTTCAGGCTTGGCCAGGCTGTAAATCTCGTAATGCTCCAGGGCACATTCCAGGTCACCCAGATATAGATCGCAGAGAATTCCCAGATTGCGGTGCGCCGGATAGAACTCCGGAAACCGGTCGAGCACCTTTTCATACATTGCCCGGGCTTCTGCAAAGCGACCGGTTTTACGATACAGCATACCGTATTCATTACAGGCTGCCGGGTGCCCGGGAACCAGATCCAGTGCGGCTTTCAAATGCGTCTCGGCCTGTTCCAGGTTGTCGAGATGCCGATAGGCAATCGCCAGGTTGATATAAGGCGCCGAGACGCCCGGCGACTTCTGGACGACCTTGTCCAACAGGCCGGCAGCCTGTTCATAATGCCCGTCATTGAGCATGACGACGGCTCTCCTGAAATCCCGGCGCGCCGCATCGTCCAACCGAGAAACTTCCGTAATGACAAATCCTTTGCGTCCGTCAGCAAGTTTCGCCACCTTGGGCTCCTGGGTCGCCGGGGATTCCGGCACCACCGGCTCCGGCGCAACCGTTTCGCGGCCGGCACAACCGCACAGAACCGACAGCACCATTGCCAGGATCACCCATGCGGTGCAGGTTCGCGTGTTTAGCCATTTCAGCATTCCGATTTTTATTCGTTTCATCGCACCGTTTCCTTTCAGTCCAGTTTTTCTCCGGCCACCCCGGTTTCCGGTTGGACAGGCGTATCCCTCCCAAGGCTTGAAGATCGGCCGGCCTCGGCCGACTCAGGTTCCTCGGCCGGAGCAGGCGCTGTAGTCTCGGTCTCCGCCGCAGTCCCGGGTTCTTCTTCAACTGCCCCGGGGTCAGCCGGTTCGCTCTCCGCTTCCGATACAGCTGTCGCCGGCGTTGCCGGGCCCTCAATTGCGAAAGTGTAGGTTTCCAACGAACCAACGATGGCGCTGGCCGCTTCCGTTTTGGCATAGCGTACCGGTACGAGTACCGCCAGCTTCTGCAGGCTGTTTTCTATCCATTTGTTGTATACACCTCGGGCAATCAGCTCGAGATTGCTCTCGTGGACCGTGATGGCTTTCTCTTCAAACGGATAGGCCTGCTCTTCGATGGCCAATTCGTACTCTTCCAGTTCCAGAGCGCTCAGCCCCTTTGGACGCTCGGAAGTCATCAAGGCCTGACTGAAATCACTGTAAATCTCGGCCAGATAAAATGTTGCCGCTGCGGTGAATTCTCCCAACTCATAATCCATGAGACGGCTGAAATCCTGCACCGCCGTTTTCATCAGGTTGCGCTTCTTGAGCAGATTCGATTTAAAGGGTTGTATCAGCTTAACCGCGGTGAACTTATCGAAAACCAGCTCGGCCAGCACCAGGGCGCTTTTGGCGGCAAGATAGCGGGTCCGCGCGGTTCGGTCGTCTCCGGCCGCGGCGTCGATGGCAACGATCTGCGTGAGCTCTTTCAGATAGGATTCCCGATCGTTCTGCGCCTTTAGAATTTCGGCGATTTTGTTGCGGGTCTCCAGGTTGACTTCCACCGGTTGCGGGAAATACCCCACATAACGCCGATAAACCTCGAGCGTCCGCATTTGGTTGCCGTCTTCCGCGTACAACTCCGCAGCGGTCAGCAGGGCCTCTCGTCTGACGTTGTCGTCCCGGGATTCCCTTTCGATGCGCTCGAATTCATTGGCCGCCAGGGAGAGCCGTTTGTTTTCCCGGTAAACGTAGGCCATCTTTTTGGTTACCTCAGGCTGCAATGGATGTCCGGGAAAACTTTCGCGAAATCCTTTCAGGACGGAGGTTGCCGCCTCCCAGTCCTTGAGCTGAATCAAGGCCGCTGCGCCGTCGTATTCGGCGTTCGGCCGGATTTTTGAGGTCGGTGCCATGCGGCCCACCCGCAAGAAGTGATCCGCTGCAAGCCGATAGTCCTGGGCGTCTTTGGCCTGCTCCCCCTGCATGTAAATCGATGCGGCCAGATTATCGACCAGGCCGCCGCGCGACTTGTCATTTTCGGGCAACAACTTCAGCACCTTGAGGTAAGCGGTCTCAGCCTCGCCGTAGCGTAACAGCTCAAATGACGAATGGCCGACGACCAGCCAGGCCGCACGGACGACATCAATCTCGGCGTCGGGAAAATTATTGGTCAGCTTGCTGGCTGCGGCCAATGCCTGCTCAAACTCTTTCATGGCGTAAAGATCATCGGCGGCCGCCCCGAGGACGATGGCCGCCTTCTCATGCTTCGGGAAGGCGTCGGCAAACTTCAACGAACTGCGGATGACCTCCTGCCGGGCCTTATCTTTTTTCTTCGCCGGGACAACCTGCAGGTATTCCCGGTATGCATAGACCGCCGCGTAGCCCGACTTGGAGGATTTTTCGTGAAGCGCATAACCGTAGGCGGTCTTCTCGAATTCCAGGGCCGCTTCGCCGAACGAACGGTTTTCCATCAGCAAATCTGCCAGTTGGTAGTTCATGTTCGGCGATTCCGTCTCCGTCGGAAACGAACTTAAAAATTCCCGGTACCAGTGCAGCGCCTCCTTGAAATGAGCCGGCTTATCCTCGGCCTTGCGCGGTTTCTGGTAGCTGGCGTGATAATGGGTGGCCAGGTCCTTCAGGTTGGTTTTCAGATGCCCCAGGACGTCGGGACGGGCAGCTGGCTCAAAATACTTCCAGTATTCGGCCTTCAAACCATAAGTCCTGGCGAATGACTTTTTGGCGTCGAGGACCAGACTGGGAAATCCGCCGGCGGCATGAATTTCGATCACTCGCATATGGAAATTCGGTGCCAGCTTGTGGAACGGATTGCGGCTCACAAAGGCATTGTAGGCGGCGCTGGCGTCGGCATATCGACGTTTGTCAAAGTAATATTCGCCAAGATTGCTGTAAACCCGGTCCTCATAGGCGCGTTTGCCATGGCGCGAGAAGTATTCCACCACCGAGTCTGCTCCGCCGAGGTTGGAAAAACTCAAGCTGATGACCCGGAAGGTATCTTGCGTGCGCTTGCGCTCTGGCTCATCTTCAGTCTGCTCAAAGTCGTATCCCGTGGAAACCTTGTGATCCAGCAGCGCAATGAATCGGTGCAGAGCCTCTTCATAGAGCTCCTGCTTGTAGAACGTCCAGCCCAGTTTATATAGAGCCAGATCGTAGTAGAACGAACCAACGCCGATCTCCACGATGCTCTTATAGGCATCTTCGGCATCCAGGTACTGTTTGTGCGTAAAGAAGTATTCCGCACGCCGGAACTGCACTTCATCGATGTAACGCGACCGGGGGAATTTACGCACGATGCGGTCCATGACCTCCATGGCCTCCTGGGTCCGTCCGAGCTCCTCATAAGCGCGTGACATCTGATAGAGCACCTGGTCATTGCGATCATACAGGGGATAATCGCGCAGAAGTTTCTTGTAAAGCGCCAGGGCCTCGCGGGTACTGACCCGATCCAGATCATCCGGGCCTTGGCCGCTTCCGTCTGCCGGCGCAATCGCACCGGTAGTCGGCTCTCTTTGGGTGGCCCGGTTTTCAAAATCCGCCTCGGATTCGTCGTAGACCGGACTGGGCGCCACGGCCGGGGCCGACTGCCCGCTGGTGATCGACGCACTCTCTGGACGCACCGCGTGTTCCCGCACGGGCGGCACTATTTTCTTGGCCTGCCCGGCAGGCTCGCTCCCCCCGGGGAGAGCACCGTATTCTTTTTCGATCTTCAGGTCGGCCAGACGCCGCATGGCCTCGGGTGCCATGGCCGAACCCGGCGTCTCCTCCAGAAAGCGTTGATAACCCAGCATCGCTTTATCGATCCCGCCTTCGATTTTTTCTGCTTTGATTTCGATCTGCTTATGGCGCAACCCGGCAATCGTATCCTTGTCGCCGGTCGATTGACAGGCGATCAGCACGATCTGCAGCAGCAATATGAAAAGCCGAACCCTGCTCATTGATTTAACCTCTCCTGGGTCTGATCCCTGACGGCACGATCATAGCTGTCCGCCATGGCAAAGCGCGCCTTGATCTGGAACTCGGTCAGCCGCTCGCGGCGTCTGGTCAGCTCGCTGACGGCCATTGTTTCAAGCATATGGCCCTGGCGTGCCATTAATTCTGACACTGTTGCGCGGGCCTCCCGGATCAGTGACCGCTGTCGGCGGATTCCATCGCCGTAGCCTTCATAGCTTTGCGTGGCGGCCTGACGGGTGCGCACAAACGCGGTGTATTGTTTTTTCAACTGATCCACCTCGTGATTCAATTCACGCAGGTGCGTGTGCGCTTCGGTGAAACGCCGGTCATAGTCGGTGTAAATGTTCCAGTGCAGCACCCCCCGCAAACGTTTGATCCGGGCCTTGATCTCGCCGGATACGGCCGTGCCGTCGGCCCTCAGTCTCTGTTCCAGTTGTGCGATCTGTTCACCGATGATGCGCTCTTGCGAGGTTGCCAGGTAATCGGGTCTCGGCACGATCAGCATGTTCTTCAGGCGTTTTTCGATCCGGTCCCGCTGCTCCAGGCGCAGGCGCATCTGTGAGTCGAGCCGCCGGAATTCCCCATCGATAGCGGGAAGCAGCGGATCGTAATAGGCCCGCCGCTGCTCGATGATCTCCTCGAAGGCATCCAGATCGTTTTCCCAAAATTCCAGCTTCTTGCGCAATTCCTCCAGATCCAAATAGTTTTTCAGGGATTGCTGGAAATCGTGCGAGGCCATCAATTCGAGCAAATAGTAGGTTTCGGGAGTATCCGGGAGTTCACGCAGCTTGACGACCCAGTCGTCATCCTGTTTCAATTCCTCCCGCACTAACGCCCGCAGAAAATGACCTTCGCGGATATTCCGGATCGATGCGCTGAGCTTGTCGACTTCGGTTCCGAACTTCTCCAGCGCGCTGCCGTACATCAACGCCGCTTTGCTGTGCACATTCAGCTTACCGTAGGCATAGGGAACGGCAAGCATCGCTTCCTGCACGGAGGGATCTGTCACCTGCCGGGTCACCAGAATGCTCCAGGGCACCAGGGCCCTCTCGAACCGGTTTCGAAAGGCATCCGCCCATCCCGAACCCAGTAAGGCCCGGTTGGAAAACGGACCTTTCAAGTGCACCCGATCGAGTACCTGCTTGGCGCTATCAAAATTGCTCTCATCCAGAAGTTTTGAACCCAGAACCAGATTCGATTTGTCTTTGACCGCCAGTACGAGCACGTTATTATCATCGATCTGACCGGTAAGGTCGAGATATCGACGTCCTTCCTGCTGCTTGCCGTCCCGCAGCAGGGCAATACCTAAATTGTAGGTGTTAAAGCCTTTGAGACTCCTCGCATCCCGCAGATCTATCAGAATTTGCGCGGCCTCGGAAAAGCGGCCGATGGCCATAAGGATTTGGGCATGCAAAAAAGACAGATCGTCTCGAATATTCGGCGGTACGGCCCCCTGGATCCGCTCCACGGCATACAGGGCGTCGGCCGGCTGGTTTTTTTGAAAATAGATTTTTGCCAGGCGGAAAATGGCCTCGTTGCGCACCGGTTCCTCGACGTTGCCCTCGATGACTGCCGTGATGGCACGTCCTGCGCGCAGATGCATGCGGTAGGCCAGTTCAAAATCACCTACAGCAAACTCAGCATGGTTGATATGGTAATAGATGGTATCCAGTTTGGGCTCATCGAGTCCGTGATGCTGCGCCAGTTCGGTGTCGAGTCGGGCAATTGCATCGAACCAGTCCTGTTGAAAGGCGTAGTAAAGCGCCTCTCCGAAATAGAGATCCTTCAGCGTCTTCGGAGCGGACGTACCCGCCATCGCCGAGGATACGGCAAACAACAAACCTGTTATGAATACAGCCAAGAACCTGACCATGAGCTACCTATCCTTAAACACAATATGTTGTGCGGCCAGCGCTATTTCCACGATCTCGGGCCCCACATCCTTGTCGACCTTGAAGTGCTTTTTTTTGCGGAAATCAAGACCTTCCGCGGATTTGCCGATCACCTGCACCTGCAGATCATGTTTGCCGGCACGGATATTGCCGGTGTAGATGCGCTGCACCCCCCCGCGCTGCAGGGCTTCGAGTTCCTTGTAGGTGTATATGTGGTGAGCGACCGGCGTGCCGTCCAATTGAATCTCGACCGAGTCCAGACGGAACGTTTCGCCGTCGACCAGTGACACGAAGACTGCAATCTGGGTGTTGGACGGGTACAGCAGCTTCTCTTCAAGCTGATTCAGTTGGGCTGCAATCGATAGCACATCGCTCTTTATTTCCTGAACCTGTTCATCCAGGCCCTTAATCTGTTCTTTCGAGACTTCCTGCCCGGAAGCCGTCATACTCAATCCAAGAATCGAAATCCCTGAAACAATGACTTTCAGCCAATAAAGCATTGGTTTCTCCTTCGCCTGCGTTTGTTATTACACTTCGGTTCGGGGCCGTTTCGGCCCCTCACCGGCAGATCCGGCGGTCTGTCGCCTGCGGATCTATAGCTTGCCAATCAGGTTGATGAACAGACCCTGGTGATCGTAATCCAACTGGGTCAGATCATCCGAAAAATCACTGAAATTGTAGCCGACACCCACCTTGAAATGATCGCCCAGGTGGCGGTATAGCGCGACCAGTATGCCGCTGCGCATGTCCTCTGCATCGGGCAAATCCAACCGACGCAATTCGGCCAGGGCATCCCAACGGTCAATGATATGCCAGTCCGCGCGCAACACATAGAGGTGGGCGTCACTGTCGAAATAATCCTTATCCTCTCGATCCAGGGCGACCTCGCCGCGGCGGTAGGCATATTTACCCCCCACGGTCCAGCGCGAGGTCAAGTCATACATGACATCCAAGGATCCGATGTGGCTGCGCTGGACAAAGTTCGAAGCGGTATTGGTGCCGTTCACCTGACCCGCCGGCGGGACATTGTAGAAGTAGGTGTACTTGAGCAGCGCATTCAAACGGTCGTGATGCACGGGGCGATACGCCCATCCCAAGACGGCTTCGGTATAATCGCTGTCAGAAAAATCCCCCTCGGAACTATCACTCACGCTATAATGGAATTTGCCTAAAAGTCGCATATCCGGGGACAGTTGATACTTGAGGTTGTTTTTAAAGAGCCAGCTGGTGCGTTCGTTAGAGTCGGCATCCGGCTGTTCGACATCGTCGTCGCGATATTCCAGGGCACTGGCGATCTTCAGCTTATCGATTCCATAGCCGGCACTTATGCTCAGCGCTTTTCGCTCAATTTCAGCGGCGGTCTGCTGATCCTTGAGGGTGCCGAAATCGCAGTGCACGCCAAGGTTGAAGTGATCGAAGGGTGCCAGATCGACGCCGGCCGAATGCATCAGACCGGTGGGGACGTCGCCATGGGTATATCGCTCTTCGAGGAAGACACTCGCACTGTCCGCATAACGCGTGCGAAAACCGGAGATCATATTGCCCTTCCTGGCGCGCAGGCCATTGTCGGTCCGCTCGTCCTCAATGGTATAGGTAAAGTAAATAGTGGTCCGGTCGGAAAAAAGATACTCGCTCCCCAACCTGGCGCTGGCATCCTGATCGCCGCCGGCGACCTCACCGGTGATATTGAAGCGGTCGGTCAACTGCAAACTGCCACCGGCACCGATCCGGTCGTTGTCTTTGCGGTTGCCGCCCGTCTGAATCGTTTTCTGCGCAAAACCATAGGTCTGCCAGCGTCCCCGGGAGTCGTACAGCAGCTTGGCCACCGTATCGGTCCGATCGCCCTCTTCCTGGGTCGCGGGTGGCGCTGCAGAGTTGTCATCGCGGTCGTCATAGCGCACACCCAAACCCAGATCCCAGTTTTCAGCGATGCGGTAATTGAGATCCAGCTCGCCGGCCTCGGTATCCAAACCGTCGCGCTGGTTTTGAATGTCCACTTTCAAACGCGCACTGGCACGGTCGGTAAGCGGCAGCTGCGCGGTTCCGCCGTATTGGGTCAGATCCTGGGCAGTGGCCTGACCCGGTGCCGAGTAACCGGCTTCGAGATCCTTCAGGTAGAAGGTAATTCGACCCGGAACGTTCTTGAAGATATCCTTGAAGGCCAAACTCGTATCGAGGCGATAGGCCGAGGCATATCCAT
>JASJCE010000221.1 GCA_030066155.1 Desulfobacterales bacterium | reverse complement strand
GTCATCATCGACAGAATGGCCGATGTCATGAAGCTGTCGGACGGCAGCCGCTTCTCCCCTCAACTGATCGAAAACAAGCTGAAATTCTCACCCTATATCATGGATGCGGTAATCATTGGCCAGGAAAAGCCTTACATTACCGCCATGATATCGGTTGACTCCGGCAATGTCGGCAAATGGGCGGAGAACAACCAGATCGCCTACACGACGTTTACCGATCTGTCCCAGAAAAAAGCAGTTTATGACCTGATCGCCGCAGAAGTCGACCTAACCAATAATTCATTGCCCAGAGTCGCAAAGGTCAAGCGGTTCGTTTTGCTGTACAAAGAACTCGATGCCGATGATGAGGAGCTGACCCGCACCCGCAAAGTCCGGCGCAAATTCGTTCTGCAGCGGTACAGGGAATTGGTCGACGGCCTGTACGGCGAGAAATCCGAGTTGGATATCGAAGCCGACATCCGCTATCAGGACGGCACCGGTTACCGCATGAGAACAAAGGTGATGATCAAATCTTTAGAGTGAATAACTAATTTTAGCGGGTTATAGGCAAATAACAACAATTCAGGCGACGACATTGGTAAATTGAACGATGGATGAGACGGCAGAATATCAGCTAAAATTAGCAGAATACCAGCTAAAATTAGAGGATTTACACCTGAGTTTCGGGGGATTGAAGGCGCTTTCCGGAGTTACGACCGGTGTGAAGGCCGGTGAGATCTTTTCAATTATCGGCCCCAACGGCGCCGGCAAGACGTGTCTGCTGAACTGCATCAACAGTTTTTACCAGCCGCAGCGGGGGAAGATCATTTTTGAAGGCCAGGATATTACCAATCTCAAGGCCCACCGGATTGCCACTCTGGGGATTGCACGGACCTTTCAGAACGTTGAGCTTTTTGCCCATATGACGGTGTTGGACAACATCAAACTTGGCGGTCATGTGCACCTGAAATCCGGCGTGCTGTCCGGCGGAATCTATTACGGCAAGACACGCCGGGAAGAAATGGAATTTCGCAAGCACATCGAAGAGAAAATCGTCGATCTGCTTGAAATCGAGCATATTCGCAAAAAGCCGGTGCATACACTGCCCTACGGATTTCAAAAACGGGTTGAGATCGCCCGGGCCCTGGCCATGCGGCCGAAAATACTGCTGCTGGATGAACCGTGTGCCGGCATGAATCTGGAGGAAACCGAGGATATTGCCCGATTCGTACTGGATATCAGCGAGGAATGGAATGTCACCATTATATTAATCGAGCACGATATGGGAGTGGTCATGGACATTTCGGACCGCATTTGCGTTCTGGATTTCGGCCGGAAAATCGCTGAAGACGTTCCCGATAAGATCCGGCACAACGAGCACGTGATCAGGGCATATCTGGGCGAGGAGTCAAAGACCTATTCGCGGTTGGATGCGTGATTCTGGATACTGGATACCGGATACTGGATGCGGGGCTTGCAATTGCGGATTTTGGATTTTGGATTTCGGATTGATGGGGAGGATTGGGGGACACTGGATACTGGATGCTGGATGCTTGATGCTTGATGCTTGATTCTGGATGCTGGATGCTGGATGCTGGATACTGGATGCCGGATTCCAGATACCGGATGTTGGGCGGCGAAAATCGATTGAGCGTAACGATTTCCATCATTCGTCAATCGACAATCGTCATTCGACATTCCAGAGATGCTGGTTGACGGCTTTCGGTGTTCGGCTGTCGGCGTTCGGGACACAACATTTGGGATGGTGATTTTTCTCACCTTCTCAACTTCTCACCTTCTTTCTTCTAAATCTGACATCTGCGTGTCGCGGCGTAGCTCGACGTGTCGGGTCGAAGCTGAAAGCGAAGCCTGAAGAGCGAAGACAGGTCGTCTGACATCTGTTTTCTGCCATCTGTACTCTTTGTAATTGACGGAGCGCAGCGATTCCTCAATTTTAGGCATTCTTGTCCGCCGTTAGTCTGGCGGATTAGGCAATTTAGATCATTTTAGGCATTTTCAGTTATGCAGCCTCTGCTCGAAGTTAACAACATTGAAGTCATTTACCACAACGTCATCCTGGTGCTGAAGGGCATGTCCCTCAAGGTTGAGGAGGGCAAGATCGTGACGATACTGGGCAACAACGGCGCCGGGAAGACGACGACCCTCAAGGCCATCTCCGGCCTCCTGAAGTCTGAAAACGGGGAAGTTACCGACGGCCAAATTCGTTATAGGGGTGAGCGGATCGACAGGCTTTATCCGGAGGAGCTGGTTCGGATGGGCATCTTCCAGGTCATGGAAGGCCGGCGGGTATTTGAGGACCTGACGGTCGAGGAGAACCTGATTGCCGGAGGTCACACGGTTAAAAACAAATCGCAGCTGAAAAAAGACCTGGAAATGGTTTTCGGGTACTTCCCCAGGCTTCACCAGCGCCGCAAGGTGCTGGCCGGTTACATCAGTGGCGGTGAACAGCAGATGCTGGTGATCGGGCGAGGGCTGATGGCCTCCCCCCGGCTGATGCTGATGGATGAACCGTCCATGGGGCTGTCTCCCATGCTGGTGGCCGAGATATTCGAGATTATCCGGCGCATCAATCGGGAAGAGGGGGTCAGCATTTTGCTGGTGGAACAAAACGCCCGCCTGGCACTGAGCATCGCCGATCACGGATATGTGATGGAAAACGGGCGGATCGTGCTGGACGATACCGTGGATAAAATTAGAGAAAATGCCGACGTTAAGGAATTCTATCTGGGCCTTACAGAGGTCGGCAAAAAGAAAAGCTACCGGGACGTCAAACACTACAAGCGGCGTAAACGATGGCTGACATAGAAGCGGTAATCCGAAAAAGACGGGCAATAAAACCTTCAGACCTCTGGAATGGAATTCTCTATGTAGTCTGGCGTCGCAGGCGATTTGCCATTACGGTCATTATATGCAACGCAAAGTAAGGATGCTCCTGAATCAGAAACGTAAAGCGGCGTTGATCAATACCGGCAATGCGGCAGTCGGTTTTGGCAATCGCCGCCGCGCTGCGCGGACTATTATCGATCAGCGCCAGCTCACCTAATACCCCACCCGTTTCAACCGTCTCGAGAACGCGCCCGTCATACAAAATGTCAACCTGACCCTGGATCACAATGTACATCTCCTCGGCCTGGTCACCCTCATTAAAAATCGGTTGGCCGCTGGTAAAGGATTTAGCGTTTGATTCGTTTTTAAACATATTTTGGAGTTCCATGCCAAATGCCCTCCAGATGTTATAAATGATATTAGAACATGTTTGTTAACAGCCCATTTTTAAACAATATAATCAAAATATAAAGATTGATTGTCAAACAACAAGGCTTATCTTCTCCTTTGTTTGCTTTTCGCTTTTATGTCAAAGCGATTTTCAAAAATACGTTCCGTTTACGACGTTGTTTTTCGTCGGTCTGAAATGAATATTCTAATCCATCGGCGTCTCATTTGGAGCCTGTATGTCTGTCTGGATCGTATCCGCTATTTTGGTTGTTGCGCTCATCCTTTTTGTGACCGAGAAGGCGCCGGTGGATTTGACGGCCATCGGGATAATCGTGGCACTGGTAATCAGCCGCATCATCACTCCGGCCGAGGCGGTGGCCGGATTTGCGCACCCGGCCGTCATCACGGTTGGCTCCATGTTTCTGATCAGCCAGGGTATGGTCAAGACCGGAGCGGTGGGATTTATCGGTGAAAAAGTGATTCAGATGGCACGCGGCAATTTTAAGTTGGCCCTGCTGATGATATTGCTGACCGTTGCCGTATCCTCGGCGTTCATCAACAACACGCCGGTTGTGGTTCTCTTTATACCGGTTGTGATGAGCATGTGCTGCAAATTCAACCTCAGCCCATCAAAATTCCTGATTCCACTCTCCTACGCATCCATTCTGGCCGGTACCTGCACCCTTATCGGCACCTCTACCAATATAATCGTCAGTGATTTGAGCGCCAAACTTGGCTACGGTGCTATTGGAATGTTCGGGCTGTCGACGCTCGGCGTGCCCATCGCCATATTGGGAATCGCTTTTCTGATGGTCGCAGCCCCGCGCTTCATGCCGTCGTTATTGAGTCCGACCTGCGAAATCGAGGGAGGCGAGCATCGAAAATATTTGGCTGAACTGGCGGTGCCGCGCGGCAGTCAATTAATCGGCCAGGATCCGGTTCAGACGTTCCGGGAAAAATATCCGGATCTTGAAGTCATTGAACTCATCCGGTACTCACACATTTTTCACCCACCCCGGGACCCGGTCCTGATTGCCGCTGACGACTTGATGCTGGTCAAAGGGTCGGCCAATGATCTGATTGAAATTCTCAATCATGACGACGTCGAATTGCCGCTTTCCGAAAAGGACCTGAATTTTGGTCCCGGCAAGAAAGAGACGATTGTGGCGGAGTTGATTATTCCGCCCCAGTCATCCCTGCTGGGACAGCGGCTGCTGGAATCCAGGCTGCAGAGAGATCCCGAGATCCATATCATTGCCATCAAAAGAAGCGGATTGCATTTCACCGAGAAGCAGATCCGGGACGTTCGTCTGCGGGTCGGTGATATCGTGCTGATATGGTGCCACGCGGACAAACTGGACCGAATGCGGGACGGGTTGGATTTTATTATCGCCGAGGATATCCATCATGAAATTGTGCAGAAGCGGAAAGCCTGGAAAGCCGGCCTGATATTCTCCGGTCTCATCATCGCGGCGACGACAGGGCTGGCGGACATTATGGTTTGTGCCCTCACCGCCGTATTTCTGCTGCTCGCCACCGGCTGCATGCAGATGAGAGACGCTTACCGGGCCGTTCAGGGCGATGTGCTGCTGCTGATCGCTGGAACTCTGGCACTCGGGGCGGCCATGGAAAAAACCGGGACCAGTCAGATATATGCCGAGGCCTACCTGAAGTTTTTTGCCGGGTTTTCACCAGCTTTCGTTTTGGGCGGGTTTATTCTGCTGGTCAGCATCAGCACCCAGATACTGAGCAACAACGCTACCGCCGTTCTATTGTTTCCGATTGCAGTATCGACGGCGATCGGGCTAGGTGTCGACCCCAGACCCTTTATTATGGCGGTGTGCTTCGGCGCCAGTGCCTGCTTTGCGACACCCATCGGATATCAAACCAATCTGCTGGTCTACGGGCCCGGCGGCTATCGTTTCAGCGACTACATGAAACTGGGCATTCCGCTCAATTTGCTGGTCCTGATCCTCGGCACCATCCTAATTCCGGTAATATGGCCGTTCTGAAAATTAATCCGCCCTGAAACTTAAAGCATATTGATTTGTAGATCGAGCCTGCGTCTAATAACTCGTCAGATTGAAATGGCGGCGTCTTAATTTCTTCATGCTGCGCATGTTGATTTTTATTTTCTTTTTTATAATCGGTTAATGTTACAAGCGCAACAATGCCGGGTTGCGCAAAAAAGCATTTTGTCTGCGTTTTGTCTGCGTGGGTCTGTGCCTAATGACATTGTAATCTACGGCTAAATTGAATTCGGATCAAACTGCTTAACCAGCTGCTTCAGGCGTTTTAACTCGTCATTCCGCCCGCCGCGGCCATACCTCAATTTGATGTATAAATTGATAATCTCAAGGACTTTTGGTTTCAAGTCCTGGCGCAATGCCAACACCATCGCGGCATAATCCTGCGGACCCTGAAAGGGTTTCCGATGGAGACCGATACCTGCCAGTTTGCGACAGAAATTCAAATAGGATTGTTGGACCGCATCCGGTCTGGCTGCCGTTTTCTTTGATATGCCAAAAAAATAGCAGAGAGCGATGAGACATATCGCTGCTGTCGCCAGGATAATGGCCGTGGCCAATCCTTTACGGGTGCCCGATTGGATGCCCAATTTAGCCATTAGTGATTCCTGTTTCGAACTCGAATAGCCGATCACCCATTTGTTCCATTGATAATTTACCGTGTCCCACCCCAGGCGGAAATTGGTCCAGTACCTGGCGTAGGGCCCCAGGATGTTTAGTGAGCCAAGTGTGGACCTCTCCTCCGCTGGTAGTGCCGCTGCCAATCCCTGTTCAATCCGCTGGGGTGCCACCGCCAGAGTCGGATCCGTTCTCACCCAACCTTTACCCGGCAGCCACACCTCGGCCCAGACATGGGCATCGGATTGGCGCACAATCAAGTACTCGCCGTATGGATTCAGCTCCCCGCCCAGGTAGCCGGCAACCAGACGGGTCGGAATTCCGCCGGCCCGCATCAGAAAGGCAAATGCCGAAGCATAATGTTCACAATAACCTTTGCGGGTTCGAAACAAAAAATCGTCAATGGAATCATCATCCAGCGACGGCGGGTTCAGGGTGTAGCCAAATTCGCGGGTGCGAAAGTAATTTAGTGCAATATTGACCAGCTGGTCGGGGCTCGCGGTTTCCCGCCGCCATTTTCGGGCCAGTGCGATTGAATTGGGATTTATATCAGACGGAATCGTCAGCGCGTCTGATTCCGATTGCCAATTCGGTCCGATATTGTACGATGTAAATGACTTGAGCCGGTATTGAATACGCTGCCTCACGGGCCAGCGAGACATCAGGGTTCGATCGGAGCTCATCATCACATTGGAGCCCGTTTCATATGGCATATCCAGTGCGAACAGCCAACGATTGTTGTGAGGCTCCAGGGTGATATCGTAAGCAGTGCTGTTGCGTCCCTGGATCGGCAGAGTGGGATTGGGGGTATGGTCACCGCGATGCCATGCGCGGCCGTCAAACAGCCAGAACACCAGCCCCCGCCAATACCGGTTTTCGGGAGCAGGGAGCTGGGCGTCGAAGTTTACGCGGAATGCAATGGCGTTGTTGCGAACCAGGCGGGTGACGTTGCCCGGTGCCAATGTGTCGCTAAATCCGCTGACAGCCGTGGTCTCGCTGCGAATACCCCATAAACTGCTCTGGATTCTGGGAAAAACGATAAACAGCATCAATGCCAACGGCAGTGCCTTTAGAAATAGCCGACCGGACAGGCCAAGGATGGCGCTATATTTACCTGCGGGGTGATTGATGTATATCAGTGCGGTGGTTGTTGCACAAATCGAAATAGAGATATAGATACCAATTGCAAATGAATTTGAGAAAAAGAGACAGGATATGGCCAGAAAGTAGGTCATAAACAGGGTAACGAATTCGTCCCGTATATCCCGAATCTCCATTGGCTTGATGCCAGCCAAAATCCACAGCAGGGCGACGCTGGAGTATCGGTTTAATTCGCCGCTGGAATAGACTAGAACCCCCAGAACACCGACGGCGGTGAGGACCAGGCGAATCGCTTTACCCGGCTGAGGCATACCGAGCTTCGTGACTGCCAGCATGTAACTCCAGCAAACCAGGCACCACAAAACAACCCATCCCGGCAGCTCCAAAACATGCGGCACCAGGGCCACAGCGAGCGCCAGGATGATCGGAAAGATGCTTTTATGATTAGAACTTTTCACGAAAATGACCCTATTCCGGACGAGTCGGAATTGAAGATTGAAGATTGAAAATTGAAGATTTGAGGATGTCGCTGTGCTCCGTCATTTTTAAATCGAGAAACATACTATTGATTAAAAAGTGCCAGGGTTTTCAGACAGCGGTGCTTGTGCAATTCACCTTTTCCCGGAGCGATGTGTGCCCCGGGGAGCTTAAGACCGTAGGCCAGATTTTGCTGCTGAGCAGCAAGAACGGCGTGGCACAATACGGATAATTTGTTCTCGTTATCCTGACCCGGCAACAAATTCCAATCCAGGAAAAGAGAGCTGCGCTGGTACCCCTTAAACTCTTTCGTGAAAAGACCCCGCCCGCGCGAAGACGCCTTCCAGGAAATCCGCTGCAGGGGATCACCCGGCGTATAGTTTTTCAGGCCCTGAAAATCATCCGTGCCAGGACCGTTCGAACCGACATCAGACCCCGCATCGCATTTACCGTTGGATGTTTTAAGATTGCCGGCTTTCGCCCTGGGGTAGACGATACACTGACAGTCCAACTCAATTGTAGCCTGCACCCTGAACAGCCCAAGGGGATAATCTGAAAAGATGTTTAACTTTCCGGGCTTGAGCATCCCCCGTGAAGCGGCAAGGATTGGGACAACAATGCGTTTGCTGGCACCTTTCGGTATATCCAGGTCGATCGGTCTTCCGTGCAGGAATTGGAGTCGGATGCCGTTGCGAAGGATCAGCGGATCCCCGGCTATGACTTCAAATTCGGCCGGTTCGTCGACAAATACCGGTCGGGCAGTACAGGATAAGATCGTGATACCGGAAATATTTTTGTAGGTGTGGGCAATGGATACGAATGCCATGCTGCCCAGCAAAAATGTCAGTAAAAATCCGAGGTTGTTATGGTAATTAACGGAGCCTACAAACATGCCGAGCAGCAGGAAAATGAAAACAATGCCGTAGCGAGTGGGACGAATCTTTAATTGATTCCACTGAAGCGTATGAGGTAGTGAGTTTAAGTCGTTCGGCATAAGCAGCAGGTAATTATTGGAAAATCCCAAGCACCAAAAAACAATTTGGTGCTTGGATTTTGGAATTTTAATTTACTGCCAAAGTTAACAGCAATGACCTCAGAATTATATAGAGCAAACCCACTTTCCGGTTATCTCCTTAGGGTACCGGCACCTCCATCAATATGGACTTCAGTTTTTGCGGGTTGAATTCCATGCCGTCCGCCTTGGATCGCAGCCGATGGCCAACCACCCCGGGCAGCACCTGCTGCAGGTCCTCCGGCAGGGCATAGTCCCTTTCATGCAAAAACGCCCAAGCTTTAGCGGCAGTGAGCAGGTTAAGCCCGGCCCGGGGAGAGAGCCCAATATAAAAATGAAATGAACTTCGCGTAAACTCCAGGAGGTCCTGGACATATTCCAGGAGCGCATCCGAAATGTGCACTTGAGCCACCCGGTCCTGCAGCATTAACACATCTTCGCTGGTCAGGACCGGCTGCAAACCGGCCAGGCTACTTTTAGTTTCGCCCTGTTTGAGCAGTTGCCGTTCGGCGCTGCGGTTCGGATAGCCGACTTTGATTCGCATTAAAAAACGGTCCATCTGACTTTCCGGCAGCGGAAAAGTTCCGGACTGTTCGATGGGATTTTGAGTTGCGATGACATAAAACGGATTTTTGAGCCGCCTGGTTTTACCTTCAATGGTGACCTGGCGCTCCTCCATAGCCTCCAGCAGAGCGCTTTGAGTCTTGGGGGTGGCGCGGTTTATTTCATCTGCCAGCAGTACCTGGGAGAATATCGGCCCCGGATGAAAAACAAATGAGCTGCTTTTGCGTTCAAATACAGATACGCCCAATATGTCTCCCGGCAGCATGTCGCTGGTACATTGGATCCTGCGAAAGTTAAGTCCCATACATTTTGCCAACACCTTGGCCAGCGTCGTCTTACCGATGCCGGGGATATCTTCAATTAGCAGGTGGCCCTTTGCCATCAGGCAAGTCAGAGCCAGTCGAATTTGCGCCTTTTTGCCCAGAACGACGCTGCCGATCTGATCGACGATTTTATCAAAATTCATTTTTGGCCCAGATAGATTCCATCATAGTCCACGGAAGAAAACGGCCTTCCTTCGTTCAACGATTCGGCGGCAACAACTTCTCCGATAAACAATGTGTGGTTTCCAGGGGTATGCACGGTTTTGACCCGACATTCGAGATAGGCCAGGCAATCATGGAGTATTGGACATCCGGTATGGCCGCGTTTCCACCGGACCGATGCCAGCTTGGCTTTCGGGTCCGGTCCTTTAAAGTGCGTCAAAAAATCTTTTTGTCGACTATCGATGACATGTAGTGCAAAACTGCCGCTTTTTTCAATCAACCGATGAGAATAGCGGTTGGGATGAACGGCAGCCATGATCAAGAGCGGTTCATAGGAAATCTGTGACACCCACGACGCGATCATGCCGTTAATTTCATCTTCATAGTGAGATGTCAGGACGTATATTCCATAGGTCATCTGGCCAAGTGTTTTCTTCCAGCCTTCTTGCATGGGGACTCCCTTCCGAAAATTATACGGGTCAGCTAATAGTGTTCAGTCCAATAATTATCGGTTTATATTACGATGTCAACCCGAGCCGGCGGCGCCGAAAATGAATAATGACTATTGAAAATTGAAGATTTGTGGAATTCTATCAATTTTGATCACGCAGTTATCCTTATTCGCAGGAATCTGAATATTGATATTTGAATTTGGTGCAAACGTGATTTGAATTCGATATACCCGGTTGATCTACCATTCATCTCGTGATAAGCGCAAAGCGATGAGCACTGAAAAAAAATCTGTCCAAAACCGTGCCGCCGGCCAATCCAACGCATTCGCATACCGACTTTTTAACGGCAATTTTTTGCCGATTGTTATTCTCGTCCTTATTACCTTGGCCGTCTATTATAACTCTTTGTCCAACGGCTTTGTCTTCGATGACTACGCCGTAATTGTCGAAAATAAACATATTGCGGATTTAAAAGGGAGCCTGCCGGCCTTCCTGAGCAACGACTATTTCAGAATTGCCGGCGGCGAAGACAGCTACCGGCCGCTGGCGACGCTGTCCTATTTCCTCATTCATTCATTTGCCGGATTGAATCCGTTTTACTATCACCTCACCAGCGTCCTGTTGCATGTGCTGAGTGTGATCCTGGTATTTTGTTTAGCCTGCTATTTGTTTGAAAGTCGGTTCGGCGCATTTGCAAGCGCTCTGTTGTTCGCCTGCCATCCAGCCCTGACCGAGGCGGTTGCTTGTATTGCCTTCAATGAAGATCTGCTGGCTGCTTTTTTCTTCCTTCTAGCTCTTTATATCTATGTGGCCAGGGTGGGCCGGAATTTTGCCGCAGGATGGTACGCTTTGTCATTGCTGCTTTACTCCTGCGGAATGTTGTCCAAAGAAATGGCCATCACGCTGCCGGCCATTATTTGCGTTTATGATTTGGCCTTCAAAGGCGGCACCGAGCAGCGGCTGACTGCGAGGTATGCGGCTCAACTCATCATTCAACGATGGCGTATATATTTGGGATATGCGCTGGTGGGTTTATTTTATTTAGTGCTGCGATTTATTGTTATCACCAAATCGGGGGATGGAGGGCAGGTACTATACGGTACTTTTTTTGAAAGGCTGATTTATCTTCCGCTGCACCTTTTCAACTTTGTCAAACTGGCAATCTTCCCCCACGAGCTTAAGGTCGCCTATGTTTTTAACTATCCCGCGAATTTCGTTGATATCGGCAATTTAGTGGGGTTATCTGTCACCCTGGGGTTGGCTCTTCTCAGTTTTTTGCTTTTTAGACGTCACAAACTTGTATTCTTTGGCATCTGGTGGTTTTTGATTTCACTTTTCCCGGTTTACAATTTAATTCAAATTTTTAATCCCTTTGCTGAACGGTATTTGTACATCCCGGGGATCGGTTTTTGTTTGACGGTGACGTACACATTATCCAGCCTGTTTTTTCGGTTGCTGAGAAATGAGAATAGAGCCTGTCTGGCCGCATTGGCGGCGACCATTTTAATTGCGGGGGCTTATGCACCCGCCACCATCGCCCGCAACCGGGATTGGAAGGATGGCCTGACCCTGTGGACCAAATCGGTGAAACAGACGCCGGACAGCGGCGTTGCCCGTGGCAGCTTGGGCCGTGCCTATCTGGAGCGCGGTATGCTGGGGAAAGCCATCGTTGAATTCAAAGCGGCGGTGCGGTTGATGCCCGATCACTTCAAAGCCTATTACAACCTTGGCGTCATCTACGACCGGCAGAATGACGTCGAACAGGCGTTATTTCACTATAAAGCTGCCATCCGGAGCAACCCCGGATTTGCCGACGCGCATTTCAATTTAGCGAATTTATATCAGAAAAATGGCTTCGCCGAGGCTGCCGTCGAACACTACCGGACTGTAATTAAATTGACGCCCGAAGATATCGAGGCCCGCAACAACTTGGGCGTCGCATACGCCAGGCAGGGCAAACTGGATCAAGCCATAGAGGCTTGGGAAGGTGTATTGAAAATCGACCCGGCAAACATCGGTGCCAAGGAAAATATCG
>JASJCE010000016.1 GCA_030066155.1 Desulfobacterales bacterium | reverse complement strand
CACCAGATGCCACTGGCGGCGGGCATGTTTGTACGACCAGTTGTTGCCTTCCCTCGGAAAATCGATCCACTCCGGGTGTCCGAATTCATTGCCCATGAAATTCAAATAGCCTGCTCCGGCAGTGGCCAGCGTTATCAAACGGATCATTTTGTGCAACGCCATGCCGCGGTCGACGGCAATATGATCGTCGTCGATCCCCATATGTTCATACATGACGGCATCGATCAGTCTAAAAATCAGAGACTTATCCCCCACCAGCGCCTGATCGTGGGACTCGGCGTAACTGATGGTTCTTTCATCGGCGCGGCGATTGGTCAGTTCATACCACAAATGTCCCACCGGCCAGTGCTCATCGGCCACTTCTTTGGTTAATTTAATCCAGTAATCGGGTACCCCCATGGCAAAGCGGTAATTAAATCCGTAGCCGCCCCTTTTTTGGGGGGCCGCCAATCCCGGCATGCCACTGACATCCTCGGCAATCGTAATGGCATCCGGCCGCAGATCGTGGATCAGCCGATTGGCGAGCGCCAGATAGGTCAGAGCGTCTTCATCAACATCCGGCCCGAAGTAGTCGTCGTAGGATGTAAATGCCCGGCTCATGCCATGATGCAGATAAAGCATGGAGGTAATACCGTCGAAGCGAAAGCCGTCGAAACGGTACTCATCCAGCCAGAAGCGGCAGTTGGAAAGTAAAAAATGCAGGACCTGATATTTGCCGTAATCAAAACAGCGGGAGTCCCAGAGGGGATGCAATCCACGCTCGCCGTTGTGAAAATATTGATAGAGAGTGCCGTCAAATCGGCTTAGACCCTCATTTTCATTGGATACGGCATGGGAATGAACGATGTCCATCAGTACGGACAGGCCCGATAAATGGGCTTTATCGACTAACTGTTTCAAATCATCCGGTGTTCCGAAACGGGATGATGCGGCAAAAAAATTGGAAACCTGATAGCCGAAAGATCCGTAGTACGGGTGTTCTTGAACGGCCATCAACTGGATGGCGTTGTAGCCGGATGCTGCGATCCGGGGCAAAACATGCCGGGTAAATTCCTGATAGGAACCGATGCCCTCTTTGTCCTGGGCCATCCCGATATGAGCCTCATAAATCAATGGGGCCTCTGGCGGGCAACGAAAATCAGGACAAATCCATTTATAAACGGATGGGGGATTCCAGACCTGAGCGTTAAATATCTTCGTTCGCGGGTCCTGAACGACCCGCCGGGCATAGGCCGGGATGCGATCTCCCGCTCCACCGGGCCAGTGGATGCGAAGCCGATACAGGTCCTGGTGCTTCATTTTATCGGCCGGCAGGCGGATTTCCCAGACGTTTTCCCGATCCCGATGCTGAAACGCAAAGGATTCTTTTTCCTGCCAGTCTGTCATATCCCCGATCAGGAAAATGTGCTCCGCATTGGGGGCCCATTCCCGCAGAACCCAGCTATTGTCCCGAAAATGAAGTCCGAAAAATTCATGTCCGGAAGCAAAATCGGACAGACTGATCTGGTTTGCCGTCAGGCCGGACATTACCGTTTCAATTTTGGCAAGGCGTTTGGAAATGATTTTGCGAAAGGGTTTCAGGCCGGGGTCATGTTGCAGGGCCTGATCCAGTGGATCCATGGCTTTTTTGTCCGGCTCGTCGTTTTGTGTATGATTCGAGGCGGATGACATGATTATAAATTGATGTGCTCTTATGAAACTTCAAAAAGATGAAAGGATTGTGGAATGGATTCGATTTTTATTATGTAAATTTAGACAGGATCTACAGGATTATCAGGATTTTTTTCGCCTGCGGCGAGGGGCCTTTCGGCCGAAGGCCGCATTATCCAAATGATCCTGTCGATCCTGTCCAATATTTTTCTTTAAGATAAGAATCCATTCCTCTTTTTCTTTCGAAATTTAGAGTTTCTTCATAGATCATACTGGCTTTTTTTTTGGCCAGAAGCGCCGCTCTTGCGAAAAATCAGGTGTTATTTGTCTTCTCTTCAATGGATTCATCAACACAGACCGGGTCCAGATTCTGGTCGACCAGTGGACGCTTAAGCATTTTCTCATACAGTTTAATGTACTGTGTCGCTGTATTGGCATGCGTAAATGTTGCCGCACTTTTCTGCATGATGCGCTTTATTTGCAGTGTCCTGGTTTTTCCGGGCATATTGTAAAAGGCCATGGCCTGGTTAATGGCCCATTTCAGACCGTTGGCGTCGAAGGTCTTAAATAGAAAACCGTTTCCGGTGTTCTGCTCCGCATCCAGGTGCACAATTGTGTCATGGATACCGCCGGTATCATGGGCGATCGGGAGGGAACCGTAGATGGGTGCAATCATTTGCGGCAACCCGCAGGGTTCAAAGCGGGATGGCATCAGCATAAAGTCCGATGCACCGTAGCAGAGATGTTCAAGTTCGTTGCTGAAGTCGCATATCGCCACGCGCTGGTGAAAGCCGTGGTGGTTGACGATATCCCTGAACACCATTTTGTAATCGCCGTTGGCAACAAACACGACCTGCAGGTTCTGCTGCCAGTAATTGGAAATGACATCGTAGAAAATATCAGCCAGCAGCTGGCACCCCTTCTGAACGGGATCCAGGCGGGAAGGCCAGAAGAAGACCGGTGCGCGATCATCCTGGATCAACCCCAGCTTCTGCTGGAGGTAGCGTTTGTTTTCTTTTTTTCCGTTAATATGGTCGTCCGGGCCGTATTCTCTGACCAGATCTTTGTCATTTTGGGGGTCAAAGGATGGGTCGGGAGCGTTCAGGATTCCGGCTGCACAATCGGCGTCGACCTTATGGGTCAACTCCCGGCGGATCGGCGCTTCAATAAACGGGTGTACGCCGTTTACGATTTCAGTCAAAAATGTCGGGCTGACGACGTTGACAAAGTGAGCAGCGAATATTCCACTGGTCAACAGATCCACCGGATTGTGGTCGCGGCTCTGTTCATAGTTAGTCGCCATGTTGTCAAAATATAAATTCTGCCAGAACGATGCACCGTCGATGCCCCTGTCTTCAATTGCCGCCAGGGACGTTTTAACCGTGTGAACATTGTGGATGGTGAAGAGACAGGGGATATCCAGCTCCCGGGCCATGGCCGGGATAAGCCCCGTCATCCAATCGTTGCAGTGGATCAGGTCAGGTTGGACCCGCGGCACGATATTATTGATGACTTCCCGCTGGAAAGCCAGTGACAGCTTGATGTTTTCCTCTCCATACAGGGAGTAGACCCGATTGGTATAGTAAAACGCACGATCTTCAGCCAGATGTACCCGGTCGTCAGGCATTTTGCGTTGAACCCGGTTGATTTCTTTTTTTAGAACCGGGGCGAGTTTATCCCGAAATAAAGAGCGATAGTCCGGCATGGCCATATGGACATCGGCCCCCTGTTTGAACAGACTGCTGATTAATGCGGCCGACACATCAGCCAGACCTCCGGCTTTGGCCGTATAAAAAGAGGCTAATCCCCCCATACGATGGGGCAAATAGGTGACCTCCGGGGTTACGACCAGGATCCGGGGATTGCAGGGCATTTCGGCCATAGCCTTTGCCTTTCAGTTTTTTTGCGTGAATATACAGTCTTTTTTACATTAAATTCAAATATAAGCAAAACTTTTTTTACCTGTTTCAAGCCCACGTCATCAGCCGGGGGATGGATTTAATTCGTTCGTCCCCGCGTGGTGATATCCTGACCGTGAAGCCAAATCTACCCGATACCTCGCAATTCAGGACGCAGCCGTACACGTAGCCGCCGTCACCCAGTTCCTGCTGAACGGCCATCGGTTTGACATGGCTGGCGGTAAGCTCCTCCAGAGATTTCAGGTTGCCGTAGAAAAGCTCCACATCGACCTCGTCCGGCGTCAGTTCCCCCAGCTGAACTTCCGCCGTTACCTGAAACGCATCGCCGACATGGTATGGCTCCTGGGCCTGCCTTACCGGCTGCTTGATCTGAATCTCTTTCCAGTGGGTGCGCAACCGCTCGAGCTGATCCGTCAATTTGGTGGCTTCGGCTGCGCTGTCGGCCAGCAGCAGGTCCCAGCGCTCGGCCGATGGGTTGTAGTAGCGCTTTTCGTAGTCCGACACCATCCGCAGGCTGCAAAATGATTTCATGGCCATTTTCATTGATTCCTTCATTTTTTTAAGCCAGCAGGCGGGCAGGTCACCGTTTTTGCGATCGTAGAAACACGGTATGACTTCGTTTTCCAGGACATTGTAGAAGGCCTGGCTCTCGACGGCATCCTGGTAGCTGTGGTCTTCATATTCCTCGCCGTTACCGATGCGCCATCCCCTTTCCTCGGAGTAGCCCTCACACCACCAACCATCGAGGATACTGACATTCAGCACGCCGTTAATTGCCGCTTTCATGCCTGAAGTGCCGCAGGCTTCAAAGGGTCGCCGGGGGGTATTGAGCCATACATCCGCGCCCTGCAGGAGATGGCGGGCCAGGTGCATATCGTAGTCTTCCAGAAAGACGATTCTGTCGCGGACATCGGCTCGACTTGCAAACTGGAACAGTTTTTTGATCAACTCTTTGCCCTCATCATCTTTGGGATGTGCTTTGCCGGCGAAAATAAATTGAACCGGATAGTCTTTATTGTTGATGATCGACTCCAGGCGTTCTTCATCACGCAGCAGCAAATTGGCCCGTTTATAGGTTGCAAAGCGGCGGGCAAAAGCAACGGTTAAGGTATCCGGGTCGAGAGCAGATTCGACGGCTTCGAGCACATTGCGGGGCGCGTTGCGCCTCTCATACTGCTTTACCAACTGCTTGCGACAGGTACGAACCAGACGCGAGCGATTCATTTCGTGGCTGCGCCACAATTCTTCGTCGTATATCTCGCCAACGCGGGTGATATTTTCCGACTTGCGGGAACTTAAATGCCACTCCGGCCCCAGGTAGCGATCAAACAAATAGGCCAATTCCTGGGATACGAATGTCGGAACATGAATTCCATTGGTGACATAGGAGATCGGCACTTCCTCCTCGGGTCTCTGGGGCCACACAAAGGACCACATCCGCCGTGCCACGGTGCCGTGCAGTTTACTCACCCCGTTGCAGTAGGCCGACATCTGCAACGCCAGAATGAACATCGACAGCGGTGCATCGTTGTTGGACCCTTCCGGCTGGCCCCAGGATAAAATTTCCTCGGTCGTGACCTTCAACTTCTCCTCCAGCGGCTTTAAATAGGGCTTGACCATATCCAGCGGAAACTCATCGTGACCCGCTGCCACCGGTGTGTGGGTGGTAAACACCGTGGTGCGTGGAATGATTTCGAGCGCTGTTTTTAGATCAACCTGGTAACCAGCCATGATTTGAGCCAGACGCTGCAAACTTGCGAAAGCCGAGTGACCTTCGTTCATATGCAACACTTTGACGTTGATTCCCATCGCCGCCAGCGCCTGCATACCGCCCAGGCCCAGAAGCATTTCCTGAGCCAGACGGACTTTGTTGTCTCCGGCGTACAATCGCGCCGTGATTTCACGTGCGCTGGACGAGTTTTCGGCTAAGTTGGTGTCCAACAGGTAAAGGGCGATGCGACCGACCGTGATTTTCCAGACGATGGCACGAATCGTTCCGTCCGGCCCTTCGATGGACACTGTCAGATCGTTTCCGTCGGTATCCTGAACCCGATCTGCTGGAAGGCTGAAGATATCCGTCCGTGGATATTCTTCCTGCTGCCATCCCTCCTGGTTCAGATACTGACGGAAATATCCTTCACGGTACATGAGGCCAATGCCGGTCAGCGGCAGCGCCAGATTGGAGGCTGCTTTAAGATGATCGCCGGCGAGGATGCCAAGGCCCCCCGCAAACAGCGGCAGACTCTCGTGCAGGCCGAATTCCATCGAAAAGTAGGCGACGGTTTCGTTTTCATTGAACGGGCGCTGCTGGCCGTTGGTTGGATTCAGAACCCAGTTTTGAAACTCGTCTTTAACGCGCTCAATGTGGGACAGATAGCCGTCGTCCCGGGCCAGTTGTTCAAAGCGCCTCTGGGGAATCTTGGCCAGAAAAGCGATCGGGTTGCGACCGGACTCCACCCAGCGCGGCGGATCAATCCGGCGAAACAGCTCGATGGCGTCTTTTTTCCAGCACCACCACATATTGCGAGAGAGCGCTTCAAGAAATGCGAGATTCGACGGAATATTGGGATGCACCTGGAAAGTTTGAAAATTTTTCATAATAAAGTATCCTTGAAACAGCAGGTTATAAATGAACAGACCGCGAGATAATTGTCGCGGGCTGATATTTTAGAAATTTTGTATGTTGGTTTTAAAGTTCAAAGATAGGAGCAGATTGTTGAAAAATCAATACAATGGTTTTTGCCATTATTCCAATGTCGAAACCTGGTCCTATGGGCCAGGTCTTAAACAATCGGCTGTGCCGTAACCCCACATAGCGGAATGATGGAATACTGGAGTGTTGGAATAATGGGTTTAGGGGTGAAACCAAAGCCGGGTTCTCTGGGACCGGATCTTTACTTTCCCTGCAGCTTAATCCAGACCCGTAGAAATTCACTTGCTCCCCATGCCTGGGCATCGCACCCGCGCTGAGTGTGGGGAAAGTCGCCGTCCAGGATCTCCGGGATATGACCGACACAGCCCCGGGTCAACAGCTCCAAGCTGCTGGCAAGCCAGGCCTGGGCGGTTTGACGGCTCTCCCGTCCGTAGGTCTGAGTCCAGGCTTCACAAAACGATGGAAAAGGCCAGGTCCAGGCGGTTCCGTTGTGGTAGGCCGGTTTACGCTGAGTATCTTCGTCACCGATATATGTTCCCCGGTAAGGATGATATGGGTCGTTCATCGGCTGGCCCCGGTGCATGACTTCAATCGGGTGGGTCACGGGGCTGTCCGCCAGGCTGCGAATGGCCCCCGGCACCAGCAGGGTTTGACAGGCTGTGAGGATGCGGCGGCAAAGCCGGTCGTCATCAATTGCACCCAGGGTTATGGCGAGAAGTTGATTCGGTCGCAGGGCATCATCCGGGGTCGCCTGCATTGCGGTCTGATCAGCACTGCAGTGAAGGCAGTCTGAAAGATATCCCAAATGACTCTGCCAGAACAGATCTGTGATGGATGAGCGGACGGTTTCGGATAACTGTTTCCATTGTTGCCGTTTCTCGACCTGATCGACACGGCTCAAAAAAAGCAGGGCGGCATACCAGAGCGCCTGAATCTCTATCGGAAATCCCTGTCTGGGTGTGCCGGCGGGGTGGTTGGTGTCCATCCACGTAAAATGGACCGGGCTGAACACCAGACCGGATTCCGGATCCATTTTAATTCCATTCGGTGTGCCGGCCATGAACCCGTTAACGATCGACAGGATAATATCGCGCATTGAACGACCGGCGCAGTTTATCTCCAGGAAGCCGGGGCTATCTTCGGCAGAGACCAGTTCTTTACAGGCCAGAATGAGCCAGAGGGGGGCATCGGAGGTATCCCGGTTATCCGCACGGTCCCCCCGTATCATGTTCGGCAGGGTCCCGTGTTGTTCAAATTGTCCGAATTGTTCGAGTACGGCGCGGGCCGATGTGAACCGCCGGGCTGCAATTAATCCGCGTGCAAAAATCAAGGCATCCCGACCCCAGTCCAGAAACCAGGGATACCCGGCAATCACCGATTGATGCTCACCCCGCTGCACCACAAAGTTATCCAGGGCGCGGGTCAACATCTCCTGCAGAGATCTGGTTTGATGCGCCCGCCCGAGGGATGGAGCCGTTGCCGGGTCGACGGAAAATGCAGGGACCCGATGATCCGCTTCCGGATTTTTGACTCCAGCAGTCAGAAAAACCTGCTGGTTGCCCTGCACAGAAACCGAGAAATATCCGGGGCTGAACAGGTCGGAGTCAGGGTCCTGACCGCGTTCCGCGTCCATGGAGCGGTGAATCATGTACTGCCATTCCGGCTCCGGTACGAATTTGCCGTCTGTCAGGCTAATTTGCAGAAGATGTCGCTCATCCGGCGCAAACTCAAACCCTTGGGGCACAGAACTGACGCTCCCGGGCCAATCGTTTTCGGGTCCGGTGTATGCTTTGGTCGTGTCGTGGAAACTGCGATTCTCGATATCCGGGCGTAGAATAAGCGTTACCGCTTTACCGTCTTCCAGGTGATGGCCGCTGTCTTGGGCCGGGTGGCGATACAGCCGCATTTGTACGGCATTTTCTTCCATCGCCATACGCAAGCCAATCGTTAATCGGATATTTTCCCCCTGACCGGTCGGAACGTGAAAGTGCCAATATCCCCCACCGTTGTCGTCGGTTTCAAATTTTTCGAGACAGTCCGTGTTTAATTCCTGGGAGTATCCCTGGTAAACCAGCCACGACCGGCAGCGGGAAAACATGACCCAGCGATCTTCAGGAAAGCGGCGGCTCATGTTGGCGGCCAGCAGACAGTCGTAGCGGCTCTTCAATTCACCCCAGCGGAGGGGAACCCTGAGCATGGCACCCCGTCCGTTGGTTGCCAGGAAAGTTCGGTTTTGACCGATCAGCGTAGATTGCGGATATGCCTGCGAAATTTCGATCGCCGCCGGCCGGGGCAGCAGCAACAGGTGGGCTTCCTCATGCCGTCCGCCGTCAGAGGCGGCAAGCGACAGTATCAACTGTGCGGATTGTGCTGTGGCGGGCGGATCAATGGGTTTAAACAGGGCGAAAAAGGAACCGTCGGTATGTTCGAAACTTGATTCTACGGCCACTGTGCTTTGATCTACAACTAAGCGTATGCGGAACGAATATTCGGCTTTCACATGGATAAAATGTCCGGGAGGTATCATGACTTCGCGATTCCGGTCCCGGGGCCAAGCCCAGGTGATTACACGGGTTTCGACTCCGTCGGGATTGAGCTCTTGCAAGAATCCCAGCGGATGCTCTTTTAGCCGCCGGGCGGCCTGATCGATATCGAAATCAGCCAGATCCTCGGTTCCCCGATAATGAGAGCGCGCATCCAGCACCTTGGCCCGCAAGCGTTGGATTTCTATCTGGCGCGGCAGCCCGCAGGAATCATCCGGTGACGGTTGAAGCAGATCCAAATCTTCATGGTTTCGGCTCAGGCACATCACCTGAGCGGGATCCAGAAAGATGTGAGCCCCGCCTTCCGGCTCGGATACAGCTGCCGGCGCTCCGGTCAGAAGATCGACGAATCCGCCGGCTTCCGACTCCCCAGGCGGGAGCCGCCATCGAGCCGTTGTCGGGTTTTTATCGTCCAGATTCGCCACAACCAGGAGCCGTTTGCCGGTCGGGATATGGCGCCGCGACAGGCAGATATAGTTGCCCTGCCCTTCGTGTTGAATCATTTTCAGTTCGGTATTACCCAGGAAAGCCGGATGCCTTTTGAGCAAATCATTCAAGCGGCGGATTTGGTCGACCTGGTTGGTTTCAGCCCCCCAGTTCAATGAGGGGGCGTTGTGGACGTTTATTTTTTCCGTGGCATACCACTCCACACCGTTGGCAAAACCGAAGGCGCCGCGCTGGGAGCACAGCGCGCATAAAGCCGTACGCATGCGGGCGTAGACGGTTGAGCGCGAGGCCAGTCTGAGATTGTCATGGGTTTCGGCAAAATGGACGGCAAGACCGTCGCTGGCAGAAATTTCAAAGGCTTCGGGCAGATAGTTTTCGACCTGACTGCGGTCATAGTTTTGAAACAATTCTGAATAAGCCCAATTCAGGTTGGCGCTGTTCAGCAGGTCCCGGGTCACGGAGATCTTTCCGCCGAGGCCTTCCAGCAAAAACACCGTGTCCGGAAACTGGTCCCGGACCCTGGCGACGATATATTTCCAGGCCGCAGCGGGAATCATATAACCGGCATCGCATCGAAATCCGTCTACTCCGCGCTTGCACCAGGTTAGAAACACCTCCGCCATATACTGCCAGAGATCCTGGTGGCTGTAGTCCAGTTTAGTGAGATCCTCCCAGTCAACGCCCCAGGCACCCGGAATTTCAATTTTACCCTGCGGACCCCGCACCAGCCAACGGGGATGGGATTCATGAAGTCCGGCCGCCCAGCCGGTGTGATTAATGGCAATATCGATGATAATTCTCGCATTGCGCCCATGAACCTCATCCACGAGCTCAATGAACTGCTCCAGCGGCGTGGCGTGATGATCGAACTCTGCCAGAGCCGGATCGACGGCAGTGAAGCTCAAGGCGGCATAAGGGCTTCCGAAACGACCCATGCGTCCATAGGTTGTCGGGGTGGGATGAATCGGCAGAAGCATCAGGATTCGGCACCCCAGGTCGCCCAGAATAAAATCGAGCTCGGCGATTAAATCACGAAATGTGCCCGACGGCGGTATGACGGCGTAGCCCTGCTGGTCAAGTTGCTCGACAAGGGTCTTCTGGGCGTCGGTTAATGTTGCGCTGACCGCTTTATTGGAGCCGAATTGGCGAACGAAAGCATTGTAAATGATGTTGCCGCAACTGGAATCGGCAGCGTCCACATTGAGAACGGTATTGGACCCCCGGGGCCAGAGGGGAGTTTTCTCATCATGGGGTATGAAAAAACATTTGGCTTCGAAGTGACCGGTTTCGTAAAGGGGCAGACGCGCTTCAAAGGTCAGCGAGTCGACGCGCCGCATCGGGATGTCAAACCAGGCTCTACCCAGCGGAGATTCCCCCGCATCAACCTGCCGAATAATCTCCCTTCGGACGATTTTTGATTGACCAAGATTGGTGCGTATCCAGGCGGTTCCGTTCCGGGCAACATTCAATTGAAGCTTGAAGTTGATCGTATCTCCGCAGAACCTGACCAGGCGATTGCCCGGTGCCGGTTCCTGGGTCAGGTGAAGGGTCTGTTCCATTTTATGTGATCCGGTATAAGCTGAAGGGGGTGTCCGACTAATAAGATTTATAAGTGACGGTTCCGTATCCCAATGAGGATACTATACTTACTGGTCTTTAACTAATCAACTATTCACCCTTCCCCTATATCGGAAAGGTGAAAAATCCGACCGGTTTATCCTTGATAAATAACAATTTTATAAGTATAAGATATTAATGTATAAATTATGTCATTCAGGGCAGGTGAATAGCTATGAAATATCACACCGTATTGACGTTGTCGCTCTCGCTTTTGATGTTGTTGTGTCAGCCGCTCCGGGCTCAATCACCATCCGATACGGATGACGCCGCCGCGACCGATATTGTTACCGATATCGTATTGGTACAGGCAGAGATGTGTGAGGACATACAGGAGCTGACGCCGCAAAATACGACAACAGTATTTTCCATAGAACGTCGGAAAGCCGTCTGCTTCACATCATTTGACCCGGTGCCGTTCGAAACCGAAATCTATCATCACTGGTTTCACCGGGATCGGCGTAGTGCCAGAATAAAACTAGCCCTTCAACCGCCGCGCTGGTCGACATACAGCAGCATTCAACTTCGTGCCGAAGACCTTGGACCCTGGCGGGTTGAAGTCACCGACGCCAAGGGGCGCATTTTTCAGATATTGAGGTTCAGCATCACGGAATAAACGACATGGAAAAGCTTTTTTTTCTGATATCGAGCCTTCGCTGGCAGGATATTATCGACATCCTGCTGGTAAGTTACATTCTGTTCCGGTTCTATGTCTTGTTCAGGGGAACCAATGCCTTTCGAGTTTTGATTGGCATGACCATTCTGTGGTTTTTTCAGCAGGTTGCGGTATCAATGGGCTTAATCGTAACCAGCTGGGTGGTTCAGGGAATTGTCGGCCTGGGGGCATTTATCATTATTGTCATTTTTCGCAACGAGATTCGCAGCGTATTACAGGCCAGTCAGCTAAGGGCAATACTGTGGGATGTTTCATCCAAAGCGATTATCAGCACGATCGAGATCATCGTCCAGGGCATTTACGACATGGGGCTCCGTAAATGCGGTGCCCTGATGGTGTTTCCGGGCAAGGATGATGTGGAAGAAGTCGTTCAGAGTGGCATCTCCTGGAGAGGGGAAATTTCGAAAGAGATGATTTTGAGCGTCTTTTTTCCCGACAATCCGGTTCACGACGGCGCGGCAATTATCCAAGGGGATCAGATTGTCGAGGTCGGGGCAATTTTGCCCCTCTCCCGGCGAGATGATTTGCCGACCTACTACGGCACCCGCCACCGGGCGGCACTGGGATTGGCTGAAGCCACGGATGCCTTGGTGGTGGCCGTGTCGGAGGAGCGGGGCGATATCGTTGTTGCCAAGGATGGACAGCTGCGGGTTGTCAAGCAGAAGCGCAAACTGGAGCAAATTTTACGGGAGCACCGGGGAGTTTCGATCAAAAAGGGACGCGAACTGCTCAAGGAAAAGCTGATGGTTGCGGCGGCAGCCCTCTTTTCCGTGATTTTTATTACCGGCGTCTGGTTCAGTGTTTCAAGGGGCGGCGATACGCTGGTGACATTTGACAGTCCGCTGGTTTATCTGGACCGAGACCCCTCGATGGAAATTGTCCAGACGTCGGTCAATTCCGTCAGCCTCGAGCTGGAAGGTTCCGGGGCCTTGATGAAGTCGATCAAACCCGACCAGGTGCAGGTGAAATTGAATTTGAGCAAATCCAAGGCCGGGCCCAACCGTTTCACCATTACCCGGGAAACCATCTCCCTGCCACCCGGTATCGTATTGAAAAGTGTATCGCCAACAGAGGTCGAAGTGGTTCTGGATATTCTCATCGAGAAAGAGCTGCCGGTGCAAATTGACTGGGGCGGCAGGCTGCCGGACCATTTTATCCTGACTGAGGCCAAGGTGGAGCCTGAAACGGTTACCGTCATCGGCGGTAAGCGGATCCTTGAAAACATATCAACGCTTTACACTGAGAAAGTTCCTCTGGACAATCTGGATGTTAAGGGAACGATTCCGGTCAACCTGGCGCTGACACCGGCATCTTTAAAAATTGCTCCGGGTTCGAAGGATAAGTTGACGATTACCTACCTGACCAGTTTGCGAAACCAATAATTTTTCCGCCAAATAAGATATTGTCCGACGGCGATCTATTCATTGAGCTATAGCTGTAGATTAAGCAGGTAGATGATTTCAGAGGCGGAAAAATTAAAACTGTTAAAAGACAATATCCTTGTCGATGATTGATCCGGCCTTGACCACCGCCTGGCTTTTGCCGGTATTTCTGATCGTGACCGAGCCTTTAATTCTGACATCTTTTTCGAAGCGGACATCGCCTTCGATGTTCAGCGTGTAGCAATCCACCAGAGACGGTGTGCCTTCTGCAAACCGTTTGTCAAAATCATCGATTTTACCATAAAATCCGGGATCGAGGTTTATTTTGATGGTCTCCTGCTCGTCGCTGATTTTTCGATCCGGATTCATCCTTAAATTTTTCTTTGAGGTGAACACGAAGCAGTCGGAGCGCATCGCCAGAAGATCGTTGCAGGTTTTGACCGGAAAGAAGCGAGACCGCGGAACCCGGACGGCTGCTGATCTATCAAACAGTGAAATGGCGGCACCCATCGCGGTTTCCAGCTGGTAAACAGGCGGGCTATAGGTGTCTCGGGGATCAAGGGTTTTTTTATTCAGAATTAATGGCAGCAATATTTTATGGTGTTTTTGGAATATCTGGTTCAATGCATTCAGGTTCACCCAGATACTGTTGGTGTTAAAATACCGGTAATGACCGATTTTTTGAAAGGCCACCATTTCCGATTCGGGACACTGGGCTGCCTCCCGCAATATGAAACGGCCGTTCTCCCTGAGTTTGGCAAGGTGCCCGCCTTTGACATCAGACGGTGTTTTTTCCGCTACTTCCATCATAAAAGGGATGTCCTTTTGGGCAAAGTAACCTAAAAGCGATGCATCCATTCGGGCCCCGAGGTTGTCTGAATTGGAGATAAAGGCATACCGGATATTTTCCTTTAGAAGCTGTTGCATCATTCCCGATGTATACAGCGCTGTGAAAACATCGCCGTGACCCGGGGGGTTCCATTCCAGTTTCGGGTTTGAAGGCCACGAAGCGGGCCGGTAGTTCTCCCGCAGCACCTTTGGAAATTTATTCTGAATAAAGCAAAGGGGCTTAAAGGCAGTGCTTATACGGGTCAGTGCGTTTAAGGTATCATCGTGGGTATTGAAACTGTTCATGAACAGCAGCTTCACATTGCTGTTGCTGGCCTGTTTCATGATGACGTCCAGAAAGGATTGTCCGGCTTTCACTTCGATCAGGGATTTGGGTCCAATCAATCCCATGCTGGTACCCAGTCCGCCATTCAATACGACTCTGACGGCATGCTGAAATGCACTCTCTCCCTGTTCCTGATAGATATCAAGATTTCCCAACTCTTGAATTTCGTCAAGGTCAACGGGTTGGATATCCCTGTCATGGATCAGTCCGGTTTCTCCGCTCAGCGCTTGCCTGTAATAGTGTTCGAAGGTTTCGATAACCATGTCGTCAAGGTTTTCGGCCTTCATTTTAGCGGCAAAATCCGGTAAATAGTCCTTCTTCACGATATCGTTCATGATCCCGTCCTCAAAATTCTATATACTACCCGATGCATGCTGCACCTGTCTAAGAAAGCAAAGTTGAGTCATTTTTCACCCAATCCGAAATCCGATATCTAAAGTCCAATATCAGGTGACCACTTCAATCCACCCCAGCGGATCTTCAGCCTTGCCATACTGGATATTGGTGATGGCTCTATAGTATTTCATTGCCACCGGTCCGGTCTGGTTGTCATTGACGGTGATTTCCCGTTCACCATATTTGATGTGGCCCACCGGAGAGATGACAGCCGCGGTTCCGGCGCCGAAAACCTCCTTCAGGCTGTCATCCGCATGGGCCTGCATCAATTCGTCGATAGTGATTTTACGTTCCGATACCTTTTCATTCCAATGTTTGGCCAGTTCGATGACCGATTTGCGCGTAATGCCGGGCAGGATGCTGCCGTTTAACTCAGGGGTGACGATCTCATCACCGATTACGAAAAAGATGTTCATGGACCCAACTTCTTCCAGATATTTTTGTTCCACCCCGTCCAGCCAGAGTACCTGGGTGTAGCCGGCTTTGTGGGCCTCTTCTCCGGCCAGCAGACTGGCGGCGTAATTCCCCGGGGTTTTGGCCTCCCCAATGCCGCCTCTAACTGCGCGCACGTAGTCCGACGTAACCAGAATTTTGATGGGATTGAATCCTTCCGGGTAGTATGCGCCAACCGGCGATAGAATGATGAAATAGCGATAGGTGTTAGAGGCCCTGACGCCCAAAAACGGATCCGTGGCGATAACGGTGGGCCGTATGTAGAGGGATGTTTCGGGTGCTGCCGGAACCCAGTCTTTTTCCAGTTCGATCAATTTTTTCATGGCATCAAGGGCAAACTTCTCATCAATTTCGGGGATGCAAAGGCGCCGGCAGGAGCGATTCAAGCGGCTGATGTTCTCCCGGGGCCGAAATAACTGAATCTGACCCGATTCGGTGCGATATGCCTTGAGTCCTTCGAATACGCCCTGCCCGTAATGCAGAAACATGGTGGCCGGATCCATGACAAAAGGAGAATAGGGCTCGATGCGCGGATTATGCCATCCGTTTTGGGGGTCGTAATCCATATTGAACATATAATCGGTAAATATGCTGCCGAAGCCCAGACGGTCATCCCCCGGCTTTGTTTTTAGCTCCTGACTGCGTGTGGTCGAAATTTCCATCGCATCCTCCTTGGCTTAAAAAATATATTTTGCAGATTCAGATGATGTATTATGTTTCAGGGCGGATTAGTTTAAATCAGGAAATAATTCGCTTTTATTACCCCGATATAGTATATTCTCCCGATAAATCAACAATTTTGTAGGTTGAAAGGTTCAAGATTCAGGGTTCAAGGTTGATAGGGCCGCGAAAAGGCGCAAAATACGCAAAAATAAGGTATTGCACTCAACAAATTTTACCGGTTATGGAACCTCATTTTAAAATGTCTGACTTTTTGCAATTTCATCAGGGCCGTGTATACCATTTTTTTAAGTATACCAGAATTCAATTAATTCATTGAGCATGTTTTATCGGTAAAACCTATGAACCCGAAACTCTGAACCCGGAACCTTCCAACCCAGAGAGGTACATATATATGGAAAAACCAGAACGAATGGCCAACGTTGAACCGGTCCGCCTCGGTCCGGGCAGCAAATTTAAATTTGATTGTCATCCCGGTGTCAAATGTTTCACGCGCTGCTGTAAGGACATCAACATCATCCTGACGCCCTTCGATATTATTCGGCTCAAAAACCGATTGAGTCTGTCTTCGGAGGAGTTTCTGGCAATTTATACAGAACCGCAAATATTGGAGAAAACCGATATACCGGTTGTCACCCTTAAACTGCTTGACGTCGAAGACTCGGACTCTGAAAGCAAAGCCTGTCCCTTTGTCAGGGAAAATGGGTGTCTGGTATACGAAGACCGGCCAACCACCTGCCGCTATTATCCACTGGGTGTGGCGACCCTGAGCAATAAGGAAGATCCTGAAGGAGAAGAATTTTACTTTTTTGTCAACGAACCGCATTGCCGGGGGTTTGAAGAAGAAAAGGAATGGACGGTTGCCGGGTGGCGTGAGAATCAAGGGGTCGATATTCACGACCAGATCAATATGGAGTGGACCGAACTGGTAGTAAGAAAGCGCTCGTTTCCGCCCAATATGAAATGGACCGAGCAGACCAAAAACATGTTTTTCATGGTCAGCTACAATATCGACAAATTTCGTGAATTTGTATTTGAAAGCTCTTTTTTGAAGCGATACGAGATCGAAGCAGCGGAGCTTGAGAATCTAAAAGAAGACGAAGTTGCCCTGCTGCAATTCGGTCTGAGATGGCTCAAATGGCTGTTGTTCAAAGAAGGGGATTTCAGGATGAAAGAAGGGGCAGGAACAGCCGGGTGAAAAGGAATGAGGTTTCAGTGTTCAGGTTTCGGGTTTCAGGATCCATTGATTGGTTAGCTGACACCTTTGCGTTAAAAGCGAACCGCAGAATATCGAATGTCGAATAACGAATTTCGAAGGATGGAATCGCTCTCCGAGGCGTAGACGCTAAAACCCCCTACGAGCCGGAGGCTTCGCTCGATCTTTTTAAATAGACAGTACTCTTTCATTCGATGTTGGACGTTCATTTGTTTTGCACAATTTGATAAAACGACAAAGCTTCAAATATCAATTAAACTGTCGCCACAGGCTGGGCTGAAACCTGAACACTGAACACTGAAACCCAAATCAGGCTGGCAAGCTACTCATACTAGCAGGCCACGGTGGTACCAGCACTTAGTAACTCTCGTAATACAGCCCTTCTCGATATTTCGGATTTTCAAGTCTCTCCTCGATGTCGAGGTTAAAAAAGTCCGCTGCCGGCTGAAGGATTTCCGGCGCATTCGTGTAAACGTTGCGGGCGGCTTCCAATACGACCTCAATGCCGTTGCGGGTCATTTTCCCCAGCGGTGGCCGGCACATACCGGACGGCATTCCCAGGATCGCCATCAGCGTTTTCAGACCGAGCGGATTTCTGGCCCGGCACTCCACTTGTCCGAAAGGCGTTTGCTCTGTTGTTTTGATCGTCACCAGCCCGAACAGGGGCTCCAGTTTCTGCTTAAGTGCTTTGGCCTGGGAATCTTCACCCTGAGCCAGCAGCCGCACCATTTCATTCAGCGCCCGCGGAGCAACGTTCGAAACGACCGAAATGACGCCGGCCGCCTTAATTTGAGGATCAGTCATCATTTCAAACGTCATTCCGTCATCGCCGGACAGGATCGTAAAGTCCGGCCCGCAGCATTCCCGGGTTCTTCTCATGTTATTGGGATCGGCCGTGGCTTCTTTGACTGTCGCGACATTCGGGTGGGCCTGATACAGCAGTGCCAGATCCTCCGGCAAGAGCTGCGCCCCCGTCCTGCCTGGAATAACATAGGGTACAATTTCTAAATCCGGAAAGGCGGCCGCCACCGGTGCGACATATTCCCGACGGATTTCCAGAGAACTGGGTCCATTATAGTAAGGGTCGACGAGCAAAACCCCGTCGGCGCCGGCATCGGCTGCATGTTTGGTTCCGGCCATCGTCTCAGTCGTGTTGTTGCTGCCGGTCCCGGCGATGCAGGGACATTTGCCTTTGGTTTTAGCGGTGATGATTTCGGTAACCCTGTTGTGTTCATCCCAATCCAACACCGGACTTTCTCCGGTCGTTCCAACGGCGATGATACCGGTGATACCATTTTGAATCTGGAAATCCACAAGTTTTTCCAGGTTTTCGTAGTCAACGGCGCCGTCTTTAAACGGCGTGGCGATAGCGGTGTAGCAACCCGATTTCATAAAGACCCCCCGTTGTGATAAAAGTATTGTCTTTTTTTTATTACCGGTTTATATACCCCGTTTTTTCAGTACGATCGGAACGGTAGGAAAAAGGCTCTGTGATGTCAAGCAAAAAGATAGATTTTGACAAGCCGAAAGGGCATTATTATTGTCGTAATCAGGCGGTTAGGCCTGGAACCATATTGAACAACAAAGGAATTCGATAATGAAGAAAGCCAAAAACGCAGAGGAGTTCATCGCCCAGCAGCGGGCCGGCATTGCAGCAAATCCGGAATGCGGAAATGCCCACTATAACCTTGCAGTTGCCCTCATAGGTCAAAAAAAATATGACGAGGCTGAGAAAGAACTGCACGAAGCCATTGATTGCAGCCCGGGTATGGCTGAGGCTTACGTTTTGCTTGGCGGCCTATGCCTGCAGCGCGATGATCTGGACGGCTGCCTAAAATACAATAAAATGGCGGTTAAAGCCAAACCGGGTTTTTCGGAAGGTTTTGGCAACATCGGCTTTGTGGAACTCCAAAGAGGCAATATAGACGAGGCGATCAAGAACCTGGAAAAGGCCACCCGTTTCAATTTCAGATACATTCAGGCCTTTACCAATCTTGGCAATGCCTACCTGATCAAGGGGCGCATTGATGACAGTATCGAAGCGAATCTAAAAGCCATTAAACTGCATGCCGAGTTTGCCCCGGCCCACAACAACCTGGCCGTCGCTTATCTGGAAAAAAAAGATTATGAACTGGCAATTCAGCATGCCGATAAAGCGGTGGAGCTCGGATATGAAGTGGCGCCGGAATTCTTAACCCAACTCGAACCGTATCGGTAAAAAACAGAAGACAGAGGACAGATGACAGAATAAAACCATGCCGGATTCTCCTACATTCTCCTATTTCATCTCTCCTTCTGATACCCAACTGTCATCTGCGGATTCGGTCTGGGGCGATCCTTTGCCTCTGGCGCGACCGTCCTCCGGAAAATCCCTTGAAACTATCGTTACTCACGGGGAATACTTTGAGGCTATTCGTTCATTTTTTGAACAGGATGGTTTCCACGTGCTGTCCAGGGCGCTGTCACAGAGGCTGAATGAGGAGATCCTGTCGAATGATGTCAGCGGTATCCAGATTCACCTTGAAAAACATGGCGAATTTTATCACCCGGCCCGGATTGTTGTGGATGCACATGGTCAAGAGCTGGAATTTGTGCTTAATACGGCGGTGTCCCCGACCGGTGAAGCGTTCATTGACGATGAATTCCATAATTTAAAACGACTCAATGCCGAATTTCCACGGACTTTTTTGCCCGAAGTCTACAGCTTTGGGCAGGTAACGTCAGCCGGCGGCAATTCATTTAAAATGTTCATGGCGGAATGGCTGCAGGACTATCACGAATTTCACATATCCCGGGAAACTTCCGGCTACTTCAACCAGTTTCGTGTCTGGGATGATCGCAACGGCCGCTATTTTCTGTCCCCTGAACAAACCTTGCACGTCTACCGTCAGGCTGCCGCCATACTGACCTTTTATTACAATATCAACACGTTTGAGCACATTAGCCAATGGCATCATGCTGCAGGCGATTTTGTTCTGAGGCGGGTCGGAAACGATATCAATTTGAAATTGATTACCGTTCGGCGGTACTCACCGCTGTTCCGGAAATCGACAAATCAGGCAGCCGGAAACGCCGGCGCCGAGCAGATTCTTCAGGCGCTGTTGATTTTTTTATTAATAATATCCTTCCGGGTGCGGTTGGATCGCATTGACGGGGTCGGCGATATCGTATGGTCGGATCCGGGAGCCGTTCAAAGCACGCTGGCCGGGGTTCTGGAAGGGCTTTCAAAAAAATCGACGAATCCCGATTTACCCGACGCGGTTGACACCTGCTTCGCATACTACCTATCTGTTTGCAGTCCCGCGGACCTGCTTGAACTGTCGGATTCCATCCTGCAAACATTTGCTCCCGAGGCTCCCGAAACTCACATCATCAGACAAAACCTCGATGAACACCTCCACCTGCTCCACGAGGCAATTAAAGATCTCCCTCCAGCGTGGTAAATCGCATTGTAGATCGATCGGGATACAATATGAAGTATAGCGCATTTAATTCCCCACTAGATCCTGTGTATTTGCTAATTTTTAATTTTTTTAATCTGTTAACCTCAATAAACCGTCGTTTTTTATTGACATTGGGCCTGATAAATTCTATACCTGCCCCTTGATATCAAAAATGGGTCAATTTATCCGAATTATCAGAACGGTGACATATATAATCCAAATATGGAGAGGAGGTGACAACAGTAGTTCTCCTGAATTTGGGAGCATTCGTAAGTCTTCGGTAAATTTTATTAATTCAAATGGAGGTAAATAATGGCAAAACACGAAACCCCTTTGTTGGACCAGCTTGAAAGCGGGCCGTGGCCAAGCTTTGTGTCTGATATGAAGCAACAGGCCGAAGTGAGGGCCAAAAACGAGGAGAATATCGAATTCCAGATTCCCGCGGATGTGGTCGAAGACCTGATGGGTGTGCTGGAGCTTTCTTTCAAGCATGGCCGAACCCACTGGAAGCACGGCGGAATTGTCGGTGTTTTCGGTTACGGCGGTGGCGTAATCGGCCGGTACTGCGACCAGCCCGAAGAATTCCCGGGTGTGGCGCATTTCCACACCATGCGCGTCAACCAGCCCGGCGGCAAATTTTACACGACCGAATTTCTGAGAAAACTCTGTGACCTCTGGGATTTTCGCGGCAGCGGCATCACCAATATGCATGGCTCCACCGGTGATATCATTTTTTTGGGTACCACCACCCCGCAGCTGGAAGAGATTTTTTTCGAGTTGACCCATAATTTAAACCAGGATTTGGGTGGCTCGGGTTCCAATATGCGCACCCCCGCAGACTGTATCGGTATGGCCCGTTGCGAATATGCCTGCTACGACACCCAGGCGCTTTGCTATCATTTGACTCAGGAATATCAGGACGAGCTCCACAGACCGGCCTTCCCTTACAAGTTCAAGCTCAAATTTGACGGATGCCCGAACGGCTGCGTGGCCTCCATTGCCCGGGCCGACATGGCCTTCATCGGAACCTGGCGCGATGATATCCGCATTGACCAGGAAGCGGTCCAGGCTTACATCGGCGGTGAAATTGCTCCCAATGCCAACGATCACGACGGCCATGACTGGGGTGCCTTTGACATTCAAAAGGAAGTCATCGATCTGTGCCCCACCGATTGTATGTGGATGGAAGGCAATAAACTGATGATTGAAGACAAGGAATGTAACCGTTGCATGCACTGCATCAACGTTATGCCCCAGGCTTTGCGGATTGGCGAAGACAGGGGACTGTCGATCCTGGTCGGCGCCAAGGCCCCGATCCTGGATGGTGCTCAGATGGGCTCCATGCTGGTTCCCTTCATCAAAGCCGAAGATCCCTATGATGAAATCAAAGAAGTTATTGAAAACATATGGGATTGGTGGATGGAAGAAGGCAAGAACCGCGAGCGCCTCGGTGAACTCATGAAACGCCAGGGCTTCCAGAAACTGCTCGAGGTGACCGGGCTTGACCCCGATCCGCGGATGGTTCAGGAACCCAGGACCAACCCCTATATCTTCTGGAAGGAAGATGAAGTCGAGGGTGGTTGGACACGTGACATCAATGAATACAGAAAATATCATCAGAGATAGGGGGAAAAACCATGGCATTTGTATCATCAGGTTATGATCCTGACAAACCGATGGAAAACCGTATCAGTGACATCGGTCCGAGAAAATATGACGATTTTTATCCGCCGGTTATTGCGGCTAATAAGGGCAAATGGCTGCATCATGAGATCCTCAAACCCGGCGTGTTGGTGCATGTGGCCGAATCCGGCGACAAGGTCTTTACCGTCAGAGCCGGTGGTGCCCGTCTGATGAGCACCACCCACATTCGTGAGATCTGTGAAATTGCCGAAAAGCATTGCGACGGCTACGTCCGGTTCACGACCCGCAACAACATCGAATTCATGGTGGACAGCCAGGACAAGGTCGATCCGCTGGTTACCGATCTCGAAAGCCGCAAGTTTGCCGGCGGCAGCTACAAATTTCCCGTCGGCGGTACCGGTACCTCGATCACCAATATCGTTCACACCCAGGGCTGGATCCACTGCCACACCCCGGCCACCGATGCCTCCGGGCCGGTCAAAGCCACCATGGACGTACTTTTTGACTACTACAAAGAACACAAGCTGCCGGCCAAATTGCGCGTTTCACTGGCCTGCTGTTTGAACATGTGCGGTGCGGTACACTGCTCGGATATCGCTATTCTGGGATACCATCGCAAACCGCCGCTGTTGGATCATGAGTATCTGGACAAGCTGTGTGAAATTCCCCTGGCGATCGCCGCCTGCCCCACCGCAGCCATCAAGCCGTCCAAAGTGGAGTTCCAGGGTCAAAAAGTGAACAGTGTGGCCGTCAAAGAAGAACGCTGCATGTTCTGCGGTAATTGCTACACCATGTGCCCGTCGATGCCGCTGGCAGACACGGAAGGTGACGGTATCGTGATCATGGCCGGCGGCAAGGTGTCCAACCGCATCAGCGCGCCGAAGTTTTCCAAGGTCGTGGTGGCATTTATTCCCAACGAAGCACCGCGCTGGCCGAAAACGACCGAAACGATCAAGCAAATCGTCGAGGCCTACGAAAAGGATGCCAATAAATACGAGCGTCTGGGTGAATGGGCCGAACGGATCGGATGGGAAAGATTCTTTGAGAAATGTGAACTGCCGTTCACCCATCATCTGATCGATGATTTCCGCGATCCGGCCTACTTTACCTGGCGCCAGAGCACTCTATTCAAGTTCTAAGTGCCTCAAACAGTACAGGGAGCTCTTATTGGGCTCCCTTATTTCATTTTGGAGAGGTTAAATATGGATTACGAGGAAGCAAAAGAGAAAATTGTCGCAGGATTGCAAAAAAAATCAAAATCCAAGTCCAAATTCTATTTTAACGACCTGGCCAAAATCCTCGACATGAAACCCCGGCAAGCCAAAAAGCTGATCAATCAGCTGGTAACCGAAGAAGTGCTCGAATACTGGTCCAGCGGCAGTACGTCATTGTACGGCCTGAAAGGCGTCGGTAAACAGTCGGCCGCCGAGCACGAAGAATAGTCGCTTTTTGCTTGTTTTATTTTGATCTTTAATCAATGCAGTCAGATGGAACGGAATTTCCCAGAATCATTATCGCCGCTCTGCGGGGCGGATCGGGAAAGACCATTTTATCGATTGGAATCATCGCTGCATTAAGCCGGCGCGGCAAAACCGTTGCGGCTTTCAAAAAAGGTCCGGATTACATCGATGCAGGCTGGTTGGCCCTTGCGGCCGGCCGGCCCTGCTATAATCTGGATTCCTTCCTGTTGAGTCAATCCGATAATCTGCAATCATTTCTAACCCATTCAATTGATAGCGACATTTCCGTGATTGAAGGCAACCGCGGTTTATACGACGGCATCGATCTTGAAGGCAGCACCAGCACGGCCGAGCTGGCCAAATTGATCCGGTGTCCGGTCGTGTTATGCGTCGACTGCACCAAAATTACCCGGACCATGGCAGCCGTAGTGGCGGGGTGTTCACAATTTGATTCGGATGTGATGATAAATGGCGTCATTTTGAACCGGGTGGCCAACAGCCGGCATGAAAAGAAACTGCGTGACAGCATCGAGCACTATTGCTCTATGCCGGTTATCGGCGCAGTTCCGAAACTGAGCGAGCAGCATTTTCCCGAGCGTCATTTGGGCCTGGTACCGACACCCGAGCACGACTGGGCCAACAGTTCAATCGAGGCCATCACCCGGATTGCCGAACAGCACATTGACTTTGATGCACTGATGACCATCGCCGCGAACGCGCCCGAGTTGGAGACAGGGGGCAGAAAAGAGAAGTCGGAAGTCGGAATGCGGAAGTCGGAATTTGAGATCGAGGCCGCAGCATCCGAAAATCGGGATGCGGAGAACGATGACCTAAAACAAACTGTTTCTATCCGCGATCCGGAATCCATCATCCAGAATCCAGCATCGAGTATCCAGCATCCAGCATCCAGTATCGAGCATCCAGCATCGAGCATCGAGCATCGAGCATCCAGTATCGAGCATCCAGCATCCAGCATCCAGCATCCGGCATCCAGTATCGAAAAGCCTAAGGTTAGAGTTGGTATAATCCGAGATTCGGCGTTTCAGTTTTATTATCCTGAAAATATTGATGCACTTGCCAAACAGGGTGCTGAAATTGTTTATGTCAGCCCGCTGAAAGACGCTGCTCTGCCGAATTTGGACGCACTTTACATCGGCGGCGGCTTCCCGGAGACACACGCCGAAAAGCTGGCACTCAATAAAAAGTTCAATTCTCAACTCAAATCCCTGGCAGAGAACGGTTTTCCGATTTATGCCGAGTGCGGCGGCCTGATGTATCTCGGGGAGCAGCTGGTGCTGGACAACCGATCCTATCCCATGGTCGGTATTCTTCCCGTGACATTTGATTTTTACAAACGGCCCCAGGGACATGGATACACCATTGTCGAAGTTGCCGTGGAAAATCCCTATTATGAGGTTGGGACTGAAATCAGGGGACATGAATTTCACTATTCACGGGTGTCGCAATGGGACGGAAACCGAAGTCAGCTGGTCTTTCGCATGAAGCGGGGTGCTGGAATTGAATCCGACCGGGACGGCATTCTGTATAAAAATGTTCTGGCAACCTATACCCATATACATGCCCTCGGCACTCCCGGTTGGGCGCCTGCCCTCGTCCGCAATGCAATCAAATATAATAGGAAATGAAACTAGATTCCATAGATTTTGCGCACGATGTTGCGGCCATACGGGATTATGCGCTTCGAACTGTTGCTGAGTCCCGGACCCGGATTACACCACCTGTTCTTGAGAAGATATTGGGGGATGGTTTTGGTTTAAACCGAAAGCAAATTAAATCGGTTATCAGGGATTTGGTTACGTCGGGCGATCTGACCTATACCTACGAATACGGCAGTACATTTCTGGAGCGGTCTTTTGCAAAACCAGTTCGCATTTCCAAGCATTTCGTGCTGCAACCGCCCGGGTTTCAGGCACATTCTGCTCCGGGTGACGTGGTCGTTCGGATCCAGTCCGGCGCCGCTTTCGGCGCGGGCAATCATCCGACCACCCGTCTGGCGATTGAAGGTATTGATTTCGTGCTATTTGACAATACCGCTTTAACCGCTGGAGACGCCCCAACGGTTCTGGATATCGGAACCGGATCGGGAGTATTGCTCATCAGCGCTGTCCTTGGTGGATGTAAAACGGGGTTGGGCGTCGATATCGATGCCTGCGCCCGGGCCGAGGCTGCCGGGAATGTAAACATCAACGGACTCGGAAATCGGATTGTTATTTCCGGACAATCATTTGATGATATCTCGGGGCAATATTCAATTATACTGGCCAACCTTCGCTATCCGACGTTGAAGCGAATGCGATATAAAATAAGAGAAATAACAGAGGCAGGCGGTTTTTTGGTGCTATCCGGTATCCGGGATCACGAGCGTGAGGACTTGATCAATTGTTATCGAGAAGCACAGTTTCAAAAGCGGTGGGCCGCCGGCGAGCTGGGATGGTCGGGGGTGGTTTTACGGAAAAGCGGTTGATCATGGCTTCATTTACGTTAATTGGCCACGAATGGACACGAATCTTCACGAATATTAAAAGATCTTGTCTTAAAGAGCCGGGCTTGGGAATACCCCAGAGGGGTGACATCTGCTGTCCAGTCGCTTAAACCCTGCAAAGAAAAAAGGGGTAATCATCTTCATGATGACGACCCCTTTTGATTTTTTATTCGCCGAAACCGACGCCTGCTATTTTATTTTTTCTTCGTTTTCGGATGGCACTTGGCACAGGTTGTCGGTGCTTTTTTGGGCTTATACTTCTTATTGAATTTTTTGTGACAGTCCCTGCAGTTTGCATGAAGTGCTTCGGCGTGGTATTGCGCTATTTTTTCCTTTTTGGAAAGCTTTTTCTTGGCCTTTTTGCCTTTGGGAGCTTCACTCGGGATTTTGTGGCATTCGATGCATTTTTGGACATCATCCCCGTCTTTTAATTCCGTTAGCGGTTTGCCGTTTTCATCGTGATGGCATACGCCGCATTTGCTGGGATATAAATCCGGATACTGTTTGGAGTAATCATCCCAGTGTTTTTTGTGTTCGAACTGAACAATCCCTTTTTTATGCTTCTCATAGGCCGGATCATTCAGTGGAATCACGTCCGGTACGGATGCCGCATAAATGCCTGCACTAACAAATAAGATAGCAACTCCCAAAATCAACGCGGTAATCAGATGCTTTTTTGTCATGTTTTTCTTGCCCCTCCTTGGTTAAAATATTTTTTAGCTCCCTGGATTTTTAAGAGCGTTAACTTATCTGGGTCATGCATTTAAGAGGCCGACATTATCATTTTAGCCCAAATGTGTCAATGACAAAATCGACATTATTTTGTCATATAAGTATTTAAAATTACTTTGTTTTATTTTATCCTCAGGCTGATTTTGAAATACCGGCGGAAGTTCAGCAAAATCAATAATAATAGCGACGAATGAGTATACAGAAAAGTTTACAGAAAAATAGTATTTTCCAACTGTCATTCGTGATTTTCGTGGTGGGATAGCGCCAAATGAATTTAGCCAGGATCCATTGTCTACCCGGCTTCCGGCTCCGCCTCTTTGCGGGTTTCTTTCTTCTTGCCGAATATTCTGGCGCCGATGATGCTGATTTCATAGAGGACCATTAGCGGTAGGGCCATCATGACCTGGGTAATGACATCCGGCGGCGTTAAGATGGCGGCGCCTGCAAAAAACAGCAGCAGGGCGTATTTCCGGTTCTTTTTCAAGAATTCAACCGAAACGATACCCAGCTTGGCCAGAAAGGTCAGTACCAGCGGAAGTTCGAACACCAGACCGAACGCGAGTAAAAGCTTGGCCGAAAAACCGAAATATTCTTTCATGGATGGCAGGGGCCTGATGGTGTCGGTGGCGAAACCCAGAAAGAACTTGAATCCCCAGGGAAACACGATGAAATATCCGAAAAGTGCACCGCCAATAAAAAAAAAGGACGAGAGCAGTACAATCGGCATCATCAAACGCCGTTCATTTTTATACAAACCCGGCGCCACGAACATCCAGAATTGATACAGGATTATGGGACTGGCCACAATCAACCCGGTAAGGAAAGCAACCTTGAGGTAGGTGAAAAAAGCTTCGGGAAGCCCGGTGTAGATGAGAGTTTCACCCTCCTTCATGACCTCGATCAGCGGCTGGACCAGAATTTTGAACAATCGCTCCTTGAACCCGAAGGCCACCACAAAACCGACACCAATGGCAATAAATACCGTGATGAGTCGCTTGCGCAGCTCTTCCAGGTGCGATGTAAAGGGGAGTTTTTCATCCTCAAGCATTGTTGTCAGGTCCTTTTTCCTTTTCCCTGGGTTCCGGGTCGACCCTATCGATCTCGTCCGTGTCAGTCGGTTCGGAGGCGGTATCCATGTCGTCGAAAGCCTGTTTTAAATTTTTCAAATTGTTGAAATCATTATTTTCTTTCTGTTCTGATTCCGATATCTCAGGTTCTATTTGATTATCCGATTTTTTTTGCGGTTCGATTTTCGGATCAATCGTTTCCTTCACGTCATCACCGATGTCGTTAAAGGCTTTTTTTACATCCGCCAGCTCGCTGTCAATTTGCATGGTATCTTTTAGTTCATTGGTGGCTTTTTTGAATTCCCGCATTGCGCGTCCCAGCGATTTAGCCAGATCCGGCAATTTTTTGGGACCGATGACAACCAGTGCAATGGCCAGGAGCAAAAGCATTTCCGGCATGCCGATGCCAAACATATGTCACATCCTTCAAGATATTATAAAAATCAGATATACAATCACGACATATCTACGTTGAAGCCAACCCCTCGTGAGAAACTTCAAATAAATGAAGGGATGTGGAATGGATTCGATTTTAATTATTTTTATTTAGACAGGATTTAAGGGATTATCAGGACATTTTTTCGCCTGCGGCGAGGGGCCTTTCGGCCGAAGGCCGCGTTATCCTAATGATCCTGTTGACCTGCCCGCTCATGCCTTTACGCATTGCCTAATTTTTTGCGAGACTGAGACATAGGTGTATAGTTGTTCTATGGGTCGGTTTTTCTCGCATGGCAGGCGGGTCCTGTCCAATTATTTTTTCTAAAATCAGAATCCATTCCTCTTTTTCATTAAAATTCTACAGTTTTTTATTTGATCAGACCGGCCGTTTTTTTGGCCAGAGGCGACGCTCGTGTGGCGCTGATACTGCTGACAAACTAAACCGTTTCATCCGTTTCCGACAACAGAAAAACGCCATTTCGGGCCTCAGCCAAAAAGGCTCTATTTACTTGTTTCGCGTGATTGTGTCAAGGTAAACCCCCCCGTCGGAACAGGGAAACGTCAAAGTCAACTCTAACTGATTTGGAATTTTCATGATTTTGATAAGCGAGTCACTCTATTTATTCCAAGCAATTATCTGTTTAAATGACGAGGCCCTGCCTGTCGGAGGGGTTCAAGATACCGGTTTTAGAATCAAAAAGTATAAAAATCCCCGATGCTTGAGATGCCCGGCGGCGATTTCAGCGTAGGGACCGTTTCCCCAGAAAATATCCGCACGTCCCGGACCCCGGATGGCACCGCCGGTATCCTGATTCAGAGCAAAACGGCTGAAACGCTGCCACGCTTGAATATTGCCAAAGCCGTCAATGACCGGTTTTTCGGCTTCAATAAAGCAAAGCGCGGATTTGGGGAATATACGACGATCCAGCGCGATCGAACGACCCGGAGTCAATTTGACATTGATATTACCCAGCGGCCCATCGGGCTCGATTTGAAAAAAAACATAGCTGGGATTGTAGTTAAAGACGTCCATCATTTCATCCGGATGCGTGTTCAAATATTCGCGAATTTTCTGCATGGACATTTCGTCCACTGATATTTTTCCCTGATCGATCAATAGCTTTCCAATGCTGCGGTACGGGCGCCCGTTGGATGTGTGGTAGTGGACGTTCAACACATCGCCGTTGTCTAGATATACCTTTCCGGATCCCTGAATTTGGAGAAAAAAGACGTCAACGGGATCTCTGACCCAAACCAGCACCTCCGCTCTGCCGTTCAGAGCCCCGTCCGATTCGATCTCTTTACGATCGTAGTAGGGCAGTACCTGATGATTAGAATACCGGGCGATGATCGTTTGGCCGGCGTATTTTTCTTTGAAAAGCGACAGGTCGATCTGAATTAAATCATGCGGTCGGGCGTAAATCGGGTAGCGGTAGTCTTCGGTCTGTATCAGGCTGCCCCGCAGATGAGGCTCGTAATAACCGGTATACAAAACTTCACCGTTGCCGTCTCTGCCCAGGGAGCGGTACACCAGATAGTTGGAGCGGATAAATCGTTTCAGCTGATCTGCATCCGGCCGGTTTTGAACAAAATCGAGAAAAAACCGCAGCGACCGGATCAGGTGCTCCGTGGTGTAGGTCTCCTCACCAAAAACAAACAAGCGGTCGACCGGAATTTTCTCAAGATATGACAGGCTCATGGTGATGCCGTGCTCGAGGCCGTCATAGTTCATGTCATCGACGAACACGGGCAGGGAATCGGATGAAACCCGCTCCATTACCGTGCTTTCAGCCGGCGGTTTGGTGGGCTGAACGCAGCTGGAAAGCCATATCGCAAACAACCCGGTAATGACGAATGCGAGAGCAATATACGTTCTGCTTCTTAAAATCATTTTTGAGAATAGCCTTTTTTAAAAAAATTTATAGCCACGAATTTATCCTCCCAATTTGCCGCGAAATATCAAACCGTATCACCTCTTTTGTAGGTTCCGCTTTTGCCGCCGGATTTTTCGAGAAGCTGAATATCGGTGATGGTCATCTCCCGATCATAGGATTTGCACATGTCATAAATCGTCAGGGCTGCCGCCGATACGGCCGTGAGGGCTTCCATTTCAACACCGGTCTGGTCAATTGTCCGCACCGAAGCTTCAATGCCGATGCAGCTTATCGTCTCATCAAGCTCGAAATCGACCTGAATATGGGTGAGATTCAGGGGATGACACATCGGAATGAGTTCGGAAGTTCTCTTTGCCGCCATAATCCCGGCGATACGGGCGGTTTCCAGCACATTTCCTTTTTTGACTTTTTGATCGCTGATCATGTTCAAGGTCTCCGGCTTCATCATCACCCTGCAGCCGGCAACGGCCACCCGTACACTGGGCTTTTTGTCGGTGACGTCGACCATTCTGACTCGCCCCTGATCGTCCAAATGCGTAAATGAAGACACGATAATAACCCTCAATTGAATATTGTCGATTGATTAGTGAATATTTGTGGAAATCGCTTTGCTCCGGCCGATCTAAATGTTTGGATCCTGGATATCTTACAAAAAATACTCCGTTTTGGTTGTCACGGATGACTTAATGAGGTTGAGGGTGTCGGTCAAAACGGCAATAACGTTCTCGCGTATGTCGCCGGCCACGACCAGCAGCATTACATCATCTCCAACCTTCAAATCCGTGTCCTCGGCGATTTCTACCCGGATATCCAGAATACCATTCCGTTGTTTTTGATCTGTCAGAATCCGATCCAGTCTCCGGTGATCGACGGCAACCTTCAGCCCTCTGACCTTGCGACCATCCCGCGAGGTTGCCCGCACCACCCCGTTATGGCACAAAACCATACCGGCTTTGTCAAAATCCGGGTTGTGCTTCACCGCTTCCATTATTTTCTTAATATCCATTATTGCGCTACCTTTGGTTGCCAGAAGGCCGAAGTCAATTGACAGAGAACAGATGACAGAAGTCAGATGACAGATAACAGAAGACAGAACGAAAGTCGTTATTTGTTATTTGTCATTGGTTTTTGGTTTTCCCCGTCCGAGCGTATTTTCATCCGAACGCCAACGCTGCAGCGGTATGAAACATCTATCCTACGGCCAATATGGTGTGCCTCGTGCGCCGAATGCCGAACGCCTTTTTCTTCGATCCTATGCCTTACACCTTAGACCCTACACCTTATACCTTATACTTTCTGTTCCATGATCTATAACTTCTTGACCCTGCCCTTTGCTCTCCGCCCTCTGCCCCCTGCTCCCTGCTCCCTGCTCCATGCCCTTTGCCCTTTGCTCTATGCTCTCTGCCCTACGCTCCATGCTCTATGCTCTCTGCCGCTGCCATCTGTTGCGCCTTCTCCAGATCTTCCGGCGTGTTGATGTTAAAAAAGGATACGAGTTCCGGGTCCGCCTTTCGCAGAAGGGATTCCGGTATTTTTTTTAAGCGATGACTTCGCAATGCCAGCTGTATTTTAAACTTGTCCTGCCGGATGTGATTTGCCGCCGTGTTCAAACAGCGTTTGGAATAAACAGCACACAGCGGCTCCATGCCGGCCGTTGTCTCGGGCATGACAATGTCCTGACCCGGTTCAATTTTTTCGAGAAGTGAGGTGACAAGCTCTTTTTTCAGAAACGGGGTGTCGCAGGCCGAAAAAAAAGCAAATGGATTTTTCATATAGAACAGACCGGCATGAATTCCCGTCAAAGAGCTTCGAGCCGGGAAAATATCCGTGACGACCATCAGATCCCATCTGATGAACTTCAGAGGATCGTTCGTTACCAGAATGATCTCATCAAACAATTCCGAAAAAATCGAATACAGGCGATCCAGAATGCGGTTTCCGCCGATTTCGATCAAAGCTTTGTTGCGGCCGTTAAAGCGGGTGCTCAAACCGCCGGACAATATCACGCCGGTACAGGGATGGGGCATATTCTAATTTTCTTATGTAACGTACTGTCGCCTCGGACCTATTTGAATTAATATCATCAATTCAGTCGAATAGTTAACTTAAAAGAACATAAGAAAATTAGGGTTTAAAATCAAGGTTAATTCAGAATTGTTGATACGCCAAGCGAACTCCTTTGGACATTGAAGTTGATCTTATGGCGGGTAATGATGTAATGATCGTTGATCGGAAGACTGATGACGGATGACAGATGACAGAAGTCAGATGACAGAGGACAGATTTTTACCACAAAGGACAATTATGGGAACACACGAGCATAAAAAACATGCCCCTCGCAAAGTCTCCATTGGAATTATCACCGTCTCCACCACCCGGTCACTGGAAGAGGATGCCAGCGGAAATTGGATAAGTGAACAGGCCCGGAAAGCGGGACATGAGGTTGTCCATCACCAGGTTATCACGGATGATGCGGAACTGATCGCTTCCACGGTACAAGATGTCATCCGGAATAGGCGACCACAGGTTATTTTGACGAATGGTGGTACCGGTATCACCAAAACAGACGTGACGATTGAAGCCGTCAGCCCGTTGCTTTCCAAAATCCTGACCGGATTCGGACCCCTGTTTGCGACGCTCAGCTTTAAAGAAATTGGATCCGCAGCGTTTTTGTCCCGGGCCACTGCCGGAATTGTGGAGGATACGGTGATATTCTGTATGCCAGGAAGCTTAAATGCCTGCAGGCTCGCCTGTCGGGAATTGATTTTTCCCGAACTGGGTCATCTGGTCAAACATGCTATGGATTAGCTACTGCTTAAAGCAGTTGAGGCGTGATTTGCGAAGGATTATTGTAGATCCTGCATGGTAGACGCTATATTAACCCTGTTTCAAAACCGCACCAGCACTTTTGAAACACGTTCAGAGGGCCTTGACAACGACCAGGGTTTCATCGTCTTTTCTTTCGGCCGAACCGCGGAATGCGGCCAGGGCATCGTAGACGTCGGCTAATATTTCCTTGGCGGATTTTTGGTGGTTGTCCTTGACGACCGCCAGCAAACGTCCGTTGCCGAAATGCTCGTTCTGCGGGTTGCAGGCCTCTTTGATGCCGTCGGTTCCGATTAAAAAAATCTGTCCCGGCTGAATTGAGATTTTCGCTTCCTCGTAGTTCCACTCCGCCATAACGCCCAGCGGCAGGCCTTCTCCACCGAGCGTGTCAAAGATGTCGGTGGCCGGATCATAGGACAGGGCCGACTCGTGACCGGCATGCACCCAGCGGAAATATTTCTCCCTGAGATCGATTTCACTGTAAAACATGGTGACGAACAGATTGAGCTCTTCGATGTCCTGGACCAGGCGCTTGTTGACATCGGTTACAATCGAAACCGCGCTGCCCGGACTCTGGATGCGCTCCCGGAAAAAAGCCCGGACGGAGGTCATCAGCAGGGCCGCTGATATCCCGTGCCCGATGACGTCGGCCACAACGATGCCGATTTTTTCCTGGTTCCATTCGTGGGGATTGATAAAATCGTAGTAATCGCCGCCGGTTTCGTCACAGGAGACGCTTTGGCCGGCGATGTCGTAGCCGTCGACCTGGGGATTGGATTTGGGCATCAGCTTGCGCTGAATCATCCTGGCATTGGCCAGCGACATCTGGACTTTTTTTAACTGGCTTTGATCGGTGGTGACCTTGTGATATTCTTCGATCCCGCTTTGAATGGCATTGCCCAGGGTCTCGGCCGGGCAGGGTTTGGGATGAAATTTATAGATGCTGCCTTCGTTGACGGCTTTTATCGCGGTACTCATATCGGCTGATCCGGTAAGCATCATGCGAATGGTATCCGGATCTGACACCTTGACCTGGCGCAGAAGTTCAATGCCGTTCATACCCGGCATCATGTAATCGGAGACGACAACGGCATAGGGGCCGTTTTCTTCGACCATTTTGACGGCATCTTCGCCGCTGATGGCCGTCTCGATTTTGAATTTGTTTCTCAACTGGCGTTTCAGGCCGGCCAGCAGCATTTCGTCGTCATCAACCAACAGGACCTTTGTCCTCATTATGCATTCCTTTCGGCATACGCTTTACAAACCTGACGCCAGTCGGGCACCCGGTCGGAAACCCCCAGACGGTCCAGATATTCATTGTCATATAGTTGCTCGGCCGCCTGGTCATCCGCAGACGCTTCTTCATGATCTAGGCCGTTGGCAATATGAACGGCCGCCAGCAGCCCCATATGATTTGATGCGCTTCTGGAGGGGCAATGATGAAAGGCAATGGCTTCGATTATCGGACTTTCGATATTCCATAATCCCATCAAGTAAGCGCCGATCTCGGCGTGGCTGGTTCCGAACGCCTCCTGCTCCAACTCCCACAACTGGCTATCCGATGACTGCGATTCAGCCACGACCTGCTTGTAGGTCTGGTTGAAATTCGTGGCCAGAATCAGCTTCCCTAAATCGTGCAGCAATCCGGCCATCAGGGAATAGTTGACCAGGTCCTGATCCATTTTTTCGCTTTTAACAATCGCCTTGGCATGGGTACTGACGGAGATACTGTGGTTAAAAATGTCGTCTATGTTAAACCAGGCATACTGCTGCTGGCTGAACTCGGAAAATATTTTGACCGACAGTACCAGGGATTTGATGGCTTCCAGCCCGAGCAGCATGACGGCCTGCTGGGGATTGCCGATCTTCCGGGGCAGTCCAAAAAAGACGGAGTTGACCACCTGCAGGATTTTAGCGGTCATGCTGACATCCCTTCCAATGATTTTTCCAACGTTATTAATCGACGGATCATCCGACTGCATCTCGGCCATAATCTCTGTGTAAATCGAGGGCAGACTGGGCAGGGACTCGATCTGGGAAACGATTTTTTTGATGGCATCATCGGACAGAATTTCGCGCAGGGCAAACAGTTTGGCCAGGGTCTGCTTCAACAGCTCGGCGTCACATGGCTTGGACAGGCACTGGTGGGCAAATTGAACGGACTGGATGGTCGTTTCCTGCTCGACATGTCCGGAAAGGATCAGTCTGACCATATGGGGATGACGCCGTTTGACTTCCCCGAGCAGCTGGGTGCCGTCCATCTCCGGCATTTTCATGTCGGAGACAATGACATCCATGGGGGTCGTATCCAGGATCTCCAGTGCCTCTCTGGCGCCGGTCGTAAAGGTCATGTCCCAGGAGTTGCGCATTTTGCGCAGTGTCCGCTGGATTCCCTTCAACACCATGGATTCATCATCAACGAATAAAATTCGCTTTTTTACGGTATCATTCATCTTCTTTCGGTTCAGCTCCCAGCGGCAGCCCGATAATGAATGTCGTGCCCCTGCCTTCCTGGCTTTCGAGGTCCAGGCTGCCTTTGTGTTTTTCGACAATCACCGAATGAGAAATTGCCAATCCCTGTCCTGAACCCTTTCCGGCGCCTTTGGTCGTAAAAAACAGGTCAAATATTTTGGTGCGGATATCCTCCGGTATGCCGGCGCCGTTGTCACTGATCCGAATTTCCGCCCAGTTATCTTTGTGATAGGTGCGGATACGAATGGTGCCCAGATGAGGTGATTTATCCCCATTGGCTTCGGCAATGGCATGCGCCGCATTGACGATCATGTTTAGGATGACCTGATTCAGTTCTGCTCTGAAACAGGGAACATGGGGCAGATTCGGATCAAAGTCGGTCTCCATCCGGGCCACATATTTCCACTCATTGCGAGTGATGGTAATCGTTTTTTCAATTTCGCGATTGATGTCGGTCGGCTCTTTGACCAGCATCCCCGGGTGGGAAAAAATCTTCATGGCCTGCACGATTTTGGTGATGCGATCCACACCTTTCAGGGTGTGCTGCAGGGCTATCGGGATTTCCTCCTCGAGGTATTCCAGATCGATGTCTTCGATGCGCTTTTCGACTTCCTCAATCTGTTCTGTTTTTAGAGTGCCTGCTTTAGCCTGTTCCATCAACTTTTCATAATCTTTGATGATTTGAATCAAATCATCATAGGCATCCTGGAAAAAACGGGTATTGTCCCCCACGAATTGGGCTGGTGTGTTGATCTCGTGGGCTATTCCGGCGGCCAGCTGGCCGATGGCCTCCATTTTTTGCGATTGCTGGAGTTGTGTCTCCAGTTTTTTACGATCGGTAATATCGGCGCCGATAATGGTGGATCCCAGCTTGCTGTCACTGTCACCGGCCAGATGATTGATGGTCATGCCCAGGTATCTTTCTTCTCCGTCCGAGCGCTGGAAACGGATATCATCCACCCGGGTCGGCTGGCTGGCGCTTTGACTGGCGCGAATTCCCCCGGCAATTTTGTCCCAATCCCAGTCGATGCCGCACCGTTGCAACGGCTTTCCCATTACTTCCGATGTCGTCTTTCCAAGTATGATCTCGGCCTGGGAATTCCAGAGGACGATTTTGCTGTCTTTTGACAGACCGATTAAAATCGTTGGCAGGGCAGAAATCAGGTGATTGATATCCGCAGGTCCGTTTTCAGCCGGCAGAGTTGCCCCATGGTAGGCTTGGGCCTCGGATTTTAATCCCGTGGTGGACCCATTTGGCATTGTCGTTTGCTCTTGCATTTTTTTCCAGTATCTCCAGATAGCTGCAGCCGGACCCGGGGTTAGGATCCAGTAGGCTTCAGCCTGCGGCAACCGTTATTATTTGTGAATTGGGGCGCAATGAACCATGAATGGGTTAGTGGCATCAGCGGAGCGCCGTGCCTCGAAATGCATAGCCTAATAATGGTTATCGCCATCATGTTCATGCAGCAGATACAAAAACCTTATCGGCAATTTTTGGAAAAGGCTTTAATTCCTTCAGCAGAATTCGACGCGTTGAAATTTCTTATTGACAAACAATCCGGGCAGACATTAAGTACCTTATTTATTGAATGTTCATTAAAGAATTGGTATGAACATTGGTATGAACAAACCTGGATATCATGCGCAAAAATCAACGAGCTGATACCCAAAAACCTGAGATTCTTGAGAACTTCTATCAGGTCTTGATGGAGGAGGGATTTGATGGTGCCTCCATCGGCAAAATTGCCAAACGCATTAATATCCGCCCGCCTTTGATTATCCACTATTTCAAAACCAAAGAAAATTTGACCCTTGAATGGGTCGAATTTTTTATTCAAAAATACCAAGCACCCGAATTTCTCCAACGACCTTATCGTCACCCAGATGGAAGGTCTGGAATTCCATTATCATTTTCTGACTGATAATGAGCCATTTGAAGAAATTGTAATATTCGATTCCGAAAAAATCCGGTCAATAACCATGAAACACGGGAGAGCGACGTATGCGCGATTTCGATGAAGATTACACCAGCGATTACAGGGGGAGAGATCTGAATGCGGCTTTGGATGAAGCCAAACAAATGGTAGATACCATCCTCACGCCCCCAAAGGAGACGCCGGTAGAGGTCCGCGAGGAAATTGCGCGCAAAACCGTCCGCAATTTCCGCGACCACATCAACAAAGGTTTCCTGGACTACCGCAAATCCGTAACTGAAGCCACCAGTTTTGCCGTGACCGAATGGACCGGCGAAGGATCGGTCCTGAAGGATGCGCTGGACCGTGAATATCTCGATCTGCTCGGGGGCTTCGGGCTATATTCCTATGGCATCCGCCATCCCAGAATTGTGGCTGCGGTCAAAGCGCAGCTGGATCGATCACCCCAGTACAGCCAGGAGATGCTCGATCCGCTGCGGGCACAATTAGCGCGGATCCTCGCCCTCTTGACCCCGGGAAAAATACAGTACGGATTTTTTGCCAACTCGGGCACTGAGGCCGTCGAAGGGGCCATGAAACTGGCCAAGCTCTACACGGGGCGCAAGGGATTTATTGCCATGTTGAAGGCGTTTCACGGCAAGACCCTGGGATCGCTGTCGCTGATGGGCAAGAAAATGTTTCGAGAGCCGTTGTTGCCCCTTCTGGAGGGAGTTCGGCATGTCCCGTTCGGAAATGCCGATGCTGTAGAGCAAGCCCTGGCTTCAGCCAAGGCGGTCGGAGACGATATCGCCGCTGTGGTGGCAGAGCCGGTTCAGGGTGAAGCTGGTGCCGTGGTTCCGCCGGCTGAATACTGGCCCCGGCTGCGAGAAATTTGCAACCATTACAACGTGTTGCTCATAGCGGATGAAGTTCAGACCGGAATGGGTCGAACCGGTGAGATTTTTGGCGTCGACCATTGGAATGTGACGCCTGATATCCTCTGTCTGGGAAAAGCACTGGGAGGTGGTGTGGTGCCCATGTCGGCTTTCTTCTCAACTCCTGAAGTCTGGCAATGCATGGAACCCAACCCGTTTATGCATACGACCACCACTGGCGGCAACCCCCTGGCCTGCTCGGCAGCCCTTGCGGCAATCACCGTCTTGCTCGAAGAAGACCTGGCTGGCCAGGCCAAAGCCAAGGGCGAATATGTGCTAAGTCAGTTACGGCAACTGCAGGACCGCTATCCCGGCGTACTGGCCAAAGCTCGGGGTCTGGGCCTGCTGATCGGCATGGAATTTCCGACCGACGGCATTGGTTACAAAGTGGCCGCCGGATTATTTTCACGGGGCGTTCTGACCGCCGGCACCCTGACCAACGCCCGCACGATTCGCTTTGAACCGGCCCTGAATGTCCCTCAGACGCTGTTGGATGAAGTGTTGAATCGTCTCGAGGATGTCTTTAAAACCATCGAAGTGCCGCGTCGTCCGGTGCCGCTGAATCTGTACGCCGGGCAGGTCTTGCATGTCGACCTGACGACCCGCCGGATCGAGCCCAAACCAATCCGGCAGGAGTGGCTAAAAGACTACATCGGCGGCTGGGGACTGGCGACCCGGTATTTCTATCACCTTGCCGACCCCAAAGTCGATCCGTTGTCAGCCGAAAACCCAATCGTTATTATGACCGGACCCCTGTGCGGTACCCTGGCACCCACCGCTTCGCGTTTGTGCCTCGTTTCCAAGTCACCGCACACCGGCACCATTTTCGAATCCAATGTCGGCGGCGCTTTCGGACCGGAGCTCAAATTTGCCGGATTTGACGGCATCGTCATCACCGGCCGGGCTGATCGGCCGGTCTATCTGCGTATCGAAGACGACCACATCCGCATCGTGGATGCCGGTAATATATGGGGCCAGGGCATATTCGCAACCGAGGAGTGGCTGGCTCAAGAGATGGGACCGGGCACCAAAAGCCTTGCCATCGGTCCGGCCGGCGAAAATCGGGTGACGTATGCCTGCATCGGCTCTGAATCTTACCGACAGATGGGACGCGGCGGAGCAGGTGCCCTTTTCGGTGCCAAAAATTTAAAGGCGATTGCCTGCAAAGGCACCGGCGGTGTTCAAGTAGCGGACATGGGCGTTTTCTGGGAGAAGTTGTCCGGTCACCAGGCGGATAATTTGTTTACCGACGATAACCTGTGGGCCAAATACGACGGTACTCCGATGCTGATCGATGTCACCAATGAAATGGGAATTCACCCGACGCGGAATTATCGTGACGGCGTCAATCCGCGACGCCAAAATTTGGATTCCGAAGCGATTCAAGCGGTCAAAATTGGAGATCGGGCGTGCGCATCCTGTCCGCTGGGCTGCGGTAATTTTACCTCACTGAACGGCGTGCAGATGGAGGGACCGGAATACGAAACCCTCTGTCTGGGAGGATCGAATTGTGAGATTAACGACCTGGAGCAGGTCATGCGATTCAACCGCCTGTGCGATGATCTGGGGCTGGATACCATGTCGACCGGGGCCACTATCGGACTGGCGATGCAGATGAGCGAGGATCAGATACGAGATTATGGGCTGAGTTTCGGCGACGCGCGAGCTTATCTCGATGTGATCACCGAAATTGCCGCTTTGAGCACGGAACGGGGCAAAGACCTGGCTCTGGGCGCCGCCAAATTGGCTGCTAAATACAATGCCGATGACGAGGCCGCCCACGCCAAGGGGCTGGAAATGCCGGCTTATGATCCCCGGGGCAGTTACGGCATGGGATTGGCGTATGCCACCAGCGAGCGGGGCGCCTGCCACCTGCGTGCATTTCCGATATTCGCGGAAGATCCGTTTAAACTGAAGTCCCTGACCCAGGATGTGATCGATCAGCAAAACGCAAATGCCGCCAAGTGGTCGATGTGTTTTTGTGACTTCTGGGGATCGGTGGATACGGCGATTATGGCGGACCTGCTGACTGCCGGATTGGGGCGCCAGATTTCGGCCAAAGACCTTGACAGAGTCGGCGAGCGTATCTGGAATCTGAATCGGATATTCAACCTGAAAGCAGGAATCAGCGCTCGAGATGATGCCCTATCCGCAAAAATTACCCGTCAGGCACTAAAAAATGGGCCCCACGATGGTCGGGTATTGGGCGAAGATAATTTGGAAGAGATGAAGTCGCTCTATTATCATCTGCGGGGGTGGGGAGCTGATGGAATACCCGGCGACGAGAAATTGAACGAGCTGGGTTTGCAGGGAATCTGAATGGTGAAAAGAAGGTTTCAGGGAGAAGAAGGTTTCAGGTTTCAGGTTTCGGGTTTCAGTCTCTCGACACATGTCCGATTCGGGTAGATTCTGCGGTTCTGGAGTGCGATTTAGATCGTGGGAGCGGTTTGTAACCGCGATTGACATTGTTCGGTACAAGCAACTGAATGGAGTTTCATAAGAGCGGCGCCTCTGGCCAAAAATCGGCCAGTCTGATCGAAAAAGAAACTGACGAACGTCCAACGTCCAACATTCAACGTCGAACGTCCAATGTGGATGACGCTGCGCTTAATCGATTTTATTTGACGAACGAATTGCAGCCCGCGGCGTGCTCACTTCTACGTGCTTTCGCCAAGCTTGGTGAAGGGCCGCCGAGTAGAATTTTCAAGGGTATACTTGTCGGGGCACACTGGCACTGCATGTTTTTCAATTTAAAATCAATGGAATACATTATTCGACGTTGGACTTTGAACATTGGCCGTTCGATTTCATAACCCATTGAAATTATCTATATTGTAGATTTACTTTTGCGCTTTTTGCGCCTTTTTGCGGCTATATCGATGTTGAACGTTCAATCTTTTGAAAATTAGAAAAGCGGAGGAATAATGGAAAAGCACCTGTTGGCCATTCCGAATCGCTGCACGGGCTGCAATCGCTGCACGTACGCCTGTTCGGCGGTCAAGGAGGGCATGTTTATGCCGGCCAAGGCCCGAGTTCAGATCAACAACTTCCCCCTGAATGGCTACTCCGTGCCCAGCATTTGTTTTCAATGCCCTAAACCGGATTGTATGGAGGCCTGTCCGGAGCAGGCCATCTTTAAAAACGAACGGGGTGTGGTAGTGGTGGATGCCGACAAGTGTGACGGCTGCGGCGATTGTGTGGCCGCCTGCCCTTACGGCATGATCGAGCAATATGATTCCGGCCTGGCGTTTAAATGTGATCTGTGCGGCGGCACACCTGCCTGTGTATCGGAATGTGAATTCGGTGCGCTGGTGTTCAAGGAACCGGACAGCATTTTACGGAAGCTGCGGGGAGCCCAGATGAAGCAGCGCATCAGCAAAGGGTCGCCCGCTGAAAAACGCAACCGGTTAGCCGAGAACATACGCGAGGATGCGGTCAGGGTGCCGCGAACCGTTCATTATATGGGATGATCGGAATGGCGAATGACGAGTGACGAATGTCGACTTGAGGTATTTTACCAATTTTCTATAAAAATGACTAAGCGGAGCGAATCCACCCTTCGACATTCTGCAGTTCGATATTCGATATTATGCGGTTCGCTTTATAACTTGGTCATGATTCTAGTTTTTTCAATCCAAAATCCGCAATCCGCAATCCAAAATCGAGTGGCTGGTCTGGTAACAGCGATTCCGACGTCTGTGGGGTAACGTTTATGAGTGCTGATAGTGAGAAGGGCCTGTCTGTTGTTAATGTCGATAAAAATTACGCGGATGTCAAGGCTCTGGTGAATGTCTCCCTGAAAGTCCGGGAGGGGGAATTTTTTACCCTGCTGGGCCCTTCCGGCTGCGGCAAGACCACGCTGCTGCGGATTGTCGCCGGACTGGAATTGCCGGATTCCGGTCAGGTGATTTTGGGCGGTGAGGATATTACATCGCTCCCGGCCACCAAAAGGCAGGTTAATACGGTATTTCAGAGCTACGCCTTATTCCCCCACCTCAGCATTTTTGAGAATGTGGCCTTCGGGCTGCGTTCGCGCAAATTTCCCCAAAATGAAGTTCAAACCCGCGTTGACCGGCGTCTGGAAATGCTGGGACTGGAAGAAATGAGCAGTCGTTTTCCCCATCAGCTTTCCGGCGGCCAGCAGCAGCGGGTGGCCCTGGCCCGGGCCCTGGTAAATGAGCCCGAGGTTTTGTTGCTGGATGAGCCCATGTCTGCGCTGGATGCGAGGTTGAGAGCCCAGGTTCAGGTGGAGTTGCGGCGACTGCAGCGCAAACTTGGCCAGACCTTTATTCTGGTCACCCACGATCAGGCTGAGGCTTTAGTGGTATCTGATCGGATTGCCGTCATGAGCGACGGAAAAATTATTCAGTTCGGCACCCCCAAAGAAGTTTACGAGCAGCCCCAAACCCGGTTCGTGGCTGAATTTTTAGGTGCCGCCAACCTGATAGCGGGACGTAAAGGAGCCGGCGGCATCGATACCGAGATGGGATTTATTAATCTGACCGCAACCCCGGAATGGAACCAGGGAACGGTGGCCATTCGCCCCGAGCGAATACGAATTGCCGAGGGGCAACCGGAAAAAAACGGCATTAAAGCCAAGGTGACCGAAGCTATTTATCGGGGAACCAATGTCGACCTCTGGCTCGAGCCGGGACCGCTGCGGGTGCGGACACCGGCCCAACGCGACTTTGAGGTGGATGATGAAGTCTGGCTGGAACTCCCGGAGGAAGGGCTGGTGATCCTGGATGAATAAGCTGCTGATCTGGTACGGTGAATTAACCACCCAACAGAATCTGACCAAACGCGGTCTGTATTTTCTGGGGGGCGGCATGTTGTGGCTGATGGTGTTCCTGGTGCTTCCCGGTCTGGTGTTGATTGTGGTCAGCTTCGCCAGCCGTGGCGCGTACGGCCAGCTGGAATGGATATTTACCGTCGAAAACTACAAACGTCTGGCAGGATTCAGCCTGTTTGGATGGACAGCCGACTATATCGTCATCGTATTGCGCTCCGTCTGGGTCGCATTCGTAACCACCGCCATGTCGGTGGCGCTTTCCTATCCCCTGGCATTTTTCATCTGTGCCCGTCCCGAGCGGTCACGCTACCTGTGGTTGACCCTGGTCATTATACCGTTCTGGACGAATATGGTGATTCGCACCTACGCCTGGTTTCTGATTCTGGCCCCGGAAATGCCGTTCGCCAAATTAGCGTCTTACATGGGATTGATTCCGGCCGGCAACCCCCTGTATCCGAATGCGTTTGCCGTTTACCTGGGCATGGTTTCCATGTTTCTCCCGTTTGTCGCACTGCCGCTGTATTCCAGCGTCGAGCGTCTGGACTGGTCGCTGGTGGAAGCCGCCCAGGACCTCTATGCTTCGAAAATCCGGGTGTTTACCCAGGCCATTTTACCCCAGACCCTGCCGGGTTTATCGGTTGGTGTCATCCTGACATTCGTTCCCGCCATGGGGATGTTTGTCGTGCCGGATCTGCTCGGCGGCGCCAAATATATGCTGGTCGGCAACCTGATTCAGCAGCAGTTCGGTACCAGCCGGGATTGGCCGTTCGGCGCCGCGATCAGCATGGGATTGATGGTTCTGACGATGATCAGCCTGCAGCTCTATCGCCGCCGAAGCAAGGACATCGAATACATATGAGAAGATCCCATCCTTTGATAAGCGCGACGGCCGTTTTTACCATGGGATTTCTGTATCTGCCCCTGGTTGCCGTGGCCGTGTTTTCCGTTAACGCCACCCGTTACGGATTGGTCTGGAAAGGCTTTACCCTGGACTGGTACCTCAAACTCCTTCAGAACGAATTTATTCTGGAAGCGGCCTGGAATACGCTGGTTCTGGCAGTGGTTTCCACCCTTATGGCGACCGTTCTGGGAACAATCCTGGCCATCGGTATGGATCGGTTTCCCTGGAGCCGCAGGACCAATACGTTTCTGGACCTGGTGCTGCACATTCCGGTGGTGATTCCCGATATCATTCTGGCAGCGGCCCTGGTGGTGGCATTCGGACTGTTGCGGGGCTTGTCCTCTTTATTCGAGCCCGGGCTGTTCAACATGATCATCGGGCACATCACGTTTCAGATATCCTTCGTGGCCCTGGTGGTTCGCAGTCGTCTGGTGACCATCGGCCGGGATGTGGAGGAGGCCGCCCGGGACCTGTTTGCCAGCACCCCTTATTTGTTGTGGCGGGTGACATTACCGCTGTTGCTCCCGGGAATTGTGGCCGGCGCCATGCTGGCGTTTACCCTTTCCCTGGATGACTTTGTGATCAGTTTTTTTACGGCTGGTCCGGACTCGGTTACCCTGCCGCTGTTCATATTTGCCGCCGTCCGGCGGGGCGTCACGCCCCAGATCCATGCGTTGTCCACTTTAGTCGTCCTCATTACGGTGGTGATGATTATCGGGATGGAGCGATTTACGCGGAAATAAATGAAGTGAGTTGTACGTTGTAAGTTGTCAGTTGTGGATGAAGAATTCTAAAATATACATGATCGTAATTGACTGCAAACAACATACAACAAACAACAAACAATTGCATAAAAAGGAGGAGAAAATGAAGCGCCTAACGTTATTGTTACTGGTGTTGTCCATCGTGATTGGCGGTAGCGCTCTCGCTGCAGCGGACGAGTTGAAGATCTTCATCTGGTCGGAATACATGGATGAGGAAAACATGCCCAGGGACTTTGAAAAGGCCACCGGCATCAAAGTTCGGCTGGATCTATACGAATCCAACGAGGAAATGATGGCTAAGCTCCAGGCAGGCGGTGTCTCCCAGTATGACATCATTGTGCCCTCGGACTACATTATGCCCAGCCTGATCAATCTGAAACTGATCCAGCCCCTGAACCATTCCAAACTTCCCAATCTGAAGAACCTGGGACCGAAGTTCAGGCAGACCACCTTCGATCCGGGCAACAAATACTCGGCCGGCTGGCAGTGGGGCACCGTGGGCCTGATGTACCGTAAAGACCGCATCAAGGAGGCCGACGCCCAGAGCTGGTCCGTCATATTCGATCCCCAAAAGGATCCGGGGCCGTTTGCACTGATCGATTCGGTGCGGGAAATGATGGGGGTCGCCCTGTTGTATCTGGGATATGACTTTAACAGCATTAACCCCAAGGAACTCAAGGCGGCTGCCGAGCTGCTGATCAAAACCAAAAAGCGCGGCTCGTGCCTGGGCTTCAAAGGCGGTGTGGGCGGCAAGAATGATGTTGTGGCGAATGCCGCCACCGCGGCAATTGTTTACAATGGCGACGCCATCCAGGCCATTGCCGAGGATCCAAAAAATTTAGGGTTTGTGGTGCCCAAAGAGGGCAGTGAAATCTGGCTCGATTCCATGTGCATACCGGCCAAAGCCCCCAATCCGGATGCGGCCCACAAATGGATCAACTGGATTCTGGATCCCAAAGTCAATGCATCTCTGACCAACTACAACCACTTTGCGACACCCAACGACGCCGCGCGGCCCTATCTGAACAAAGCGGATCTGGAAAACCCCGGCGTGTGGCCGCCGCCGGAAATCATGAAAACGCTTTACTTTACGAAGGATCTGGGCAAGGACAACCGCATCATGGATGAAGCCTGGACCCGGGCCAAGTCGCACTAAATATTTTCTCAGTTTCGTTTGGGACGAAACTGAGAAAATATGTGGATTTCTTTTTAGGTTAGAGGAGGTGCGCATTTTGTGGCACCTCCAACAATTTTGATATAGCCGCAAAAAGGCGCAAAAAACGCAAAAGACAAATTTCGCACTGAATAATTTCAAAAGGACAT